>JBEBHI010000299.1:0-2090 GCA_040080935.1 Terricaulis sp.
ATGGTGGACCCTAGCGGGATCGAACCGCTGACCTCCTGCATGCCATCCAGCAACTGCCCATTTTCCGCGTTCTTCCGCATTTTTCCTGCTCGTTCCTAACGCCAGATTTTCAATAGACTTTCTGGCCGACGGAGTGATTGGCTTCAATGTGAGCCGGACCCGAGTTTCCGCCGAATTCCGGCGCATTGGTATCGCGGTGGTATCGGGCCGACCTCCTGTTTGCGGATTCAGTATGTCGCTTCGCCTTGTCCCCTCTCTGGTATCGCATCCGGTATCGCGAGCAAACCCGCTGGCTTCTGCATGCCCGACTGCTCCTTCACAGGAGACTACTCCGCCGAAGGAAGCACGCGCTTGGAAACTGACGCAAAAGAGCATCCTCGCCCTCGCCAATCCGGAGAAGGAGACCTGGCTATGGGATACAGATATCCGCAGCCTCTTTTTGCGGGTCTATCCTACAGGCTTGAAGACGTTCGGCGTGAAGTATCGCGTCGACGGGCGCCAGAAGATCTACACGATCGGAAAATTCGGATCACCGTGGACGCTTGAACAAGCGCGTCAACGCGCAAGCGATCTGCTCTACCAAGCGCATCACGGGTCTGATCCCCAGAAGCAAAAGACAGACGCGAGGTGCGCCCACACCATTTCGGACCTGGTGGAGCTTTATCTTCGCGACGGTCCGAAAGACAAACCAAACAAACGCACGCGCAGCTGGGACAACGACCGATTACACCTGAACCGACACGTAATCCCTTTGATTGGCGCACTCAAAGTGCAGGCTGTCACTTCAGCGGATATTGCTAAACTTCAAGCAGACATCGCGGAAGGAAAAACCGCCGCGACGGTAAAAACCAAGAAGCGCGGCGTTGCGCGGGTACGGGGCGGCAAGCGTTCGGCCGCGGTATCGGTGGTCTGTGTTCAGGCCATGTTCAATTGGGCGATGAAACGCAAGCTGGCGCCGCACAATCCGGCAAAGGGCGTGGAGCGCTACGAGTCGGAGGCCAAAGAACGCTATTTGTCGTCGGATGAAATCGCGGACCTCCTTCGCACTTTGAGCAAGCTTCAAGACGAGGGCGACCTTTCGCGCGAGCTCGCGACCGCCGTCCGGCTGCTGCTTTTAACCGGAGCGCGCAAAAGCGAAATCAGCGATCTGCGCTGGGACGAAATCGACCTGGATCGTGGCCTCATCACACTCGGCGCTTTGCGATCCAAAACCGGTCGTAAGCGGATCGTCCTCAGCACGGCGGCGGTCGACGACCTGAAAGCGCTCAGTCCCAAGGAGCTCGGGTTTGTGTTCCCAGCACAGCGCGGTGACGGTCCAACGCGCGCGCTGCAAGACGCCTGGGAAATGATACGGGTCGAGGCAGGCATTGAGGACGTTCGCCTGCACGACCTTAGGCATACCTTCGCATCGATCGCGGCCGCGGACGGTCAAAGCCTCTATCTGATCGGTAAGGCGCTCGGTCACGCGCAGTCACGCACGACCGAGCGTTACGCCCACCTATCGCAAGAGCCTCTGCGCGCACTCGGGAACGCCGTGGCGCGGCGCTTTGCACAGACGGACTGAGCTGCGAAAGAAGACCGACGTGGCGGCCTGACGACTTGCTCCATTGGTTGCATTTGTGGTACCAATATGGAAATAGAGGAATACCTGGACTCGGAGGGGAAGAGTCCTTTCGGCGCCTGGTTCGATGCGCTTGAGGCGACAGCGGCGGCGCGCGTGACAGTCGCGTTAGCGCGCGCCGGTCAAGGCAACCTGTCCAACGCCAAGAGTGTTGGCGCGGGTGTCTCAGAACTGCGGATCGATTTTGGACCGGGCTATCGAATCTATTTCGGCCGAGAGGGCACAGTCCTGATTATCCTGTTGGCGGGCGGCACCAAGAAACGCCAGCAGCGGGATATCGAGGCGGCGCAGGAACGCTGGATCGATTATCGACAACGCAAGAGAAAGACCTGATCGCAATGCCCCTCACCCGCTCTTTCAAGGACACGGTGCAGAGCCGGGCACAAAAAGATCCTCGCTTTCGTCGCGCGTTGCTGATCGAAGCGATCGAGGCTCTTCTCGCTGGCGACATGGGCGCCGGAAAAGCCGT
>JBEBHI010000300.1:0-2079 GCA_040080935.1 Terricaulis sp.
GCGGCGACAAGAAGATCGCCGAGAGCGTTGGCACATCCCAGTAATTGCCCAGGCGCACGACAAAAAGCGCGGCGCTGGCGAAAGCGGCCGCAACCAACACAGCGCCGGCGCGGCGACCGATACACAGCATGTGCGCCTCGCCGTCAGACCATGCGCCAATAAGGGTCGCACGCGCTAACGCGCTGCCGCCCGCGCTCAGAGCTGCCGCGTAGAGAATGGCTTTGACGCCGGCGGCGATCGCCTCAAGCATTAGTGTTGTGCGGGCGTACGCACGACGATGATGATGGCGCCCTCAACCGGGTGACCATCCCGCGATAGGGCGCGCCAGCGCACCTCATTGCGACCAGCGACCAAGTCGGGTGACGCGACCGTGAACGTCTCTGCACTTCCGCTCGGGCTGAATTCCAGGCGCCGCTCGCCAGACGATGTCGCAACCGCCACAGAGGTCAAACGCGTCGGCTCGCCGAAAGTGAGTGTGATTTGCGCCGGCGACTGGGTCAGCACGCTGCCGCTCGCAGGCAACGTACTTTCCAGCGTCGTATGCGCCAAAGCCGCCGGCGCCAGCACGGCGAGCGCGGCCATTGCGATGAGAATGCGTTTCATCGACGTCGTTCCTCTTCAGTCCAGGGATTAGAATAGCGCGGATCACGCAAAAATTCTTCGTCGGTCAAAGAGTGCAGGAAAGCGATCAGGTCGGCGCGCTCTTGGTCGCTGATCGTGAAGCCCGGAATAAAGGAGCTCTTCAGCGGGTTGTCGCGCCCGACGCCGGCGTATGGGCCTTCGTGAATGGTGCGCCCGCCGGCCGCGTAGTGATCAAGCACCTCGTCCAACGTCGCAATCGACCCATCATGCATGTAGGGCGCGGTCACCGCCACGTTGCGCAAACTCGGCGCGCGAAAGCGCCCCATGTCCTCTGGACGCCCCGTGATCTCGGCGATGCCGGTATTGCTCGCGGGATAAGCGCCGCGGCCATCGATATTGTAGAGCCCGGTATTGTGGAAGGCGATCTCACCCAATCGGTTGCGCTCGTGCAGAACCGTATCGGAGAAGTGCAGGCCATTGTGGCAATGATGGCATTCCAGCCGCTCGCTGAAGAAGAGCGCCTCGCCGCGAATAGCCGCTTCTGAGACTGCGCCGACATCGCCCTCATAGCGATAGCGATCATAGGGCGAGCGGACCGAGATAATCGTACGCTGAAAGGCGCCCAAAGCACGCGTGATTGTCGCCAGAGATATCTCGCCGCGCACTTCCGGAAATGCTTCTCGAAACAACCGGCGATAAATGCGTTCGGATTGAAGCCGCGCGCGCACCTCTTCATCCATGCCGGCCAAACCCAGCTCTACCGGCTCTTGGCCAGTCAACGGCACGAGCGCTTGCTGCTCCAGCGAGTGCATCAGCGGATTGGCCCAGGTGAGCACCGGCTGATAGCCCGCATTGGCAAGCGACATGGAATTGCGCGCCGTCAAATCCCCGCCAACGCCTGGCGACGTCGCGCGCCCGTCGGTGAAGGCGAGCTCCTGACGATGGCAGCTTGCGCACGACATCGACCCATCGCGCGAAAGCCGCATGTCGTAGAAGAGCCTGCGTCCAAGTTCGACTTTCGCCGGCGTCGTCGGATTGCCTTCCGGCTCCAATGGCGCAGGCGCCCAAGCCGGCAGGCCAAACTCGTAGCGGCTCTGGACGTAGGCGCCGAGATTGCGCAACTCGCCGACTGCCGCCAATCCCAGCAAGAATGGGATAGCGGCAAGCGCGGCGAGTGCGTTTCCCCAGTTCACGCTCAGTTCGCTCCAGCAACGCGCACAAAGCGCTGACCACGCGATGGCTGCCCACGGAACGGGAGACCGAAGCGATCCATGACGGCGACGCAATCGCCATCGTCCGCCGTGGACATGCACCCAGAGGCGCTTTCGGGGTCGTTCACGGTCACATCGGTTTCCGCGAGCAGCGCTGCGAGATCAAGAATGACAACTTGGGTTGCGGGGTCGAAAGCGTCGAGCCGATAGCTCGGCCGGTTGGGCGTGGCGCACGGCGCCTCCGGCGCAGTGCGCGGCGAGCCCGCGCCGCAATCGACGCTGCCCA
>JBEBHI010000020.1:0-28003 GCA_040080935.1 Terricaulis sp.
CCTGTCGCGCCCACCATCCTGCCTGGCTGTAACGGCGATGCCGTGGGTGCTGGCGAAACGAGTCGCCGTTCGTCGGCGCAATTCAACGTTTCTAACCGGTCGCACACTCTTCGCCACGCCGCGAAGACGCGCGTTTCGTGACCTAACACCCGTAGCAGATAGGATGGATGGTTTTGGTCCTAGATTCGCACGACGAGCTAGCGTGAGAAATCCTTTTCCATGCATCGGCGAAGCGAGTCCGCAGCCTGACTCATATAGCGTTCAGAGTCGTAGAAATTGTAGATGTTGTAGTTGTTCCAAGCCAATTCCTTGAGCCGGAACGCGTAGCTAACATCCTCGTCGGATGGCTCGTAGGCCTTGCCGTAGCGCATCCACGCAATGGCTTCCGCGCAGACTTGATAATGTTCGATAGTCTTTTGGCGCAACGTCACCAGCTCGTTGTAAATTTCGCCCGCGACTGAGCGCGTTTGCAAATTCCCGTGCTCCGACCAGTATGCGTAGAGTGAATCGAGATCGAAAACCGCCGGGCCGAATTCGTCGAATCGTAGGAACGTGTAGCACTCTGCGATGGACTGCTTGATCGCGTAGCGCATTTGGCGTTGGCCGCTCATGGCGCCGTCGCCCTCCGTATCATCGGTGAGGGACTTGTTCACGAATTCATGGATGAAGCCGATGAAGTCATCCATCGATGTCCGTACGTATTCGCTGGTAAAATAGCCGATCGACGCGAGCCGTAGGATGAATGCGCGGTTCAAGCCTTGCCGCCAGGCAGACGCTGGCACGCTGACGTTCCAGACGGTGTGCGAGACGATTTTTTGGGTCTCCTCCGCCAAATCCGGCAGTGCTTTGCGCCGCGCGTCTTCTTCCTTTCGAACGGTGCTGCTGATCTTGGCGCCTTGCTTGATTTCGTAATCGAAGCGCTGTCGCCGCTCCATCTCCTTGGCCGCTAGGATCGCGATCTCCTTAGCTCCGAAATAAGTATGAAAGCCGCACTGACGCGCCATGGCGCGTGTTGCCGCTGAGCCAACGATGAAGCGATCTTGCCCGGTCTTTTCCTTGAGCAAAAACTCGATCAACGGATCGCGCACATCATACACGGCTTTGTCGAGGGTCCGGAGCGAGCCTTCTGACTCGAGGTTGTCGATCTTGTCCGCGAGATCTGGTCTGCCGCAAATTTTGGCGGCGAGGACCAACAACTGTTTGCCAGATTCGCCAGCGCACCAAACGTTGCCACCCTTATTAAGTAGCTCTTCCAGCGCTTCGATCACAATGCCGCTTAGCTCGCTGACAAAATGATCAGAGGCGCCGCGTTGTGCCGCGCTGACAGATAATTTTTCTGCCGTCGCTTCGACCTCTGCGATTTTCATCGCCTCGGCCATCTTGTCCGAAAAATCCTTGTTCGGGCCGACTAGTGCATTGCCCACGAACAAATCCGACACCAGCAGATCCGACCAGCGCCAAGCGTATTCCGTGCGAGGATCCTTCCGTTTTGCTACGCCTGCCTCCGACTCGGGCGGCGGTGCGCCCGGGAACGCGGCGAACTCGGCGGCAATCAGCACGCGTTCATTGTGTCCGTTCTTGCGACGTTCATCGCCCCAGCTCTCCTCCCGCGCAATCGTGGCGGAACGCAATGCATCCCAATTCCATTTTTTCTTGACGCTTAAGCGTGCGTCGAGATCGTCGCTGCTTTCAAACGAAATACCAAGTCGCTCGGCGAAACCGCGCGCCTGCGCGAAGTGCGGCAACTGCCGATCCCAGCTAAAGTCGATAGGGACGACGATTGTCGTGCGATGCGGAGGATCCTCGTTGAGGAAGAGTTGACCTTCGCGCAAGTCACGCAGACGGTGCATCGTCGCCATGCCCATGCGCATCATCATTTTGTGATTGTCGCGCGGGGAGGCGATAGACCATTTGTTGAGAGCCAACGCCAAACTGTCGTGCCCGAGCGTTATGTTGCCGAGGCCAGACTCGATGTCGCGATCGTCTTCGCCCAGCGCCAAGATGTTGCTTTGGTCTGGCTTAAGGATGCCGACCATTGGCTCAAGCAGTGCGTTCAAGGCAACTCGAACGTGCGGCAGGTTTTTTTCGAGTCCACCGACCAGTTGATTCGAAATTTCCTCCGCAAGATCGCGATACAAGAGGCTCTTGGTCACTGCGCGTCCGTCGGCCTCAACACGCACTAGAAAGTCACGCAGCGCGCCTAGCCACGTACGTACGGTCTCGGGCAGATTCTTTTTCCAACGGTCGACACCAGCGCATGCGGTCTCAATTTCCTCCTGCAGATACTCCTCGACTTGATTTCCAATCTCTCCGAGGCGGCGAAGATCGGCGCTATCGATTTCGTAGTCTTCGCCGCGCGTCTCGCGCGCATGACTGGATTGTGCCCATAGCCGAATGCATGCTGCCTGCAGGGTCGGCAACACGCCGCCGGTGGGCACCTTGTCGCTCAACAAGTCCCTGGCAAGCTTGGTTGCAGCACGGTCGGTGATGTGCAGCGCGCCTGTCGCGTCACCTGGCGCTGGTGTATCGTCGTCGAGGTCGAGACGTCGTTTGATCTTGTCCCAATCTTTCCCTTCGCGCAGCGTGGGACGCAAAATTGCGGCTTTGAGACCGGTCAAGTCTAGATCGCGGAGGTGAAAGCCTTTCAGATCTTCGCCGGGGTGGCCGTGCAGTGCGATTTGATCGTCGAACAGCCCTTTGTATTCGGTGCGTAGCGAGACAACCAAGCGCGTTCGAGCGTCTTTGGACGCGACCTTGTGAATGAAGCGAAAATACTCGGCGTCACGTAGATCAAGCTCTCGCGCTTTGTTGGCGGCCTCGTCGTCGGTCTCATCGAATGCGTGACGCGGCTCCAGGGTGAAGACCTCCTCCGCTTGATCGATCACGAAAATCGGCGGAGTCTGCATGGCACGTGCAAGCGTGTTGAGCGCATTGAATGCTGCATCAGCACTCGTCATAACGCTTTCGCGGAATGCATCGTCGTCTGGAAACGCGGTGCGGATGCGCTCGGGGTTAACATCGCTCGCCAGTTTTCCGAAAGAGCGCTTTGTCTTCTTGGCGGCCGCGGGGCTGGTAAAGGTGTCGGCCACCTCCAGCAAGGCGGCGCCAAACGCGCGCAGCGGATCGGCCGTCGATCGGATCACCGAAAACCCATCGCGCGCCTGTGCGAAATTGATCGGAGAGTTTGTGCGCGCGAGAAAAGGCTTCACACCAGCCCGCAGGAAGCTCGACTTTCCGCAACCCGTTCGCCCGTGCAGGACTAGTACCCGCGAATCCTTCAGCATGTCGGCGCAGCGTTCGATTTCAATCGTGCGCCCTGCAAATAGGACTTCTTGCCCATCCTCGTAGTGTCGAAGGCCGGGGTAGGGCCGCTTGGCTTTGGCGAGTTTTTTTGCCGGCCGTTTGCGCAAATTCTTCGCTGAGCTCATGACGGATTCTCCGCATTTTTCAGTTCGATGGATCGGACCGTTTCCAGCCATTTGTCGACCATCTTGATCGTGGGTTCCGGGGGAGGCGCTGCTGCTGCATGGACGGGGCTGCAGTAAATGCCGTACAAGAGGCCTAGAGGCCAACACTCCCGCCGCGCGTACGCCATGGCATCCAGCAGCGGTTCTTGCGATTTCAAGACGTGCTTCAGCACGCGCCACCCGTAATGGTGCACTTGTGGATTGCGAATGTCCGCCTCCACCGCGATCAGGCCTGATCGTCCGATTTCAAGCGCCTTCTTGAGCCAATCAGGCCCGCGGTCGCCGCGAATGACGGCGTCTCCGTCGAGCATCATCAACACGACACGATCAGTGTCCGAGACAAGACTTCTGTTGTCTTCCAGGGCCGACGGCGAAATTTCTTCTTTGCCGAGAACGAACGCCCCAACGTCGGCCTTCAGAGAGATATACCAAAACAAATCATTGCTTCGGTGACGTTTAGCCAGCGCAGTGTATCCCGCTCTGTCCCAGCCGATATGATGGCGCAAGCGCATGTCCTCGCCAGGTGGGCCACTGCTTTCGATGTGGGTCACTGCGAAGTCGTCCAGCTCCAATACGCAAGCAAGACGAAAGTCGCGCCCGTCGCGCCCCTCTCGCTCTTCCTTCATGTCTCTGGCGCTGCCGCGCACCGCGAGCTTGAAGCGCGCGCCCCAAAAGTTTCCGTAGTCGTCCGGGTTGCTCGGATCGAGCGTGGCGACGGCGGTCTTGCTCATTGGCACGCACGCGAGCGCCCAAGGCGTAATCAACTTTGAAAACTTGACGTGGATGACTTCGATACGCCACGCCCCGACAGGCGCGTTGAGCACGTGCTTGGTAAACCACGCCGCGAACTTATCGGCGCGTGGCTTGGACAGTTCGTCGCCTTGGTCACCGCGAAAGATAGCGCCGTGAAGTTCTTGGCCAGCGCTGATCAATTGCGCCAGGATTGGGCCATAGGCATCTGCTGAAGCGGCTTGGTTGTTGAGGTCCCAGTCGATGCCCTGCAGGGCTTGCAGATGCTTGCGAATGGTTTCGCCAAGGCCGTCGATGACCGGTGACGAGACAAAATAACCGGACCAAGCGAAGCCTTCTTCGCCCTCCTTAGGTGTTTTTCCTTTCGGCGGGCGTCCTGGAATGCTCCAGAACACCTCTGTCGTTTCATTGTCGTGGCGGAGATCCATCCGCAACGTCCGCGTTGCTGGTCGCGTTTTCGCAACCACTTTCGCTTTTGCCTTTGGCGCCGCAGCCGGCGCTTTCGCCTTTGCTTTCGCCTTCGGTGCTGCTTTCGTTTTCGCCATTTCTGCCCCCACAGCGTTTCTTGCTATGATCGTTTTGTCCTGGGTGTTCTAACCAAGCGGAAGCCCACGCAAGCTTCGCGATGAGTTGTCGCCGCGCCTTGCGGTTTTTCGATGGTTCTGAAGGCGCTCGGCTTGAACTCAATCCACGAGCCGCCGCACATCGATGCTTCCAATGTTGGCCCAGGGGGCCACGCATCGCGCGGCAGCACCCAGCATGAGACGTTCGATCCCAGGTCGTACAATCCCTCGACACCAGTCGCCGCAAATACGCCGGGTGCGGAGGGGTGATCGACATCGGCGCCGATCCAGTTGATGCGCTCCGGTTCTTTCTCCAGCGGCGTGTCGCCCCACGGAAAATTCTTTCCGCCGGAAGCCCAGCGTAGCAGCGCCATCCATTCCACTTCGGTGGGCAATCGATAGTCGTGGGCCTCGCCGGACTTTGCCGTCAGCCATTGGCAGTAAGCGACAGCTTCGTGCCACGTCACCGACATCACTGGCGAACCCGGCAATTCCATTTGCGCGATCCAGCCGTTGCGGCGCCTCACCGAAGCGGGGGAGTCATCGCCTTTGTCGTTGACGAACAAGCGTGGGTCCGGACCGGTCTTTGTGGGCGTGGCGTGACGCCAATACAAATCGTTGCGGCAATCGGCGTCTTCTAGAAAGCGCCGGTATTCGCTGACGAGCACGGGCGCGTCAGCGATCTCCATGCCTGCGGGCAGGTCATCGCCCTCGACTGCAATCCACTTGCGGCGTGGTTCAAGAAAGATGTCGAGCAACTGATCGGTCGCCGCGCTTGTCATCTCGCCGTTCTCGCGGCGCCCAATTTGAACATACAGATCCGCGAACGTCGCTCGCTTGGCCGCTGTCCACTGGCTGAACCATTTGCGATAGAGCGCTGCGGCGTCACCAGCAGTCTTGATAAGGGACTGCGCCAGGGTTTGGTCGAACGGATCGTCGGCCGGGGGGCTGCCGCCAAGCACATCAAGCGCCAAGCTGCCCGCGAGCCACGCACTCTCACCGTCTCGTGCGTTGGCCGCCAGTGCAAGCAATGCGTCCGGCACCTCGAGCTTTGGATCGCGGCCCGCGTCGGCGCTTCGGATCGCGTGCGCGAACGTAATGGCTTCACACCACGAAGCGCTTTCCAGCCGAGCGCCATCCGCGAACAAAAGTGTGAGATCGCCGTCAGCCATCTCTTCGCCGGCGAGATACTCCCAGAACATCGCGGAATTGTTGAACGTGTAGGTGAAGTCACGTTCGAGACGGAAGAGGTTGGTTTGCGCCGCTAGCTCACGGAGCACCGTCTCGGCCGTCGCCTCATCGAGCGGCTTTAGCCCCACATGCGCGTGCTCGCGCCGCAACCAGCTTGCGGCGGCGTCCTCCGAGAGCCGAATTGCGGATGGCTGCGTCTTCTTGTGCCCGGCGTCTGTTCGGCCGGTGTTGGTGACGAAGGCAAGCGCAAATCGCCGTAGCACGCGTCGAGAGACATCCTCGATATCGTCCGCGTGATCGGCGCGCTCGTTCGCAAGAGCGCTAAACGTACGTCCGCGCAGCGAATAGTCGATTACGCGACCGCAGAATTGTGAAAGCTGTTTGGCCGGTTCGTCGTGCTCCAGGGCGATGCAGCAGAACGCGTTCAACAATAGGGGTGTCCGCAACGGCGCATTGCGAGTATCGCCCAGTCCCCAGACTTCGTTCGCCGCCGCGAGCAGGCGCGCCAGATCGTCGGCATTATCCGCGAACCGCGTGATGAACGTCTCGATATGCTCCCAAGAGCGCAACGGCGCGTCGAGGAATATCTGTGTCGCCTTGCTCTTGGGGCCGCGTTCCTTGCGTGTCGTGAAAATTGCGCGGAAGTCCGCGCTTTGATTCTCCAGCGCCAAATTGTGCGCCGCCTCGTACAAAAGTTCGGCGGCGTCGGGATTGGACAGTTCGTCCATCCCGTCCAGCATCAGAACGTAGGGCTGATCGGAGATGCGCGCGGCAAACGCCTTGCGGTCCGCCTTCGTCACCGGGCCATCGGCGGTATCGTCCTGGGCAACGCGGCGCATGTGGGCGAGTGCGACGTCCGCCAACACGTCGCTGTCGCCCTGATGCTTGCCCATCGCATTCACGACATCCGCGCAACGCATGACGACGGGGACGTAGCGCCGTTTGGTTTGCGCGAGCTTCTCCGAAGCCGTCTTCAGCCATTTCCCTTCGGCGAAGTCGTCGCAGTAGATTTTGAACTTGCTGTCCAAAGATGCGGCGAATGCGCAGGCGGCCGCAGTGAGCGCCGTCGTCTTGCCCGCCCCACCTTCGCCGACCAACAGAAGCGGCAATGATTGCGATTGAAACAGCCAGTGCGACAGCGGAAAGCGCTCGACTGTCATGTCGGGGCTGCCATCGCGACCGTGCTGCGTCGCTGTGAACTCCACAAAGCGGCTCGGGTGAAACTTGAACGCGTTATCGACCGCTGCGCCGCCGGCAGCTTCCCCGATCCGTCCGGCAGCCCAACCGCGGACTGCGCGCCGTAGATACGCGCTCTCGAGCTGTTCAATCGGTGAAAGTGAAGGCGTGATCGCGGGCTCAGGCTTTATGGTTTCAGGTTTTACGATCGGGCGCGCATTCTCTTCCTTAGCTTGAGCGCCGCGCGGCGTCTTTCTCCGCGCAATGATCGGCTCCATATAGTCGGCAATGAACGACACCAGATCGTCGACATCCTCCTGAAAGGCCTTTTCGAATTCCGGTGACGAACGGTCGTCGTAGTGCCGAATCCATTTCGTGCTTTGTTTGGGCAACCATGCCGCCAGGTCGCTATGACTCGATTTCAGGTCGTCGCGAACCAACTTGTAATAAGCGGCGGGCTCAGGCGTGTTGTCCGTCTCTTGCAAGATGACGGGGATGACTTCGAGCTTCCGCTGGTTCTGAGAAGCGTGGATGGTGCGCTTTCGAATGAGTTCGATTTCTTCAAGTTGTATGCAGGGGGGTTCGTCTTTCGACCCCGGCGGAATCCGCGACGGGCCTAGAAAGATCACCGCAAACTCCGCGTCCTCGATGTGGCGCGCGGCGTCAACGAGATGGTCTCCGCGGCAATTCTTGTGGCCGGCGGCGCGAATTTTCCGCTGGTGCCGCAACCGATCGACCAGCAGCTCACCGATGCTCGTGCTGTCAGCCCGCGTGCTGACGAAGCCGTCGAACTTTTCTTCCCCACCCATGAGATCGAACACTATTTGATTGTTATACCATTGCAACGTTTGATGCGCCGCTCGCGAAATTGAACGTTCGCAGCGCCCTATCGAGGCCGCAGCGCTTCAGCGACCGCTAAAGCTGCCGCGACTGGCGGAGAGGGTACGTTTGCGGCCAAGAGACGTACATAATCTGGCGCGGCGGGTTCAATCCAAATAACCGGGATTGATGCCGTGACGGCCTCCTGCACGGTGTGCCCCGTGCCGCCAATGGCCGAACTTGATGCTCCATCCCAAACGGCCACAAGCAAGTCGCTCTGATCGAGCACCCTGCGCGCCGCCAGCGCATATCGGTGGGATGCTTCTTCTGCGAAGAGGCGGCTTTCATCCATCCCATTGGAAGCGGCGATCCAAAGTGCCGCGTATCGCTCGTCGTCCTGCTCGGGCAGCGCATCGACACGGGCGTGCGAGGCGACGTCCATGAAAGCTCTGATCGCAGGCGTATGGCTTGAAACACGGGATTTCGCGCTCTCTTCCGCCTCCCTGAGCAGCGCGCGTTTCGTGCCAGCGTCGTCTTGTTCGTGACCGGCGCCGATAGCGCACGTCAGTGCTAAGCCGAACGGCAAAGTGGCTTCAATGCTCCATCCATTTGAGATGGCGAGCCTGGTCGCGTTTTGATCGGCGCCGTCAGCAAGCAAGGAACGAAGCGTCACCTTTGACGCATTTACGCCGGTGTCGCTAACCGCCTTAAAGAGGCGCCGCAGTGCTTCCTCGACCGCCGAGGCCCGGCCAGCCAACGCCGGATGCGCTAGCCGATGTCCGGTCACCGCAATTCCCAAGCGTTGTGTCGAGCCGTCAGAGTGGGGCTTCATCTAAGCTTCCCTTGGTCCGGGCGGCTCGTGTAGGCTTTGTCCAGCTCCAGCCGCCAGGCCGAAGTTTTGTACAGATTGGGCCGTGCGATGGAAGAGTTCAATCGCGATATGGGCGTAAGCGAGGACTTCGTCGATGCGCATGTAGCCATTCGGCCACTGCTCTCAAACGCCAAGATCGAGCGCTGGTTTAAACGATATGACCGTGCCGCAGTGTTGTGGAAGAAGGCCTACGAATTCTTCGGCGCGCTGTCCCTAGTCTGTATCGCTGCGGCCGCTCTCTATCTTGGCTATCGCCTCGCTTTGGCGCCGACCTACGGCGTCCTTCGGGAACTTGACGCAGCGGGCGTGATCGTCGGCGCTGTCGGCCTGATTTCGCAGCTCGTCCTCATTTTCGCTCAGCTGCGGGACCGCTGGCTCCTGTCGCGGTTCGCGGCCGAACGCTTGCGGTGTTTGAAGTTTCAGGCGTTCCGCGCTCTCTTCGAGCCGCAACGAGATCCGGACCTGGCGCTCGCTGTCGATCGGCACGCCGAGCGCGAGGTCGCAGGTCTGCGCCAAGAGCTCCGCGCCGGCTACACCGCGATCGGCGCCTTTAGCCCCTCAGCTACGTTACCGGTCTGGACCGCGAGCCGAGAAGGAGAGGCCGACATCCTGCAACAAGCGCGCGAAGTCTATGATGACCTGCGGATTGCGATGCAGTTGCAGCACTTCGAAGGCAGAATTGAAATTGCTAGGAAGAAAGAACAGTCGCCCGGCGCGCTGTCGGATTGGGTGTTTGTATTGGCGTCGCTGCTCACGTTGACTGAGCTTTCGCTGAACGGGCTTCACCTCGTTGCGAATTTTGATGCGCCGGAGATTCCAGCATTCATTCAGCCCTGGTGGTGGTTCGTGGTCTGGTCGCTGTTTGTGATCAGCGCGGTGCTTGCGATCTATGGCCAAGCACGCGTCCAGCGTGTCGACGCCGATCGGTACGAGCAGTATCGGCGCGAAATCGTCGAGGTGCGAAATCAAAAGGTCGCTGATTGGACCTCGTTTGCTTCGCGGGTGTACGCCATGGAATTAATCGCGCTTCGGGAGCTACAGGATTTCTGCCGCGACCAGCGTTATTTCGGCTACCTGTTCTGAGCGTTTGGGTGCGGCAAGCAGCAACGACTTGCTTTCGACGGCGCGGCGGGTTGGTTGGAGAGCTTATGCGCTCCATTAGTCTGATGATGTTGCTGTTGGTGGCTGCGTGCGCGAGCGGGCCGGCCGGCATGATGAACGCAGGCAACACGACATCGCACGCCATCTTTGAGATGCTTCGCTCCGAAGACGAGGCAGAGGTGCGCGCCGCCTTAGCGGCCGTGGAGGCCGGGCCCGGCGCTTATCTTCCATGCCGGTTTCATCGTCGGTCGAGGACCTGGCCGCGCCGGCTGAAATACATGGGCGTGTAAGAACAGAGCTGCGCGCGATGGACGAGGAGCAGGCGGCTCAACACTAGCCCCTGGCGCTCACACTTCGCCGCACTGCAACAAAATGCGTGACAGCGCGCTTAGGCTGTGCTTGCATGTGCCTGCGCCGATTTGATGCTCAGCTTGCGGGCGCGTTAAAAATACAGCTAAAGCGTAGGAGCATGACGCCCTTCGGGGCGTAGCTCTCTGCCCGCAAGCGCCACTCAACATCGTCGTGGAACGTGTTGAAAAAGGGCATTGCGTCATGGCGTACGAGGCACCGAAACCTCCACTCATTCGAAGCGATGAAGACGATTTTTATCTTCCCGGCCTCGAGGTGCAGCACGAGCTGCTGCTGACCCTGCGTGAATGGGAAAGCTCAGTTTCCATTCTTCAGCGTCTATCGGAAGCGGGCGCCGAGGTGCACGCGCTTTCGATCAACCCGCAGGCGGGGGCGTTCGTGCTGAAGTGCCGCGTGAAGGCGATTTCGGCGTCGCGAGCGCGTGCGTTCGTGGCTGAACTTGGCGTGTTCGCGTCGGGCGCGGCGTGTGTTGAGCACCTCATTCTCGCAAAGGCGCCTGACAATGCTCGCGCTTAAGGTTGAGCCCCGCGCCGAGACACGGGGAGAAGACGTCTTTATCGATGCGCCGCTCGAATTTCGTTGCGAGAGCGGCGATCCGTTGCCGGATGCGCAGCTGCAGCTGCGGTTGTTCGGCGATCTGCGGCAGCCAGTGGTGATTGTCGCCGGCGGGATTTCGAGCGGGCGATGTCTCGATGACTGGTGGGGTGACCAGGTCGGTGAAGGCGCTCCGATTGATCTGACGCGGTATTGTGCGATTGGCTTCGATTTTTCGCCAACGGAAGATCAGCGCGTACGGCTCTCGCCGCTGGATCAGGCGCGCTTGGTAGCGATCGCGCTGGATCGCTTAGGCGTCGAGCGCATCTTTGCGTGGGTGGGCGCTTCGTACGGCGCGATGGTAGGCCTCGCGTTCGCTGCGGAAGCGCCGGAACGGGTCGAACGCCTCTGCGCAATTTCCACAGCTCATAAGCCGGCGGCGTTGGCGCGCGGCTGGCGCGGTGTGCAGCGGCGAGTGGTGGAATTCGCCTTGGCGCAGGGCGCGGCCAAAGAGGGGCTATCGCTGGCGCGGCAGCTCGCGATGATCACCTATCGCAGCGCCGAGGAGTTCGATGCGCGGTTCCCGGGCGGTGTCGGGGCTGATGGGCGCTCCGAACTTGATCGGTATTTGGTGTCACGCGGCGATGCGTATGTGAGTGCGATGGCGCCGCAGCGTTGGTTGTCGCTGAGTGAGTCGATTGATCGGCTCGATGTGGATCCGGCGCGGATTCGCGCTGGCGTAACGCTCGCGGCGTGCCCGACAGATCAGATCGCCCCGATTGAGACGATCCAAGAATTGTCGCGGCATTTGCCTAATTTGCGCGCGTTGCATGAGTTGCCGTCGCTCTACGGGCACGACGCATTCCTGAAAGAACCGGCGCAAGTCGCCACCATCATTCGTTCGTGCTTGGAGCGCGCGTGAAATGACCAAACACGATGAAACTATCCTGTGTTCGACCGGCGTCAACGATGACCCCACGCACGGCGCAGTGATCCCGCCGCTCTATCTTTCGGCGAACTACAGCTTCGACGGCTATGGCGGCAAACGCGCTTATGACTATACGCGCTCGGGCAATCCAACGCGCGATGTGTTGGCTGAGGGCTTGGCCGCACTTGAAGGTGGGGCAGGCGCGGTTGTGACCAGCACCGGGATGTCGGCGGTTGATCTGGTGCTTTCGCAATTGGAACCGGGCGCACGCGTGATCGCGCCACACGATTGTTACGGCGGCACGTGGCGTTTGTTTGCGGCGCGGGCGCGCAAGAAGGCGATTGAAGTCGTCTTTGTGGATCAGGGCGACGGCGATGCGCTGGGCGCAGCGCTTGGCGATGGCGCGGATCTGGTTTGGATCGAGACGCCAAGCAATCCGGTGATGCGCGTGGTTGATATCGCGGCGATTGCCAAACGGGCGAAGGCGGCTGGTGCGCGCGTAGCAGTCGACAATACGTTTCTGTCGCCGGTGTTGCAGAAGCCGATCGCATTCGGTGCGGACTTCGTGGTCCACTCGACCACGAAGTATCTCAACGGTCACTCTGACGTTGTCGGCGGCGCGGTGGTGGCGGCGAAGGCCGAAGATATGGAGCAGCTGATCTGGTGGGCCAATTGTACCGGCGTCACCGGCGCGCCGTTTGATTCCTGGCTGACGTTGCGTGGTTTACGGACGTTGAGCGTGCGGTTGGAACGTCAGCAGCGCAGCGCGGGCAAGGTTGCGGCATGGCTGGCGGCGCACCCGCGCGTGCAGGCGACGTACTATCCTGGATTGGAGGCACACCCGACGCATGAGATTGCGCGACGTCAGCAAACTGGCTTCGGTGCAATGCTAAGCTTCGAGATCGATGGTGGCGAACGTGAAGTTCGTGCGGCGCTTGAACGGCTCAACGTGTTCACGTTGGCGGAATCGCTTGGCGGCGTGGAGAGCTTAGTCGCGCATCCCGCATCGATGACGCATGCTTCGATGGCGCCAGAGGCGCGGCGCACGGCGGGCATTGGCGATACATTGCTCAGGTTGTCGGTCGGACTTGAGCATGAGGAGGATCTGCTCGCCGATCTTGAACGCGCGCTACGCTTCTGACGCTAGCGCGACAAGCGATGTAGCTTGTCGCCGGCGCGCGAGATGTGGCACTTGAGGTGCTGCATCTTGGGGGCGGAAATGGGTCTTATTGTTCGACTTTTGGTCGGCGTTGCTGGCGTGCTCGCTGTTGTCATGGCGCTTGGGTTCTGGGTCAATCCGGACATGCTGGCGGCGGAATTTGGGATTGAGCCGCAGGGCCCGCTCGGATTCTCCACGTTGCGCGCCGATTTTGGCGCACTGTTCGCTGGCACAGGTCTGTTCGCGATCGCGGCGGCGGTGCGCAATAACGCGCGCCTGCTGACAGCGCCTTTGCTGCTGATCGGAATTGGTTTCGTCGGCCGCCTACTGACGATCGCGCTTTCGGGCTACGACGCGACCATGCTCAAGCCGATGGTCACTGAGATCGTTCTGATCACGCTCTTCGCGGCAGGCCGCAGATTGCTGCCGGTGCGCTAAGCGCGCGAGACGAGCTGCTTCAGGCGCTCGCACATCGCTGAGTTCGGGTCCGTGAGCGGATCAATCACGGTGAAGTGGTTGGCGCCTTCGACCTCTTCGTAGCGTGTTGTCACGCCATCTTCGCCCCATGTGGCGACGATGGCAGCGCTTTGACGGAGATATTCGCTGCTCTCGTTGCCACCGACGATGGCGTCAAGCGATTTGCCTTCGGGCGCCGGCCACAGGAGCGGGCTGAGAGAAGCAGCTTCGGCTTCGTCGAGGGTGAGTTTCTCGTTGAGACTTGTGACGATGAGCGGCGCCAGTTCGAAGAGCCCTGAGATTACGTAGGCCGATGGGATGTGCGCCTCGGTCGCGAGCAGACACGCTGAGAGGTGACCGCCGGCGGAGTGTCCGGCCACGATAACCGGGGCATCGACGGCGCGGTGCACAATCGTGGACGCGGCGCGCATTTGTTCGACGATGTCGCCAATGCGGACGCTCGGGCAAAGGTCGTAACTTGGCACTGCAACGGTGACACCGAATTCGTTGAGGCCCTTCGCCATTGAACTGAAGAAGCTCTTGTCAAGCGCTTGCCAGTAGCCGCCGTGGATGAACATCACGGCAGGGCCGGGGCCCGCATCGAAGAGATCGAAGGTGTTGCGTTCGCCTGGTCCGTATTCGATCACGCGCGGCGGATTGATGTTGCGGTAGGCTTTGCTCTCTGCCGCCCAGCGCGCGATGATCGCCGGGTGCTCGGGCACGGCGGCGCGGTTATTGTACTCGTTTTCGAGATCGAGACTCATTTGGAATCGGGGAAATCGAAGCCCGGCCATTTCGAGCCGTAAAGTTGATAGCCGAGGATCGTGTAAGTCTGCGCGACGTTTGGGTTGGCGCGGATTGTCTCGGTGACGACCTTCTGAATCGAGTTGAGATCCGGGTGTTCGATGCGCACCAGCAGATCCCATTCGCCCATGATCGAATAGATATCCATGATCTTGTCGCTGCTATCGCGCAGTGTGTTGCCGACGGCTTCGGGCGTCGCGTTCTGAACGCGGACGAAAATAAAGAGGCTGTGGTCTGCCATTGGAACTCCGTTGCGCGAGTTTAGCGCGGCACGACGGCGGTTGTCTCGATTTCGATGAGCGCTGCGTCTTCGATCAATGCTTTCACTTCGACAACCGCCATGGCGGGATAGTTTTTGCCCATCTTTTCGCGCCACGTCGCGCCGATTTCGGCGACGGACGCCAGGTAGGCGCGCTTATCGGTGATGTACCAGGTCATGCGCGCGATGTGCTCAGGGCCCGCGTTGGCTTCGCGCAGGACTGCAAGCGTGTTGTCGAGGGTCTGCGCGAATTGCGCGGGGAGCGTGGTCGCTTCGAATTTGCCTTCGGGTGTCCAGCCGATTTGGCCGGCGACAAAGACGATGCGGCCTTCGGCTTCGATGCCGTTTGCATAACCTTTGGGTCGCGGCCAGCCTTCGGGGAGCAGTGTTCTCATGTGTCGAGCTTTGCGAAGTCGGTGATCTTCTTGCGTAGATCAGCCGGCCAGGGCTCGGCGCTCATGCCTCCAAGATCGGTGAAGACAATGGTTTGATCGAAGCGTGCGACGGTGCGCTCACCGACCGAGGCGATGTGTTTCAGATTGAGCGAGCTGTTACCGATGGCGTCGACGCCCAATTGCTGGTGCAGCATGTCGCCGATGCGCACGGGGCCGACGAATTCGCACTCGAAGCGCACCGTCGGCACGCCTTTTCGGTCATCGACGTGCAGCGACTTGAACGAATGGCCGAGGTTGGCGAACCAGTCTTCGACGGTTTCGTTCACTAAGCTGAAGAAGCGCGGGTAAAAAATGATGCCGGCCGCGTCGCAATGCTCGAAGCGGATGATGAGGTCGCGGGTGAATTTCATGTTGGTTGGCGCAATCTAAAACGTTGCAGTTTGCCCGTGGCGGTCTTCGGGAGTTCGGCGATAAACTCAACCGCCCGCGGATATTTGTAAGGCGCGATCGTTGCTTTCACGTGATCCTGCAACTCGCGTTCAGTTACGCTGACGCCGCGATTGAGCACGACGAAGGCTTTGACGATCTGGCCGCGCTCTTCGTCCGGTACGCCGATGACAGCGCATTCGCTGACGGCGGCATGAGTGAGCAGCGCGTTCTCAACTTCCGGCGCGCCGATATTGTATCCAGACGAGATGATCATGTCGTCAGCGCGGCTGACATACCAGAAATAGCCGTCGGCATCGCGGCGATAGATGTCGCCGGTGACGTTCCAGCCATTGGCGACGTAGTTCTTCTGGCGCTCGTCAGCGAGATAGCGACAGCCGGTTGGGCCTTTGATGGCGAGGCGACCTTCGCCTTCGCCGTCTAACAGTTCGTTCTCGTCGTTGAGTAGCGTCGCTTCGTAGCCGGGGACGGCTTTGCCGGTTGAACCGGGGCGGATGTCATCACCGCGCGCAGAAACGAAGATGTGAATCATTTCAGTCGAGCCGATGCCGTCTATGATGCGAATGCCGGTGTGTTCGAACCATTGGTCCGATGTCGCGCGCGGCAGATGTTCGCCAGCGGAGACGCAGGTGTGAAGCGAGGCGAGCTTGGTCTTGTCCTGCTTCATCAGGGCGCGGTAGCCAGTAGGCGAAGTGAAAAGCGTCGTGGCTTTGTGCTGTGCGATGGTGTCTGCAAGCACATCGAAGCCGGGCTTTTCGCAGATCGCCGTTGCGGCGCCGGCACTTGCCGGGAACACCATCCCGGCGCCGAGGCCAAAGGTGAACGCGAACGGCGGTGTGCCGATGAACACGTCCGTTGGCTTGGGCTGTAGGATGTGGCGCGAAACTGTCTCAGCCATTGCGGCGATGTCGCGATGGAAATGAACGCAGCCCTTGGGTGTGCCGGTGGTGCCGGAGGTGAACGCGATGAGCGCGGGATCATCGGCGGCGGTCGATACAGCGGGGCCGTTGCCCGGCGCCTTGGCCATGTCCTGCGTGAGATCGTCTGTGGTGACGATATGCTTCAACACCGGCGCGAGCGGGCGTGCGGCTTCGAGTTCCGCGGCGCGATGGGTGTCGACGATGGCGTGCGAGATCTGCGCTTTGTTGAGGATCACTGCGAGCTCATGCGCACGCAGCATCGGCATTGTGCCGACAGCGACACCGCCCGCGCGGAACACGCCCCACCAAACGGGGAGCGAGAGGCGTGTATTGGACGCGTGGATCAATACGCGATTGCCGGGGACGAGACCGAACTCGTTCGTCAGGACATGCGCGATGCGCGACGCTTCTTGGAGCAGCGCATTGTAAGTGATGGTTTCTGAAGAGAGCAGTACCGCGGCGCGCGCGCCGTGGCCGTTGGTGATCGCTGCATCGAGAATGCTGCTCGCATTGTACTGCGCGGGGAACTGCAACTCAGGCAGCGTGAATGTCATCTCCGCCCATTGATCGCGGGGCGGGAGGTTGTCGCGGACGAAGGTGTCGACGTGCGCGCTCATCAATCGCCCTCGAACACCGGCTTCTGTTTTGACGCGAAGGCGACGTAGGCGCGTTCGAAGTCTTTCGTCTTCATGCAGATGGCTTGCGCTTGCGCTTCGGCTTCGAGCGCCTGCTCAAGGCTCATGTTCCATTCCATGTTGAGTTGGTTCTTAGTCATGGAGTGCGCGAAGGCGGGGCCGTTGGCGAGATCGCGTGCGAAGGCTTGAGCTTCCGCGAGCGGCGTTTCGGTGAGTTTGTTGAAGAAGCCCCAGCGCTCGCCTTCGTCGGCACTCATCGAACGGCCGGTGTAGAGGAGATCGCTGGCGCGGCCGTGGCCGATGATGCGAGGTAGGATAGCGCAGGCGCCCATGTCGCAGCCGGCGAGGCCGACGCGGGCGAATAGGAACGCAGTCTTGGCGTTGGCGGAAGCGTAGCGAATGTCGCTCGCCATCGCGACTATCGCGCCTGCGCCGGCGCACACGCCTTCGATCGCGGCGACGATCGGCTGCGGGCAGGCGCGCATGGCTTTGACAAGATCGCCGGTCATGCGAGTGAAACGCATGAGTTCAGGCATCGTCATTTTGGTGAGCGGCGCGATGATATCGTGGACATCGCCGCCCGAGCAAAAATTGCCACCAGCGCCGGTGATGACGATGGCCCGGCAATCGTCTGCGTAGGAGAGGTGGCGGAAGAGGTCGCGGAGTTCGGCGTAGGAGTCGAACGTCAGCGGATTTTTGCGCTCGGGGCGATTGAGCGTGATTGTGGCGACGCGATTTTCAACTGACCACAAGAAGTGTTCGGCTTTGTATTCAGCGCTTTTCCAGGCATCATCGATCACGGCGCCGCTCCCTTTGTCAGCTTGCGGCGCAACGACGCTTTGGCGGCATCGAGCAGTCGCGACAGCGCGTTTTTGTCGGCTTTAGTAAGATCGCGCAGCAGCGCGTCCACACATGCCGCATGCGCTTTGGCCATGTGCTTGAATACGCTTTCGCCCTGACGCGTCAACCGTACGCGTTGGATGCGGCGGTCGTTTTCGTCTGCTTCGGTTTCGATGAGATCGTCGGCGGAGAGGCGCGTTCGCAATTGCGTTACGTTGCCGTTGGAGACGAGCAGATATTGCGAGACTTCGCCAAGTGTAAGCGCGCCGTGGCGATCAAGTGCGGAGAGGAAGTCGAAGCGCGCGATCGTGCTATCGAACTTCGCGCGCATAAGCGCGTCGACTTCACGCTCAATCAGGCGGCTCGTGGTGAGCAGCCGGAGCGAGAGGCGTACGGCGTCGCGCGCGTCGGCCAATTTAGACTTCGCCGCCGGACATCGGGATTGCGGCGCCGTTCATGGCGGCGGCGCCGTCGCTGCAGAGCCAGGCGATGGCGCTGGCGACTTCGTCGGTGGTGATGAGGCGGCCTTGTGGGTTCTTGGCGTAGAGCGAAGCCTTGGCTTCGTCTTCGCTGAGCTTGGTTTTGCTGGCGATGTTCTCGGCTGCGCGGGTGACGATATCGGTTTCGACGTAGCCGGGGCAGATCGCGTTGACGGTGACGCCTTTCTTGGCGGCTTCTTTCGCCAGCGCACGCGTCATGCCGATCATGCCGTGTTTCGACGCGCAATAAGCGGAGATGTAAGCGGCGCCTTGCAATCCGGCGATGGAGGCGACGTTGACGATACGGCCCCATTTGTTGGGGTACATGTCTTCGAGTGCAGCGCGCGAGCAGAGGAATGCGCCGGTGAGATTGATCGCCAGCGTCTGATTCCACATGGAGAGATCCATGCGATCGAGTGGCGCGGACGGCGTGATGCCGGCGTTGTTGATCAAGATGTCGATCGGGCCATAGCGATCGCGTGCTGTGGTGAAGGCGGTGGCGACGGAGGCTTCATCGGCGACGTCGCACGAGACACCTTGCGCGTTCTCAAATTCCTCAGCTGCGCCGGCAACGCGCGTCCCGTCGCGGCCAACGAGCGTAAAGCGTGCGCCTGTCGATGCGAGCGCGCGCGCTGTCGCGAGGCCAATGCCGGTGCCGCCGCCAGTGATGAAGACGTGGTGAGCCATCAGAAATCCTTGCGTGCGAGTGTGCGCTGCATTTGCGCGTATCCAGTGCGATATTGTTTGGGCGGCGCGAGCTTGCCGTACCCGAGTTCGGCGGCGGCGCGCAGTGACCAGTTTGCATCCATCAAGTGCGGCCGAGCGAGCGCGCAGAGATCGGCGCGCCCAGCGGCGAGGATGGAGTTTACGTGGTCGGGTTCGAAGATGTTGCCGACAGCCATGGTTTTTACGCGCGCCTCGTTGCGGATGCGGTCGCAGAAGGGCGTTTGGAACATGCGGCCATAGACGGGTTTGGCTAGCGGTGTGGTTTGACCTGCGGAGACGTCGATGAGATCAGCGCCAGCGTTGGCGAATGCTTCTGCGATGGCGATGGAGTCTTCGGCAGTGAGGCCGTCGTCGTGCCAATCGGTGGCGGAGATGCGGACGCTCATCGGTTTGTGCTTCGGCCACGCAGCGCGCATGGCCTCGAACACTTCCAGCGGGAAGCGGAGGCGGTTCGCGATGCTGCCGCCGTATTCATCGCTGCGTTGGTTGCTGATGGGCGTGAGGAAGGATGAGAGCAGATACCCGTGGCCGCAATGGAGTTCGAGCATGTCGAAGCCGGCTTGTTCGCCCATGAGAGTAGCGCGGACGAAATCGGATTTGACGCGATCCATATCGGCGCGCGTCATTTCGCGGGGTTTGGCGTTAGCGTCTGACCATGCGAGCGGTGAGGGAGCGATGAGCTCCCAATTGCCGCTTTCGAGCGGCTGATCGGAATAATCGC
Organism: Terricaulis sp.; assembly: GCA_040080935.1. Classification (GTDB taxonomy): domain Bacteria; phylum Pseudomonadota; class Alphaproteobacteria; order Caulobacterales; family Aquidulcibacteraceae; genus Vitreimonas. The sequence continues at coordinate 19,611 of JBEBHI010000020.1, forward strand.
GCTTGTCGTTTGGTTCATCGCTCCATGGCCTGCGCGTTGAGCCTTTGCGGCCAGCGTGCGCGAGTTGGAGTGCGAACTTTGCACCGGAGTGGGAGTGGACGTAGTCGACGATGCGCTTCCAGGCGGCGACGTGCTTGGCGTCGTACATGCCAGCGCAGCCGGGGGTAATTCGAGCGTCGGCGCTGACATCAGTCATCTCCGTGAAGATGAGCCCCGCGCCGCCGCTGGCGCGGGCGCCGTAGTGGACGAGGTGGAAGTCGTTCACTTCGCCGTCGATCGCGGAATACATGCACATCGGCGAGACGACGACGCGATTGGCGATTTCCATGTCGCGGAGTTTGAGTGGCGCGAACATGGGCGGTGGTGGATTTTGCTCGACGCCAGAGAACCAGGATTCGACTTCACCGAGATAGGCCTTGTCACGGACGCGCAGATTTTCGTGGCTGACGCGCTGGCTGCGAGTGAGCAAAGAATATGTGAACTGGACGGGGTCGAGATTGGCGTAGCGGTCAATGTTCTCGAACCACTCGGTTGAGTTGCGCGCTGCGTTCTGGAGTTTCAGCACTTCGACTTGCCGCTCGGCGTGATACTCGGCCAAAGCCTCGGCGAGTGGTTTGCCGCCGTGGAGCACTTCCGCAAGCTTGATCGCATCTTCGATAGCGAGCTTGGTGCCCGAGCCGATGGAGAAATGCGCGGTGTGTGCGGCATCGCCCATCAGGATGAGATTGCCCTTGTGCCACGTCTCGCAGACGATGCGGGGGAAGTTGAGCCAGGCTGAGCCGCGCAAGTGTTTGGCGTTAGTATCGAGCGTCGCGCCGTCGAGATATTTGGCGAACAGCCTTTCGGCGGCGCGGCAGGTTTTGTCCTGGCTCATCTTGTCGAAGCCAAGGCTCGCCCACGTCGCTTCGCTACATTCGACAATGAAGGTCGAGGCGTTGTCTTCGAACTTGTAGGCGTGCGCCCAGATCCAGCCGTGTTCGGTCTTCTCGAAGGCAAAAGTGAAAGCCCCGAATGCCTTGTTGGCGCCGAGCCAGATGTATTTATTCGGACGGACGTCGATATCGACGCCGAAGTGCGCGGCATCAGAAGAGCGGAGCTTGGAGTTAGCGCCGTCGCAAGCGAGCACGAGGTCATAGCTGGCGAAGAGCTCGGGCGAGGGTTCGACTTCAGTCTTGAATTCAAGCCGCACGCCAAGCTCGCGGGCGCGATCCTGGAGGATGTTCAGCAGGCGCTTGCGTCCGATGCCGACAAATCCGTGGCCGGATGACGTGATGGTTTGGCCGTGGATGTGGACATCTATGTCGTCCCAACGCGCGAAGCCGGCTTCGATTTGATCGGCGCTGACCAGATCGTTGGCGCGAAGGTTTTCCATCGTCTGGTCCGAGAACACGACGCCCCAGCCGAATGTGTCGCCCGGATCGTTCCGTTCGAACACGACGACGTCGTGCCGCGGGTCGCGCAGCTTCATGGAGATGGCGAATACGAGCGCGGCTGGTCCGCCGCCGACGCAGGCAATACGCATGAGTTAGTTTATATATGAAATATTTACTCGCGCAAGGAAAAGCTCGCTGGCGGACGCCATACGGTTTTCAGCCGTTGATGTCGAAAAACTCGCTAGCGTGCCCGTCGGACACGGCCGCGGCGCGCTGCAGCTCAGCTTCGCCTTCAGCTTGTCGGCCCATCCGAATGAGGCTGAGGCCGCGGCCGTAGCGCGCGACGGCGTTGTCGTCCTCGTCCTGCAGGAGATCCACATAGCTATAATAGGCACGGCGCAGATCACGAAGCGCGCGCTCGTCATGCCCTAACGATTGCAGAGCGATGGACCGGAAATAGTGGGCCGTGGCGGTGTGCATGCGCGAGACGCGGGCGCCGATCATACGTCCGCACGCGCGAACAGCAGCCTCCGCGTCATCGCCTTGGCAAATCTCCCAGTAGCGGTGCGTAGGGCTGAGCTGGCTGAGTTCGCCCATGGTGCGCGCCGGCGGGTTGGACATGCCGGGGCCCGACTGGGCCGCAGCGGGCGCGGCGAGGGTGGCGGCGATGGCGAGTGCAGCGAATAGGCGCACGGGAGACCTCCGAGGCGCCAAGAATGCTCCGAAACCGGTCCGTTCGCAACCGCCGCGAGGCCCTAAGGACTAGGCGTTGTCGCGATTACGAGCGTGCGCTCGAGGCCAGCATCCCGATCGTCGAGCGCCGCATGATAGTCTGGGGCATGCTCCATCGAGAGGATGGCCGGCGGGTTGGGGTATCGCATGGCGGCCAGATCATCCCAAAGTCCAATCGTGGGGCCGGCCTTGGGTTCGCGGAGCACCGAAAGGATGCGGGCCGTGAAGAGAAGATGGCCGCCGGTACGATACACAGTCCGCATCGCGACCATGCCATAGCGCATGTAGGCGGTGCGGCCTGTGACGCCGTGCTGTGCGTTCCGATACTGCGCGTCTTTGTAATAGGCGAGGAAGTTGACCATCGCCGGTGCGTACGTGGGCGGCTGTGCGAGCAGGCGCGCGATAGACGCGGCGCTAGGCATGACGTCGGCGCGGAAGCTCAGCGCTTGCGCATCCTGCACGATTGCGCCCTGCGGCTTAGTAAGAATGCCGAGTGCGATGAGCGTTCTAAGGACGCCGAAGAGGAGCGCGGGAGGACGACGAAGTCTGACGCGTGCGATGTAGGCGTCTTCTGCAGCGTCGAGTGCGATCGGGGGCTTCGTGTCATCGCCACCGGCTGCGATGATGAAATCCTGCCAGTACGACGCGTCGGGCGCGCCGCCGATCATGGTGAAGTCTGTTGTGCTTCTCCATTTTTCGGTGACGCCAGCAGCGAGGGCGCCGGGCTGCCCACGCACAGCTATGAACCAGTGTGGCCCATCGCCGGCGCTGATCGGAAACACCGGCTCGCGCGCGCCGATCAGCCAAAGGAGGCCGATCAGCGCGGCAATGGCGGCGAGGATGAAGAGCGCGATCGTCACCTCAGTTGGACCAATAGACGTATTCTTGATCCTCGGCCCAAGGCGCGTTGAGCGGGACGTCGATCCGCACGGGCCCTTCGAGCAAGGCCGGCCAGAGCGGCGGCGGCAAGTTTGCGTTCTGGGCTTCGATCATGGCGCGCATCGCCGCGACGCGCTCGGGTTGCTGCGCGGAGAGATCGTGCTGCTCAGTCGGATCGCTTGCGAGATCGAAGAGCCAGACGCGATTGGGCGTCTCGCTAACCTGCAGTTTCCAATCGCCGTCGCGCACGACACGATATGGACCGGAGCGCCAGAACAATCTGCGCTGCAACGTGCCGCCCTGCTGGCCGGTGAGATACGGCAGCAAGTTGACGCCATCGCTCCGCGGTTGCGCGGGCGCGCCGCCCGCTGCTGCTGCGGTGGTGAAGATATCCATGTGCGTGGCGGGTCCGCGGATGTGTGAGCCGGCTTGGATGTGACCAGGCCAGCGCGCGAAGAATGGTGTGCGAATGCCGCCTTCAAAGAACGTCGCCTTCCAACCGCGATAGGGGCGGTTGAGATTGGGCAGGCCGACATACCAAGCGCCGCCATTGTCACTGGTGAAAATGACGATGGTGTTGTCGTCGAGGCCTTGATCGCGCAGCGCTTGCATGACGCGGCCGATAGCGCGGTCGAGCGATACGATCATCGCTGCATAGACGCGCTCCGTGTGATCCGTGATGCCCGAGAGCGCTTCATAGTCCTCGCGCGTTGCTTGCAGCGGCGTGTGCGGCGCGTTGAACGCCAGGTACATGAAGAACGGGCGATTGCGGTTGGCTTCGATCGCGCGCGAGGCCTCATCGGCGAAGTAGTCGGTGAGATAGCCGCGTGGACGGAAGCGTTGTCCGCCATTCCACTGAATTGCGTAGGGCAGGTTAGCCCAGATGAAGCGGTCGATCGGGTCGAACGGCAGCTGCGCGTTCACGGTGTCCGGATCGTTTGGCGGCAAGAACATCGCCGCGCCGGCCATGAAGCCGAGGCTTTCATTGAAGCCTTGCGCTTCAGGGCGCATTTCGGGCGCTTCACCCAGATGCCACTTGCCGATGTGAATGGTGTGATAGCCCTGTCCCTGCATTACTTCTGCAATCGTGGTCTCGCTCGCCGGCATGCCCATGTTCTGCTCGGCGGGCATTTGCGCGACGCGCTCTTCGTGGAAGATCGGCTGATGCAGCGCGTCGCGTCCGCCGTGAGAGAGATAGCGTGAGAAGGCTTGCGGCGTTGCGGTGAACTCAAAGCCGAAGCGCGAAGGGTAGCGCCCGCTCATGATGGCGGCGCGCGATGGAGAGCACGTGGCGTTGGCTGCATAGCCTTGATCGATGCTCGCGCCTTGCTGGGCGATGGCGTCGATGTTCGGCGTGCGGACCTGGCCATCGGCAAGGCCACCGCCATTGAAGGTGATGTCGTTGAAGCCAAGATCGTCCGCTACGATGACGATAACGTTCGGCGGGCGCTCGCCCGTCGGCGCCTCAGCCGGACCCTGGGCCCAGGTGACGTCGTGATATTCGGCGACCGGGTCGCGCAAATTGCCGATGATGCCCGGCAGGTAGTACCAATAGCGCTGGTACAGCAAAAATCCGCCGACAGCGATCAATGCGATCACGCCGCCAATGATTGCGAGACGTTTCATGCCTACGTCCTCCCTTAGAAGCGCAGATGATGTGAGCGAAGAATGCCGCCGGTGCGCGGCAGTGAAATCACGTCGCCGTCGCGCGCAGCGAAGACCGGGCCGTCATAGGTGCTCTTGGCGGCTTGCACGAAGGTGTCAGTGAGGCCCGGGATCGGCGTCTGCGGTAGGAAGTGCGTGAGCGCGAGCGCGCCGACGCCGGCCTCTTGCGCCACGTGACCCGCATCCTCTGGCGACGTGTGATAATCCAAGATGTCGTTGAAAATCGCGCCGACATTCTCACGCCCCGCCGCTTGCGATGCGTCGTGCATGATCGCGTCGAGGCGCGGCGAGATTGCTTCATGCACCAGCAGATCGGTGCCTTGCGCTGCCTGGGTAAGTGATGCGGAGCGCGATGTGTCGCCGCTAATGGTGATGCTGCGGTTCGCGTATTCGATGCGATAGCCGACAGCCACCGTCGGCGTGTGCGTGACGCGGAAGGTGACGATGCGCACGCCGCCTTTATTCCAGAGTTCGAGTTCTTCGCCGTCCGCCAACGGCACTGTGAACTCCGTTGCGTGCATGCCCGCGCCAGACGGCGGCATCACATCGGGGCCGTGATGGGCCATGCGATAGCCCTGATCTATGGCGTAAGCCTCGTTGAGACCTGCGACGACGCGCGCAGTTCCAGTTGGGCCGATGACGTTGAGCTGTTCGCGGGAGGCGCCTGAAGCCCAGTGCTGAAGCGCCACGGTGTCGAGGCCGTCGATATGATCCGAGTGCAGGTGGGTAAGGAAAAGCGCTTCGATTTCGTTTTGCTGCACGCCCATCAGTTGCAGCGTTTCCGATGCGCCATCGCCAGCATCGAAGACAAAGAGGTGTTGTCCGGCGAGAACGGCCAGGCACGGGCCGGCGCGCGTGCGATCCGGCAGCGGCGAGCCCGTGCCGCAGAAGATGGCGTGAAGGCCGTCTGGCAATTCCGCGCGCAAGTTCTCGCTGACCGCCTGGCGCGCGGCGCGCTCAAAGATGCGCGTTGCGATCTCACCACGGAAGAAGTAAGCGCCGGCGCCGATCGCAATCAGCAGCGCGACAAGTCCGCCGAGCCAAGCTCTTGCTTTCATATGCTCATCCCCCGGACGGCCCAATTTGCGCTTGACGTCGCAGTCCAACAATAGGCACTATAAGTGCCAATATATGCCGAGACCGCATCCTGTCAATGCGAATGGCAAAGGGGAGGCCGTCCATGAAAGTCCTGCGCACGCCCGACGAACGATTTGCCAACTTGCCGGATTTCCCTTACGCGGCGCATTACACCGACGTGCGAGACGCTTCGGGCACAACGCTTCGCATTGCAGCAATTGACGAGGGCCAGCGCGGCCAAGCGCCGGTTTTGCTCATGCACGGCGAGCCGAGTTGGTCTTTCCTCTATCGCAAGATGATCGCGCGCTTGGTGGCGGCCGGGCATCGAGTCGTTGCGCCCGACCTCGTCGGCTTCGGCCGCTCCGATAAGCCGACCGAGCGCGAAGATTATACGTACGAGAAGCACGTCAAATGGATGAGCGATTGGCTTGTCGCCAACGATCTCCGCGACATCACTCTGTTCTGCCAAGACTGGGGCGGGCTGATCGGCTTGCGCCTCGTCGCGGCCTTTCCCGATCGCTTCGCGCGTGTTGTTGCCGGCAATACGTTTCTACCAGCGGGCTCAGGCGCCAACCCGGCCTTTGAAGCCTGGCGGAACTTCAGCCAAACCGTACCCGTTTTCCCGACAGGCAACATTCTGAATGGTGGAACGGTGCGCGAGTTGAGCCAAGCTGAGATGGATGCATACGAAGCGCCCTATCCGGACGAAAGTTACAAGGCAGGCGCTCGGCAGTTTCCAGCCCTCGTGCCAGTCGCGCCCGACATGCCCTCAGTTCAAGAGAACAAGGACGCGTGGAAAGTGCTGGAAGCGTTCAGCAAGCCATTTCTCACCACTTTCAGCGATCAAGATCCGATCACACGCGGCGCCGACGCACGCCTGCAGGAGCGCATTCCGGGCTGCAAAGGGCAAAAGCACACCACGATCATCGGCGGCGGCCACTTCCTTCAGGAAGACAAGCCGGAAGAACTTGCTGACGCGATCGATGCGTTCATCAAGGAAACAGCGTGAGCATACGCGCGGAGAAATTGGCGGAGCCGGTCGAAGTAGTGGACGGCCGGCGCCAGCGCTCAAACGCAAGCCGCCGCAAAATCGCACACGCCATGCTCGAGTTGTTGCGCGAAGGCGAGCCAGATCCGAGCGCCGATCTGGTGGCTGAGCGTGCTGGTGTGGGGCGCCGCACGGTCTTTCGTCTTTTCTCTGACATGGAAGGTGTCTTCCGCGAGATGCACGCGATCATGACTTCGCGCCTGACACCGGAATTTGTGCGCCCATTCGTGGCGACGACTTGGCGCGCGCGGTTGGATGAGCTGATAGAGCGCCGCGCCAAGGCGTTCGAAGAAATGCTGCCGATCAAGACAGCCGCCGATGCGCGCCGCTACACGTCGAACTTCTTGCAGAAAGAGCACAAGAAGGTCACGCGCCTGCAACGCGAAGCGCTGCGCGATATATTGCCTGTGAGCCTCGTCAAGGGCGACATACTCGAAGCGCTCGATCTCACGCTGAGTTTCGAAGCTTGGCGGCGTCTGCGCTACGAGCAGGGTGTCAGCGTGAAGCAAGCGCAAGCTGTATTGCGCCAGCTTGTGGCGGCGTTGGTCGACTAGCTCGCGTCGCCGACGGTGCGAAAGCCAATGTGCGACATGCCGAGACCTTCATCGCCCGGCTGCCGCGACCCGCTCCGATAGCGGGAGCAGAAGTTCGGCGCACAAAGTTGCGACCCGCCTTTGATCACGCGCATCGGCGTATCAGCTGCGCGTGATGCATCCAGGCCGTCCCCGCCGACGAAGCGATCACTCGTCCATTCCCAAACATTGCCGGCCATGTCGTAGAGGCCATTTGCGTTCGCTGGAAAACATCCAACCGGCGCAAGTCCCGCGAAGCCATCTTCGCCAGTGTCCCGAAACGGAAAGACGCCTTGCCAAGTGTTCGCGCGCGCGCCGCCATGCGCGTCGAATGCCTCGGCGCGGCGATCCGGGGGAGCAGGGGCTGAGCCGCGAGCTGCGAACTCCCACTCGTTCTCAGTTGGCAATCGACGGTGCGCCCATGTCGCATACGCCTGTGCGTCTTCGTAAGCGACAGCGACAACGGGATACGCATCGCGCCCCGCGATCGAAGATGCTTCGCCGTCGGGATGGCGCCAGTTCGCCGTCGGGTCGATACGCCAACGCGCCTGGCTGCGATCGAATACCGCCGCGCCCATCGGCGCCCCGTTTGGGCCGGCGTGTTCGGCAATGGTCACGTACTGAGTCGCTGCCACGAAGGCCGCGTATTGCGCATTGGTCACTTCGTGCACATCGATGTCGAACGCCGCCACATCGCCAACACCGCCGACACGCTCCTCGGGCTCAAACCGGTTTTCACCGCGATCCAGCCGCCCCGCGGCGATCGAGACGTGCGCATCTGAGGCAAGCGTCGCGCAATGCGCCGACACAGCGGCGGGCGCCCGCGCTTGCCCACAAGCCGCCAATAGCGCGCTCGCGGCGGCCCAAATCAGGATTTTCAGCCTCGACACTGCCGCTCCTTGCCAAGACTTCCTGAAAAAACCTGGGCGCCGGACTTGCAAGCCGCCTCGGCGCTCGTCATTAAGCGGGCCTCCGGAGAGGTGCTAGAGTGGCTGAATAGGCCGGTCTCGAAAACCGGAGTACGTGCAAGCGTATCGAGGGTTCGAA
>JBEBHI010000301.1:0-2060 GCA_040080935.1 Terricaulis sp.
CTGGCCGGTCATTGGCAGCAGATCTTTGATCAAAGTCGGCACGCCGGCGAACGGCCCGCTGAGCGTTTCGGCTGCGCGCGTGCGGCCATAGTCGTAGAGCGGCGTGGCGATAAAATTGAGTTCGCCGTTCACGCGCTCGCTGCGCGCGATTGCGGCTTCAAGCGCTTCGGTCGCGGTGATCGTGCCATCGCGAACGGCTGCGGCGACGCCGGTTGCATCGAGATCGCCCAATGCGTCGGACGCAGTGCGGTTCAGTCCCAATTGATCACAAGCTCCTGCGGCGGTGAGTGCGCTAAGCGCGGCGGCGTTGGCCATCAGGCCGCGACGTGAAACGGTCATCGGATTTCCCCCTCTGGCCTTGCGCGCGGCCTTGGGTGGAACTTGGCGCAAGCGAAGGGCTACTCGCAAGCGGGGAAAGGGCCTTGCCTTTGCGTCAAGCGCGGGCGAGGAGGCGCGATGTCCCGGATACGCGCGGATTTGTTGATTGTCGCACGCGGTCTCGCCGAGAGCCGCGCCAAGGCGCGCGCCGCGATCGAAGCGGGCGGGGTATCGGCAAATGGTGTCACCGTCGCCAAGCCGTCTGACTTGATCGACGAAGGCGCCGTTCTCGATGTCGCGCAACCGCACCCATGGGTATCACGCGGCGGCGTGAAGCTCGCGGCGGCGCTGGATGCCTTTGGCGTCGATCCCGCCGATCGCGTCTGTCTCGACGTCGGCTCGTCGACTGGCGGCTTCACGCAGGTGCTGATCTCACGTGGCGCGACGCGCGTTTACGCTGTTGATGTCGGCCGCGATCAGCTCCACGCGTCGCTGCGCAATGATCTGCGTGTGATCAGCCTCGAACAAACCGACGCGCGGGCGCTCACGCGCGAGCAAATCGCCGAAGCGCCTTCTCTCATCGTTTGCGACGCAAGCTTCATCGGTTCAGCCAAAGTGCTCGCCACGCCTTTCTCGCTAGCCGCCGACAGCGCCGACGCCATCGTGCTGATCAAACCGCAATTCGAGGCGGGGCCCAAAGCTGGTCGTGATGGCGTGCTTGATGAAACAACTGCACGCACCGCCGCGCAATCTGCGACGGATGCGCTTGATGGCCTCGAACGCTTCCGCGTCATCGCCAGCATCGACTCACCGATCCGCGGTGGCGACGGCAATCTCGAGCGCCTCGTCCACCTGCACCGCTAGCGCCCAAAGAAAGACCCCGGCTTCTTGCGAAGCCGGGGTTTCAGTCACTGCGTACTAGGTGGGTTCACCTATGGAGATTGCTTAGCGCGAGTATTCCGGGCGCCACTCGCCGTCGTCACCGCGGCACATCATGACGTCTTCGCGATATTCGCGGCCGTTCGGCGCGCGCGTGATTTGTTGGCCCATGCGGCAGTCGCGATCGTCGCCGCGATAATAGCCGTCGTCGTTCGGGCCGCCGTAGAGATCGTCGTCGCGATAGCCGCCTTCGTTGCCGTAATACGGTTGTTGACCGTAGGCGACCGGGCGACCGTATTGGTCGTACTGACCTTGAAACTGGTCGCAACGCGCCGTCGAGCGACCGACTGCGCCACCGGCGACTGCGCCGACAACCGCGCCAAGGCCTGCGCCTTCGCCGCGAACGCCACGGTCCGCGACTTCGCGGCCCAGGAGGGCGCCGAGGACGCCGCCGATCACAGCGCCGCCAGCCGTGCGGTTATTCCGCGAAGTCTGACATTGTTGCTGCGTCGAGACATGCTCGTCGTGGTAGCTGCGGTATTGCTGAGCCGAGGCCGGTTGGGCAAACGCCATCAGGGCGGTGGCGACAGCGGCAGCAGTGAGAAGATGACGGCGCATAGGGGCGGCTCCAAAACTTGAGCCTGAGATAAGCAAATCCAGTCTGAACGGCACATGAAGCGTATGAACCGCCTTTCTCGGTCCCGGCCTCAACAGGCCCGGAAGGCCGATATTCCAGCCGCAGAGGAGCGGGTGCTGGAGATTTCGGCTGTCGGATCGCGCGGTGATTCAACCGCTGAGGGAGAAGCCGGCCCGATCTACACGCCCTACGCGTTGCCAGGCGAACAGGTGCGCGCCCGCGTCAC
>JBEBHI010000021.1:0-27888 GCA_040080935.1 Terricaulis sp.
CGCGCCGTCGCACGCTTTTCAGTGTTCACGCGACGCGTTTCCGCTTGCGCGGCCGTCTTCGCGGTTTTGCGTTCTTCCAACGCAGCGCCTAGCAGCGGCAGCAGCTCTTCAGCTTGCTGCCGCTGTATTTGCGAGCCGGAATCCTTCAAACGAAGCGCGTTCGTGTGAAGGCTCTCCAACTCCTTGTCGGAGAGATCAGGAATGCGATCCATGATCCCCATAGGGCTTAGCCCGCCTTCAGGTTCGAGGCAGAGTCACGGCCTTGACGATCTTTTTCGAGATCGAAGCTGACCTTCTGGCCTTCGTTGAGGCCGGCCATGCCGGAACGCTCAACAGCAGAAATGTGCACGAACACATCCTTGCCGCCGCCGTCCGGAGCGATGAAGCCGAAGCCCTTGGTGGAATTGAAAAACTTAACTGTACCGGTAGCCATGTGGCTGCCTCCTGATCAAAATCGTCCGCGTGGACCTTCCACGGCGAACACCGAAAAATCGAAGGAAACAACAAACATCCGGCGCGAGCGCGAGGGATCAGAGCGTGACGCGACGAGGATCGATGGGCGGTATATGGGCGCTTTTTGCCGGAAAGTCCAATTACGGCAAACCCATCGTTCACGATCCTTACTGACGAGTTCGCAAGAAATGATGGTCAGATTGCTGGCGGGGGTACTTTAGACGTTAGCGGACGTGCGTCTTGTACTCAGCCCAAAGAGCCAAAACCCGCGCCCGCCAGCGTGGTCGCACTCAAGAAACGCTCGAACTGAGCGCCGGCGACGTCGTCCGGGAACCGAGTGATGAAGCGCCGTTTTCACCGCCGCCGGCCGACGATATTTTCGGCGCCGAAGACGGCGAAGAAGAAATGACGCTGATCGAAGAAGCGCCCTTCGATCCACCCGAGTTCGAAGACGAACCCGTCTTCAGCGCTCCGCCCATCGCGATCGCCGAACCGAGCGCGCCGCCAAAACCGGAACCAGCGCCCAAGCCGGAACGCCCCCGCGATCGCCCGCTTCCCGCGATTTCGATCTACGCCAGCTGGGATCGTCCAGACACCGAAACCCTAATGCGCGCCCTCGCCGCCGATCCGCGCTTAGTCCGCGCCGACATGCAAATCGCCCGAGGCGGCCTCGATGGCGCAGCTTCCCGCGCCCAAACCGGCGGCGTCGATCTCTTCCTGCTCGACACCACACTCGATGGCGCGGCCATGCTTTCCGCCCTCGATCGCCTCCGCGAGTCCGCACCCGATGCCTGGCTCGTCATCCTTGGCGGCGTCAACGATATAGCTCTGCTCCGCGATCTCGCCGCCCGCGGCGTAAGCGATTACATAGTGCCGCCTGCGAAGGTCGACGATGTGGCTCGCTCTCTGTGCGCACTGTTCGCGGACGTCGATACATCGCAAACGATTGCAGTCATTGGAGCGCGCGGCGGGATTGGCGCTTCCACGATTGCGCGAAATTTGGCTTGGTCGATTGCTGAGCGACAGCAGCAGAAAACGACGTTGATTGATCTCGATCTGTCGTTCGGCGCAGCGGCGACCTGCTTTCGGCAGGAGCCTGCCTTCACTGTACTTGATGTCACCAACGCCGAAGACGGCGAGGATGCGCTTTCGGAAGCGCTCACCAAGCCCGCCCCACATTTGCAGCTGCTTGCAGCGCCGGCGACGACGGCCAACCTCGAAATTGAGAGCGGCGCGTTTCAGCGCTTGATGACAAATGTCCGCAGGACGGCTTCCTTTGTTGTGCTGGATTTGCCCCATGCCTGGGAGCCTTGGGTGCGGACTGCACTTTGTGAGGCGGATGAAGTGATCATCGTCGCCGGGCCGGATCTCGCGAGCCTGCGTAATGCCGACAATATGCTGAAACTGCTTCGCGCGGAGCGCGACAAGATCAGCAAGCCGAACGTCGTGATTTCGATGAGCGGCTTGCCGAAACGGCCAGAGATTCCTGCGAAGGATTTCGCGGAAGCCATCCACGTAAAGCCGCTACTCGCGTTCGCGTTCGAGCCGGAATTGTTCGTGTCGGCGGAGATGGACGGTCAAATGATCTACGAGGCTGCGCCTGACTCAAAGGCTGCGCTGCAGTTAGATCTGCTGGCTTCGATGCTGACTGGGCACGACCCGATATCCCAACCTGCGCCGCGAGCAGCGAAGGAAGGGGCGAAAGCTGAGCCTTCGGCTCTGCCCGTGCTCGAACTTGTTACGCCAATCCCAGCGCCACGGCGCAAGCGGCGGCCGGTGCGTACGGGTTTTGTTGCTTTGCAGGAGCCACAATCCAACAAGAAACGATCGACTGGAATCGTGCGCACGGTCGCGGCTGTTGCGGCGTTGACAGCGGTTGGGGTTTGGTACGTGGGACAGCACGATCTACCGGAAGCCGCCGGCACTTACGTCGCGAGCGCGTTCAGAGCGTAAGCGCTATTCGATTTCCCAATCAATTTCGCCGCGGATTTCCGCAGGCACCTGCTCGCAGAGCGCAGCCGTCAGTTGGCTTTGCGGTTTGTTTCGAGGCGCGCGCACGACGAAGACAATGCGGCTTTTGGTGAACGAGCGATCTTCGCTAATCACCTTGCAGCCGAGCTCCGTCAACGTTGCGCGGTAGGCATTCGAAGCTTCCTTCACTTTGCCCTTTGGCACTTCGTTGATCTTGAGTTCGCAGACCGGATGTCCGTCGAACACGTAGATCAAGATCCACGCGAACACCGTCGCCATCACGGCGAAGTGCGGCAGGTTCAAACCTGAGATGAGCCCGATCAACGTCACCATGATCAGGCGGCCGGTATCGCGCGTTGAGGCGGCGTCCGTGCGGAAGCGCATGAGGCCGCCGAGGCCGAAGATTACGAAGCCGACGACCATGCCGTATTCGAGCACGATCTCGCCCACCACTGCGCCGACGAGCGCGTACATGATGAGCACCTTCGGAAGCTCAGCTTCTTCGCGCGTATCGACGGTGCGTGCTGTGGTCGGGTGAAAAGCGATCACTGAGCCCAGGAAGGTCGCGAGGATCAGCGCCAGAAATGACTGCAGGAGAGCGTCGGTATCGAGAAACCCGGCCCAGCCGATGGAGGGCAGCTCTCGCGTCATATCGCCGAACATATCGTGCCGCCCCCGCGAATCGTTTGCGCGATCAAGCGCTTGCCTGACTTAGAAGCCAAGCCCGCTAGCCGTTTAGATGAACCCAAGCTGAAGCGGAAAGGCCATTTTCGGGCAAAGCGAACCCTTTTTTCCGCCATGCGTTTCCGGCACATGACACACATGAACAGACGCTTCGCCCTTTTGGGCCTCTCCGCCCTTGTGCTTGCTCCAGCGGCTTACGCGCAGCAGGCGACTCCGACTGTGCTCGATGGCGCGGCGCGCGCCGAAGGCTTGGCGTTGGCCAATCGCTCGCTGAATGCGGTTCAGCGCCTGCAGGGACGCTTTGTGCAACAATCCCCCGGCGGCGCGCGCGCGACGGGCACTCTGTATCTGCAGCGGCCAGGGCGTCTGCGCTTTCAATACGATCCACCGGCAACATTGCTGATCGTTGCGGATGGCAGCGTTGTTTCGATGCGTGACACCGAATTGCGTACGACAGAGCGCACGCCGATCCGATCGACGCCGCTCAACCTCATTCTTGGTCAAACCATCAATCTTGAGCGTGACGCACGCGTTCTGCGCGTTTCGCGCGCCGGCCCTTGGCTGCTGATCACTGCGCGTGATCGTTCAGGTCAAACAGACGGACAGATCACGCTGCAATTCTTCGGACCGAATGCTGAGCTGCGCTCCTGGGATGTGATCGACGCGACGGGCGCCCGCACCCGCATTTCGCTTTCTGACATCACGCAGCCAGCGAGCTTTGATCGCAGCCTCTTCCGCCTTGAAGACGTGCTTCCAACCCGCCGCCGGCCGTAGCGAGATTAAGGCAAACCAAGGCAAGGAATTTAACTAACAAAACCTTGCTTTTTTCGCTCCTGTGGCGTATATGCAACTCGAGCCGCCGCTCATCCCCCTGGATGGCGTCGTCCCCCCCGCTGACGGATCCAGCGCGGCGGCTTTGCCGGATCCCCTGCCGGCGAATAAGCGTCCCCTCAAGACGCAACATCGAGGCCCGGTCGCTGAATGCGATCGGGCCTCTTTGTATTTGTGGGCCGAAGACGGCAGACACCTCACCGATGCTGAAGATCGCCAGTTGGAACATCAATTCCGTGCGCCTGCGCATTGGCATGGTTTGCCGCTTCTTGGCGGAGGCGAAGCCGGATGTGCTGTGCCTGCAGGAGATCAAGTGCCGCGACGGTGAGTTTCCGTCGAAGGCGTTCAAAGAAGCCGGCTACAAACACATCCATGTTGTTGGCCAGAAGGGCTGGCACGGAGTCGCCATTGTTTCACGTGTGAAGCTGGAACCGGTGGAGGCGCCGGCGATCTGCCACAAGAAGGAAGCGCGGATCGCAGCCGCGCTGATCGACGGCGTCGAAGTGCACAATCTCTATGTGCCGGCGGGCGCGGATGTGCCGGAGCTGACGAACCCGAAGTTCGTCCACAAACTCGCCGTGCTCGATAAAATGAAGGCGCTCTACAAAAAGCGCAAAGGTCAGACTCCAACGGTGCTTGTTGGCGATCTCAACGTTGCTCCGGGTGAGTTTGACGTTTGGAGCCACAAGCAATTGCTCAATGTCGTCTCGCATACGCCAGGCGAGACTGATCGCTTGAATGCTGTGCGCGATCTTGGCGGCTTTGTTGATCTGGCGCGCGTTCACAAGCCCGATCCGGAAAAGCTCTTCACTTGGTGGAGCTATCGCAGCCCGGATTGGACGAAGAACAATCGCGGACGCAGGCTCGATCACATCTGGGCAACGGACGATGTGGCTGTGACCTCACAGGCCTCGGCGTTTCATATTCACGTGCCGGTGCGGTCGTGGGAACGACCGAGCGATCATGTTCCCGTCGTCGCAGGCTTCAAACTCTAGAGATTCGTCGCGCGCCAATTGAGACGCTGGATTGCGCCGCTACAGTGCGGGCCAAGCAATACGGGGTTCCATCATGCATATTTCACGACGCGTCGTTCTTGGCGCTGGCGCGGCAAGCGCCGCTGTTCTGGCGGGTTGCGCATCCGATGGCTCCACCGGCGCGAGCGCAGGCGGCGACCCAAGCACGCGGATGAACGAAGTGCTCGATCGCTCCGTTGCGAACTCGCTGCGCCGTTCGCCGGAGCGCTGCACGAGCTTGGGGCTCACCGAAGAGCGCGCGGGTTATCACTTCGTCGACAAGGTAAGCGATGCCTCGAAGCAGGCGGCGCGCGAAGCGCGCGAGCAGACGCGAACCTCGCTGAACGAGTTGCGCGCAATCGATCGGGAGTCGCTGCCGGCGCGCGATAAAGTGACGTACGACGTTGTCGCCACGGCCTGGACCAACAATCTGGCGAGCGCGGAGTTCGAAGTCGGCGGCGGCGCGGGCGCGCCTTATGTCGTGACGCAGCTTACGGGCGCGTATCGCTCGATGCCGAACTTTTTGAACGAACAGCATCCTTTGCGCACAGTGGATGAGGCTGAAGGCTATGTTGCGCGCGTAAACGGCTTTGTCGGCCAGCTTGAAGCGGAGACCGCGATCATCGGCGAAGATGCGGGCGCTGGCGTTATTCCGCCAGACTTCGTGATCGACAAAGCCATCGGGCAGCTGACGCGCTTTGCTGAAGGCGGCGCCAACCAGAATTTGCTGGTGCAGTCGCTGGTGCGGCGTTTGCCAGAAGCGCGCGACATTCCAGAAGCTTCGCGTGCAGGCTACATAAGTCGCACGGAAGCGGCAGTGCGGGATGGCGTGATCCCTGCGGTACGCCGGCAGATCGAAGCGCTGCAGCGCATTCGTCCGCGGGCGACGCATGACGCCGGCATTTGGCGTTTGCCGCGCGGGGCGGAGATGTATGCGGCGGCTTTGGTCTCGCGCACGACGACGACAATGTCACCGGATGAGATCCACAATGTCGGCGTCGAGCTCATCGCGCAGCTGAACGGTGAGATGGAAACGATCCTGCACGCGGAAGGTCTGACGCGTGGGACCGTGGCCGAGCGCGTGCAGGAAATTTCACGCCGGCCAGATCAGCTTTATCCGAACACCGATGCGGGGCGTGAGCAGATCCTGGCGGATTTGAATGCGCAGACGCGCGAGATCGTTGCGATGATGCCGCGGGCGTTCAACACGCTGGCGCGAGCGCAGTTGGAAATTAAGCGTGTGCCGCCGTTTACGGAGGCAGGTGCGCCGGGCGGCTACTATCAACGCGCGGCGCTCGATGGGTCGCGGGCCGGCGCATACTTCATCAATTTGCGCGATACGGCAGAGTGGCCGCGGTTCACGCTGCCGACGCTGAATTATCACGAGGGCGTGCCGGGCCATCACTGGCAGATCTCGATCCAACAAGAATCAGGCTCTATCCCCTTCATCCGCAGCGCGATGCTTGGCTTCAGCGCGTTCAGTGAAGGCTGGGGCCTGTACGCGGAGCAACTCGCGGACGAGTTGGGCGCCTATCAAAACAATCGCCTCGGCCGCTTAGGCTATCTGCAATCGGCGACGTTCCGCGCGTCGCGCTTGGTGTGCGATACTGGTTTGCATGCGAAGCGCTGGACGCGTGAGCAAGCGATCCAATCGATGATGCAGGCGACTGGCGATCTGGAATCTTCGGTAACGACCGAGATCGAGCGCTATTGCGTGCAGCCGGGGCAAGCGTGCGCGTACATGATCGGGCGCCAGGCGATCAATCGCATCCGGCAACAGAGTACGACGACGCTCGGGGCGCGCTTCGATCTGAAGGCCTTCCACGACACGATGCTCGCCAACGGCGCGGTGCCGCTCTCAGTTCTGGAGCGGGTGTTGGCGGATTGGGCGGCGGCGCAGGGTTAACTCCGCACTGCAGGTCTCGAGGCGCCAACTGCGCAAGGCTGACCTTCAAATGGCATTGCCACCGGTGTCATTCGCTTGTGAGTAGGTACGTCACAGTGGCCCCGCGAACACGTTTGACTTAAGACCCCGGCCAAGACTTTTGGGATGAAACGCTACTGGAGCGCCGCCATCGAATGCGGCGCCTGGAGGGATTCCGTGACTACAGAAATCGCCGGCCTGCACCCCGCCCCGACGAAGCATAAGAAACTGATCGCCTGGGTCGAAGAGATCGCGGCGCTGACCAAGCCGGATCGCGTCTATTGGTGCGACGGCTCGGAGCTTGAATGGCATCGCTTGACGAAAGAACTCGTCGCTGCAGGAACGCTGAAGCAGCTCAATCCTGAAGCGCGTCCGAACTCGTTCTACGCAGCGTCGGATCCGAAGGACGTCGCGCGCGTCGAGAAGCAAACGTACATTTGCTCAGAAGACAAAGGCGATGCTGGCCCGACGAACAATTGGGTCGCGCCGGCCGAAATGCGCGCGAAGCTTTCTGGCTTGTTCGATGGCTGCATGCGCGGGCGCACGATGTATGTGGTGCCGTTCTGCATGGGGCCGCTTGGCTCGAAAATTTCGCAGCTCGGCGTTGAGATTACGGATTCCGGTTACGTCGCCGCTTCGATGCGCATCATGACGCGCATGGGCAAAGGCGCGTTGGACGAGCTTGGCGAGGACGGGTTCTTCGTGCCGGCCGTTCACACGCTCGGCGCGCCGCTGGCCGCTGGCCAGAAGGACGTTGCTTGGCCATGCAACGAAGACAAGTACATCGTCCACTATCCGGAGACGCGTGAGATCTGGAGCTACGGTTCGGGCTACGGCGGCAACGCGTTGCTCGGCAAGAAGTGCTTTGCGCTGCGTATCGCTTCGGTGATGGCGCGCGATGAGGGTTGGCTCGCTGAGCACATGCTCATCTTGAAGCTGACGAACCCGAAGGGCGACGTGAAGTATGTCGCCGCGGCGTTCCCGTCTGCGTGCGGCAAGACCAACCTCGCCATGCTGCAACCGACGATCCCCGGCTGGAAAGCCGAGACGATCGGCGACGACATTTGCTGGATGCGTTTTGGCGAAGACGGCAAGCTCCGCGCGATCAACCCGGAAGCCGGCTTCTTCGGCGTTGCGCCAGGCACCGGTTCGAAGACGAACAAATCAGCGCTCGATACGCTGCACTCCAACACGGTGTTCACCAACGTCGCGCTCACCAAGGACGGCGACGTTTGGTGGGAAGGTCTGACGAAAGAGCCGCCGTCGGGTCTGACCGATTGGCAAGGCAATGCTTGGCTGCCGGATTCGAAATTCCCGGCGGCGCACCCGAACTCACGCTTCGCTGTGCCTGCCGGCCAATGTCCGGTGATTGCGGCCGAGTGGGAAGATCCGGCTGGCGTGCCGATCGATGCGATTCTGTTTGGCGGCCGTCGCGCGAGCGCGGTGCCGCTGGTGACGGAAGCGTTCGATTGGGCGCACGGCGTCTTCCTCGCGTCGAACGTTGCCTCGGAAGGCACGGCCGCGGCTGAGAACAAGGTTGGCGAACTTCGTTACGACCCGTTCGCGATGCTGCCGTTCTGCGGCTACAACATGGGCGATTACTTCTCGCACTGGCTGAAGGTCGGCGAGCGCCAAGGCGCACAGCTGCCGAAGATCTTTTTCGTCAACTGGTTCCGCAAAGACCAAGACGGCAAGTTCATCTGGCCGGGCTTCGGCGATAACAGCCGCGTTCTGAAGTGGGTGAGCGATCGCCTCGATGGCGTTGCTGAAGCGCGTGAAACCGCGATTGGCCTCGTCCCGGCAAAGGGCGCGATCGATGTCAGCGGCCTCACCATCAGCGATGAAGCGATGCACACGCTCACCAACGTCGATCTCGACGTTTGGGGCGAAGAAGCAGACCTCATCCCGGCGCACTACGAAAAGTTCGGCGATCGCCTCCCGCAGCGTTTGTGGGATGAGTACGCGGCACTGATCGAGCGTCTGGGCGAAGCGCGTTCGGGCAAGCCGATGAAGGCAGCGGCCGCGCGTGCAGCTGCTTCGCCGCGCCAAGTCTCGGACCGTCCGACGGCTTCGTAAGCGTCACGACTGAATTGAGAGCGGCCGTTGGCGAGAGCTGGCGGCCGTTTTCTTTTGGCGCTACGCAGCCGCTCAAAGGAGCGCTCCCCTTGTCCAACGGCTACGAGTTCACCAACGATTGGTTCGCGGTCAACGAGCCGGTGTGGCGCAACATGGTCACCGAGATGAAGCCGAGGCGATATCTCGAAGTGGGCGCATTCGAGGGGCAATCGACGGTCTACATGATCGAGAATTGTGCGCCGCAGGGCGCGTTCGAGCTCGCATGTATCGACACCTGGTCGGGCGGCATTGAGCACAATCCTGCAGAGATGGCCGCGGTCGAGGCGCGGTTTGATCGCAACATGGCACGCGCGCAAGCGCGGGGGCATTCGTTCACCCTGCGCAAGATGAAGGCGCAGTCGACGGACGCGATGGCGCAACTCTTGACCGAAGGCGGCGCGAACGTCTTTGACGTCGCTTACATCGACGCTTCGCATCAGGCGCCGGACGTGCTGGCCGACGCGATCTTGGCCTTCAAGCTCACGCGCGTCGGCGGGATTATGATTTTTGACGATTACCTCTGGCGCATGGCCGGACCTGGCGGCAACGACATCCTGAATGCGCCGAAGGCAGGCATCGACGCGTTCGTAAATACGTACTTGCGGAAGCTGAATGTCGTGACGGGCGCGCCGCTGCGACAGCTTTACGTGCAAAAGACGTCTGACTAAGCGCTCGCGGCGCCGCGGCGCAAAAGGCGCGGCAGTTCAGTGCGGATGAGGCGTATCGAGTCGGCCATCGTTGCGCGGCCGCGTTTGAAAAACGCGCTTACACTCCATGACACCACGTAAGCGAGGATCGCGCTGGCGGCGAGCTGGATGAAATCGTTATGGATGGGCAAGCGCTGGACCGCGCTCACAACGAGGAACGCAGCGCCTGCGCCGACGGCGAACGGGGCTGCGCTGAGATATAAGTCGGCCATCCGGATTGGGCCGCTGCGCGTTACCCACCACCATAGCGCCGGCGCGCAGATGAGAAGATCGCTGATGCCAAACGCCGCGGCGACGCCGACGGCTCCCCATTGCAAGCCAATGACGAATGAGACGAGGCTCGTCACCGTGCTAAAGGCGCTCCAGATCAGATAGTCGCGCATGCGGGCTTGGCTGATGAACAACAGATCCATCGTCATGCTGACGGGGCGATGGAGCGCGGCGAGCGTGAGCCAAGCGAAGATTGGAGCGGCGGGCGCCCATTGCTCGCCAATCACGAACGGCACCAAGATTGGCGCAGTGACGCCGAGTGCGACAACACCCGGCGTGATGAACAGCATGAGCTGACGGATTATGCGCAGGTAGGCGGAGCGGTAGCGATCGCTCTCCTCGTTCAAGCGCGAGAGGATTGGCAGCAGAAGCTGCTGCAGCACTGTATTGATGCGCTGGATTGGGACGATGGCGAGTTTGTTGCCGCGATCGTAGTGGCCGAGGCCGACGCCGCCGACATAGCGGCCGATGAGGATGCTATCGGCTTCGCGCGCCATTACGGTCGCGCCATCGGCGAGCATCACGGCGCCGCCGAACTTGTAGAAGTGCAGGATGTCCTTGAAGGAGGGCTTCTCGCGCGGAAGCCAGCCGACGCCCAGCCAAACACCGAGCAAGCTTACGACTTGCTGCACGGCAAAGCCGATCACAAGCGACCAATAGCCCGCTCCGACGAGCGCGGCGGCGAGGCTGGCGACGAAGCCGAGCGCCATGCTGACGGCGCTGATCATCGCCACCCAGCCGAACTTCATCTGTCGATTGAGCAGTGCTTCGTGAATGTTGGTGAGGCCGGTGAGGATGAGGAAGGATGAGGACGCGGCAGCAACCCATCCCGCGCGCGGATCGTTGTAGAAGTCGGCCACGAATGGCGATGACGCCAACATGATCAGAGCGGCGACGCAGCTGGCGACAATCGTGATCCAGAAAAGTCCGGTCACCTGCTCGCGCCGCAAGCCGGGCGCTTGGATGACGGCTTGGCTGATGCCGAAATTGAGAATGAGCGCGGAGATCGACACCAGCGGATCGATCATCGCGTAGATGCCGTAATCGATCGGCTGCAGCAGGCGCGGCAACACCAGAAGCGATGCGGCTTGGAATGGCAGCTTTAGGAGCTGGGCGATGCCGATGGCGAGAGCGCCATTAACGGCGTGGGTCTGCATCGACCCATCTTTCGGTTCAAATATCGGATCGCCGCCGCTCATGCGTAATCAGTATAGCGCAGCCGCTTTACGCATTGATGCGGGCGCAAGCGGCGGGAGATAGCGGCAAAAGGACAGCTCTTACGCGGTGTGACCGCGGGCACATTGGTTTATGGGCGCCCTTCCCACTTGCTGTTCATCGGATGGCGGGGCGGCCCACCACAGATTTCTGAAACAGTCCGCCTCGTCTCAGTGATTTCCCGGTCAAACCGGGCCAGCGGGTTTTTTGAACCGCGCAAACGCTGGCTCGGATGCGACCCACTCGGAGGTCAGAAGGCCCGGCGATGAGCCGGGCCTTCTTGTTTAGTGGTGGGGCGCGGGCGCCGGCGCGCTTGTGCTTTCCTCATAATACCACGGCGTCGGGCCGTAGTTTGGTTCGGGCATGGCGTAGAGCCAGCGGAGCGCGTCTAGCGCGGCTCCGTGATAAATGGTGGCGTGGGTTTCGGTGGCGCTGCGGTCGCTGTAGCGCCAGGTGACGCTGCCGCGCGGTGCAGCTTCGAGCAGGCCCAAGAACCGGTTCATCCCTGCTTGTTGCGCGCCGCCTTCGTTGGCGATGGCAAGGTAGAGACGACGGTTCGATGCGGCGCGGCCTTCGAGATCGTGGCCGCCGTCGCGAGCGAAGTGCTGATCGTCCCACCAGAGGCTGGGGCTGATGGCGATGTAATCGCGGAACAGTTCGGGACGATGCAGGAAGGTGTCGACCACGAAGAGGCCAGCGAGTGACTCGCCCATCAACGCGCGGCCCTCGCCCGTGCGATAGTTGCCGTCGATGAACGGGATGACTTCAGTGGCGATGAAATCCTGGAAGCGGCGCGCGCCGCCGGCTTGTGGAAACTCGACGGCGTGACGCGGATCTTGCGGACGGCGCGTGAGTTCGGCGCGGCGGTCCTTGGTTTGGATGCCGACCACTATCAGCGTTTCGTATGTCCCGCTGAGCACGCCGAGTTGGCCAAGACCCGCGATGTGCGGAAAATCCTGATCGAGCGCGCCGTCTAGGACGTAGAGAACATTGTAGCGGCGGTTGGCGTTTTCGGGAGAACCATAGTCCAATGGCGTCCACACGTTGATCTGGCGCTCATCGCCAAGCACCGACGACTGGAGCGTGTGAGACTCGCCGAGCACGGCATACAGCTGCGATGTCGCCTCCACCGTGCTCGTCGTCGTCGCGCACGCGCCGAGGAGCGCGCACAAACCAATCAGCCAATTTTTCATGAGTTCACACTTGCAGGCGATAGCCACCAGTTTCGGTGATCAGAAGCTTGGGGCTTTGTGCGTCCGGCTCGATTTTTTGCCGGAGGCGATAGATGTGGGTTTCGAGCGTGTGCGTCGTGACGTTGGCGTTGTAGCCCCACACTTCGCGCAACAGCTCTTCGCGGCCGACCGGCTTTTCGCCGGAGCGATAGAGGTAGCGCAGGATTGACGCTTCCTTGTCGGTGAGACGGACTTTCTTTTGCGCTGGATCGATCAAAAGGCGCATGGCCGGACGGAATTCGTACGGGCCGATGCGATAGACGGCGTCTTCGCTGGCTTCGTGGCTGCGCAGGTGCGCGCGGATGCGAGCTAGCAGCACTGAGAACTTGAACGGCTTCAGCACGTAGTCGTTGGCGCCGGCGTCGAGGCCTTGGACTTGTTGCTCTTCTTCTTGAGCGGCGCCGGTCAGCATGATGATCGGTGCTTTGACGCCCTGGTCGCGGAGCTGCTTGCAGGCGGCAAAGCCGTCCATGTCGGGAAGGCTCACGTCCAGCACAACGGCTGCCGGTTTGTGCTCGGCGGCGGCGGCGAATCCCTCGGCGGCGGTGGCGGCGCCAACAGCGCCGAAGCCCTCCTCCAGCTCAAATTGCTCGACCAGCGCCTGACGGAGGTCGGCGTCGTCGTCGATCACCAGGATGGTCGTTTCGCGTGACATTGAACCCCGAGTGTTGGGCTTAAAGCCTACCCAATCGAAAAAGACCACGGCAGATCACGCATTTGCAACCTTAGACGCCCGTGCGCGCAGGCCCCAAGGTATCACAGGTTAGTCAGCTGCGGGCGCCGAATAGGGCTGAACCGACCCGCACGTGGGTCGCGCCGAAGCGTACGGCTGTTTCGAAGTCGTCGCTCATGCCCATGCTGAGGATGGGGAGGCCATTGCGGGCGGCGATTTTGGCGAGGAGCGCGAAGTGCATCGCGGGTTCTTCATCGACGGGTGGGATGCACATGAGGCCGCGTATCGGCAGGCCGTAGCTTTCGCGGGCGGCCTTGACGAAGGCGTCGGCTTCGAGTGGCGCAACGCCGGCCTTCTGCTCCTCTTCGCCGGTGTTCACTTGGATGAGGATTTCGGGGCTTCTGCCCTGTTTTTGCGCGGCGTCGGCGAGCGCCGCCGCGAGCTTCGGACGATCTAGGCTCTCTATGGCGTCGAAGAGCGCGACGGCGTCAGCGGCTTTATTGGATTGCAATGGGCCGATGAGGCGGAGGTGCAGATCGGTATGCCCCGCGCGACGTTCTGCCCAGCGCGCCTCTGCCTCCTGCACTCTGTTTTCGCCGAAGATGCGTTGGCCTGTGGCGAGCATGGCCTCGACACGGTCGTCGGGCTGTAGTTTGGACACGGCGGTGAGCGTGATGCTCTCGGGGGCACGGCCACTCGCTGCCGCTGCTTGCGCGATGCGGTGAAGAACAGCGGCGCGCGCCGCGGCGATGTCGGAAGGAACGCTCATGCGATCGGTCCATGCACTAGCGGCGATAGCAGCGCGGCTCAACCGCGATGCGGGCGCGCTAGGCGTTCCATCGCTGTATTTCTTCACTGATCCAGTGCGCACACCTGATCCCGTGGCCGTGGCGCGGCGGCTACCGCGCGGGACCGCCGTGGTTTACCGGCATTTTGGCGCGGCGGATCGCGTGCAGGTGGCGCGGCGTTTGGCGACGCTGTGCCGGTCACGCGGCCTGGTGTTGCTGATTGGCGCGGACACGGAGCTTGCGGAGGCGTGCGGCGCGGACGGCGTGCACTGGCCTGAGCGGCTGATGCCGCGCGAGCGTGGCGTCGCGTTTCGAATTGTCACGGCAGCGGCGCATGACGCGATGGCGGTCGCTAGAGCGAGTGCGTCGGGGCTCGATGCTTGCGTGCTCAGCCCGATCTTCCCGAGTTCGAGTGCTTCAGCGCAAACAGAGCTTGGCTTGTTCAGCGCGAGCCAAATCGTGCGTACGAGCTCGATACCGGTGATTGCGTTGGGCGGCGTCACAGCGCGCAACGTGACGCGGCTCTCTGGACGCGGATTTGCTGGCGTCGCTGCAGTGGATGCGTTTTTGGAAGCTTAGAAGCGGAACGCCGACTCGATCCGCACGTCAGCGCGCGGCTCTTCGTCTTGGCGGCGGACAGGCGCGGCGCCCGGGGCTGGCGTGGTTTCCAGGTTGAACTGGCCGCCGACGCTCAGGTTTGGCGTGAAGCGATAGTAGGCGCCGAGCGAAGTTTGGTCGCCATGGCCGCCGTCAGGAGCGCGTTCGATTCGTTGCGCTTCGCGAACGTCGACCGTGACGCCCCAACGCTGGCTCAGCGTCCAGGCCGGCGCGAGTTGATCCGCCGCAGCTTGATCGCCAGCGATGGATTCGGTCACGCCATTTGACGAGGTGAAACGTTGGTACCAAGGTACCGCACCGTCAGCTGTTTCAGCGACCGGAGCAGGCGCGGCGACGCGTTCTTGCGCCTGCGCGACGCCGGCCGTCGCCAAAATGGCGACTCCTGCGATCAATGCTGCAGACGCTTTAGACACGACTTCCGCCCCTCAACTCACTTCCAGCCAGCCAATATAACGCATGACGAACTGATTTGCCGTGAACTTTAAGACACAGCCGTCAGCGAAATTTGAGGCGAAACGTAGGCAGGGAGGTGTGGATAAACCAATAAGGGGAGGCCACGCCACAACATAGCCAGCATCGCAGTGGACCCCTGGCGAGGTCGCAAGCCCATGATATACGGGCGGGCCGACGCGCCGGGGATGGCGCGAACGATGGCGGAGGAACTCGAATGATGCAGGCTGGGCGCACACTACTTAAGGGCGCGATTTTTATGGTCGCGGCCGTGGCGCTGGCCAGCTGCTCGATGTTCAAGGGCGACGATAGCGGTCAATCGCGCGCTGACGACAATGCCGGCCGCGGTGGCGGCGTGAGCATCTTCGGCGGCGGCGGCGGTGGAAACAACAGCAGCAGCGACGAAGGCATTGGCGTCAATTCGTACCTGTGGCGCGCTTCGCTCGACACGCTGAACTTCATGCCGCTGCAATCGGCTGACCCGTTCGGCGGCGTCATCATCACCGATTGGTACAGCGCACCGACGACTCCGAACGAGCGCTTCAAGGCGACGGTTTACATTCTCGACACGCGCCTGCGCGCTGACGCGCTGAACGTTTCGATCTTCCGCCAAACAAGCGCTGGCGGCGTTTGGTCCGATGCTTCAGTCGATCCGGACACCGAAATCCAGATCGAGAACGCGATCCTGCAGCGCGCGCGCGAGCTGCGCCTTAGCAACGTCCGCTAGACAACAACGAGCGTTTGCAGTCTTAACAACGCTCCAACGCTAGCGTCCCGGATATGAAATGCGACCCATCCTTGGGTCTGGCGCTTGTCGCATTTCATATCCAAAAAGGGACGCTAACAATTGTGGTTTGTAGCGCGGCTTATGGATTTGAAATTCGCTCGGTGCGTGCCACCTGGCTGAGGCGAATTTCAAATCCGCCGCGCCAGGGGCGTGAGTAAGCATGTCGTCCAGGTACAATCATCGTGAAGTCGAGCCGAAGTGGCGCGCCAAGTGGGACGCAGCCGGGGTCGATCGCGCGCTTTCGCCGGACGAGGCCAAGGGCAAGAAGAAAGCCTATGTGCTTGAGATGTTTCCGTACCCGTCGGGGCGGATCCACGTAGGCCACTCCCGCAACTACACGATGGGCGATGTCATCGCCCGCTTCCGCCGCTCAAACGGCTACAACGTGCTGCACCCGATGGGCTGGGACGCGTTCGGCTTGCCGGCGGAAAACGCCGCCATGGAGCGGGGCATCCATCCGAAAGGCTGGACCTACGACAACATCGCCGCGATGCGCGAACAGCTGAAGTTGCTTGGCCTCGCAATCGATTGGTCGCGCGAACTCGCGACGTGCGATGCCGAATACTACAAGCACCAGCAGGCGATGTTCTTGGCGTTCTGGAAGAACGGCCTCGTCTATCGCAAGAAGCAGAAAGTGAACTGGGATCCGGTCGACAACACCGTGCTCGCAAACGAGCAGGTGGTGGACGGCAAGGGTTGGCGTTCAGGCGCACCGGTCGAAACACGCGAGCTTGAGCAGTGGATGTTCAGGGTCACGGCGTATGCGGAAGATCTGCTGAGCGCGATCGGCGGCTTGGAGCGTTGGCCCGACAAAGTGCGGCTGATGCAGTCGAACTGGATCGGCAAAAGCCAGGGCGCGAAGATTTGGTGGCCGATCGCGGAGGCGCCCTCGTTCCTGCCGCCCTCGCCTGCGGGTGAACCGAACCACGCGCGCGATCCGATCGAAGTTTATACGACGCGGCCCGATACGCTGTTCGGTGCGAGCTTCCTGGCGCTGGCGCCGGATCATCCGCTGACCAAGGCGATCGCTGAGCACAATCCAGAAGTCGCGAAGTTCATCGAGCAGTGCGCGCATCTGGGCACGTCCGAGGCGGACATCGAGAAAGCGCCGAAATTCGGCGTGGATCTTGGCGTTCGCGTGCGTCACCCGTTTGATCCGAACTGGATTTTGCCGGTGTGGGGCGCAAACTTTGTGCTCTCGACCTACGGCACGGGCGCGATCTTCGGCTCGCCCGCCGGTGATCAACGCGACTTGGATTTCGCGAACAAGTACAAGCTGCCGTTCAAACCTGTGGTGCTGCCGCCTTGCGCGGACGCGGCGACGTATGCAGTCGACAAAGAAGCGTTCACCGACGACGGCACGATTTACAATTCAGGCTTCCTCGACGGCTTGAGCACGCGCGAGGCGATCACTGCGGCTATTGCGGAGCTGGTGAAGCTGGAGCTGGGCGAAGCGACGACGCAGTGGCGTCTGCGCGATTGGGGTGTTTCGCGTCAGCGCTATTGGGGCTGCCCTATTCCGGCGATTCACTGCGCCAAGTGCGGCGTGGTGCCAGCGCCGGCTGAGAGTTTGCCGATCGCGCTACCGGAAGACGTTACGTTCGATAAGGACAGGCCCGGCAACCCGCTAGATCGGCACCCGACGTGGAAGCACGTGAAGTGCCCGACGTGCAGCGGCGAAGCCACGCGCGAGACCGATACGCTCGATACGTTCGTGGATTCGAGCTGGTACTTTGCGCGCTTCACTGATCCGAAGAATGCTGACGCGCCGTTCGACAAGAAGCTGGCGAGCTATTGGCTGCCGGTGGACCAGTATGTCGGCGGCGTTGAGCACGCGGTGCTGCACTTGCTGTACGCGCGCTTCTTCACACGCGGCATGCGCGACTGCGGGTTCATGGATGGACCAGCGGATGGCGAACCGTTCCGCAGCCTGTTCACGCAAGGCATGGTGGTGCACGAGACGTATAAGTCTGCGTCTGGGTCGTGGCTGCTTCCGGAAGAAACCGACGTCAAAGACGGCGCGCGGGTCGAGCTTAAAGGCGGTGGCGCCGTTGAAGTCGGCGCTATTGAGAAGATGTCGAAGTCGAAGAAGAACGTCGTCGATCTCGATGCGTTCGTGACGGATTTCGGTGCTGACGTTGCGCGATGGTTTGTGTTGTCGGATTCACCGCCGGAGCGCGATGTTGAATGGACCGCTTCCGGCGTTCGTGGCTCGTGGGCTTACGTGCAGCGCGTTTGGTCGTTGACGGAAGCGCATGGCCGGCCGGCGCCGAAGCTTGGCGACGTTGCGCCTGCTTCTGCAAATGAAGGCGAAGCGCTGGCGCTGCGCCAGCTTGCGCATCGCGCCATTCAAAGCGTCACAGACGACATCGAAGGCTTTCGCTTCAACGTGGCGGTCGCGCGCGGCTATGAGATGGTCAACGCGATCGCCAAGCTGAAGGGGGACGATGAGGGCGCAGTGTTTGCGCGTGGCGAAGCGTTGCGGATTCTTTCGCAGCTGATCTCCCCTTTCATGCCGCACCTGGCGGAAGAGTGCTGGGAGACGCTGGGCGGCGAGGGCTTCGTCGCCACGGCGCCGTGGCCAGTCGCAGACCCGGCACTGGCGGCGCGCAATACAGTTACGCTGCCGATTCAGGTGAACGGCAAGAAACGTGCGGAAATCGAAGCGCCGAAAGGCGCTCCGGAGGCCGATTTGCGTGAGTTGGCGCTGCAACATGCGTTGGTGAAGCCGTTCCTAGAGGGCGTTACCGTCCGCAAGGTCATTGTCGTTCCCGATAGGATCGTGAATATCGTCGCCAACTGAGCGGCGGGAGAAACCCCTGATGCGCGTATTGATTGCCAGCCTTACCCTTCTCGTGGCGGCGTGCGGCTTCCAGCCGATGTACGCGCCTGCCGGCGGCGGCAATGCGATCGGCCCGGTGCAGATCGCCGAGATCGAAGGCAAGACGGGTCACGTGCTGCGCACGGAGTTGTCGCGCATCTTGGCGGTAGAGAATGACGGCTCGCCGCCGATGAACCTTGAGATCACGCTGACCGAGCAAGTCACGTCGATTGGTTTGCGCCGCGACGAATCGGCGACGCGCGCCGAGCTGCGTTTGACCGCGAACTATATTCTGACACCGGCAGAGGCGAACGGCCGCGTGATGCGCGGTTCGGTGTCCACCATCGTGAATTACGACATTCCGCTGCAGGCATTTGGCGAGATCGCAGCGCAGGATGACGCGCGCGAGCGTGCGGCCGAGACGATGGCGCAACGCTTCCGCGCTGAGCTAGCGCTGCGCATCGCGCAAGCGCGCCAAGGCTAAGACGTGGCGCAAATCAAAGGCGTCTCGATCCGGCGCTTCCTCGACAAGCCGGACAAAGCTGTCCGCGCTATCCTGCTTTACGGTCCGAATGAGAGCTTCACACACGAGGCGGCGCAAAAGCTGGCGGCTTGGGCGCTTGGCAAGTCGGACGACCCCTACTCGATAACCAAGCTTGGTGAGGATGAGATCAAGCGCGACAGCGCTAAGCTCGGCGATGCGTTGGCGGCGCAATCGCTTCTCGGTGGGCCGACAATTGTTTGGGCCCGGATCAGCGGCAAAAGCGCCGATGAGTCCATTCTTGAAGCCCTGGCTTCAATCGAGCGCGGGGAGCCCAACGGATATCTAATCGTCGAAGCTGGCGATCTGGGTGGCTCGGCGGAGTTGGTGAAAAAGTTCGGCGCGGCGACGCATGCTTCTGTCATTGCGTTTTACGAAGAGACGGACGCCGAGCGCGCGATTTACGCCAAGGCACTGGCGAAAGAGCTGGGCATCCCGTTCGATCGTGACGCCGAAGACTATTTCCTTGTCACCCTGCCGAACGATCGCGGCCTGGCGCGCCAAGAGATCGAGAAGCTGGCGCTCTACGCACACAATCTCGGGCGCAATGTCAGCGTCGAGGATCTCGAAGCGCTGATGGCGGCGGAAGCTGAAAGCGCACTAGACGCGGCAAGCTTGGCGGCGGCGCAGGGCAAAGCCGCGCAGGCGGTGGAATCGCTGGCGCGGATCGATGCGCTCTCTGGCGTTTCGGCGCTGCGAGCTTTGTTGCGGCGGCTGCATCAATTGCGCGACGCCCGCATTCTGATCGATGGCGGCATGAGTTCGGATGAAGCGATCGCAAAGCTTCGCCCGCCGGTGTTCTGGAAAGAACGTGACGCGGTGGCGTCACAGGCGCGCCTGTGGACGTCAAAGAAGCTCAACGCGGCCTATGACGTGCTGTGGACGGCTGAAATGCGCAGCAAGACAGCAGGCGCGCCGCAGGAATTGATCGCGGCCGATGCGTATCGAGGCGTGGCGAAGCTGGTTGGCAATTAAGGCTGGTTGCGCGAACGCCCTGCCCGGCTAGGCTTTGAGCCTCGGAGGGCGGGCATGCATCTCAATCGCAGACTGGTGTTGGGCGCCGGCGCGGCGGCAGTCGCGGGTGGTAGCGCGGCGGAGGCCGCTACGCGCAGCAGCGGCGGTGGACGCGCGCATCGCACCGCCCTCTCCGCGCTCTCGCATTACGCCGATCAGCACGTGCGCGATTGGGGTCTGCCAGGGATGACCATCTGCGTCGTCGATCGCGCTGGCTATGCGGGGTTCATCACCACGGGCTATGCGGACGTCGATCGGCGGACGCCAGTTGAGCCGGAGCATCTTTTTCAGATCGGTTCGATCAGCAAGGTGTTCACGGCACTGACGCTTTATTCCCTGCATCAGGACGGGAAGCTCGCGCCAAGTGCGCGGTTGCGTTCGGTGTTGCCAGAGATTGCTGTTGCTAATGCTGAGGCGGTGACGTTGCAGCACATGCTCAATCACACGTCCGGTCTGCCGGGCAACGCACCAGCCGTGCCTGCGGGTGGTTTGTGGAGCGGGTTCACGCCCGGCGAGCACTGGCACTACAGCAATACGGGCTACGAGCTGCTTTCCCGCGCGGTCTCGCAAGCTGACGGAAAATTGTTTCAGGACGCAGTTCACGCCCGCGTCTTGGGTCCGCTTGGGATGAGCCACACAATCGCGGCGATCCGTAGCGGCGATCGGGATCGTTACGCACAGGGCTATGAAACACTTTACGCGGACCGTCCGGCGTTTCGTCCTGGGCCCAGCGCACCAGCGCCTTGGGTGAATGTCGAAAGCGGCGCGGGCTGCGTGGCTTCGACGTCCGGCGATATGGCGATCTTCCTGCGCTATTTGTTGGGCCTCGCACAGGGGCGCGGCGGGCCGGTGCTTTCCGATGCAAGCGCGGCTGCGTTCATGGCCAATCCAGCCGATGCGCCGGGATGGTCTGAGACGGCCAAGTACGGCAACGGGTTGGCTCGGCTCACGATTGATGAGCGCCAATATCTGCATCACACCGGCGGCATGGTTTCGTTCTCCTCGTCGATGCATGTCGATCCGGAAGCGGGTGTCGCGGCGTTTGCCTCGAGCAATATTGGCGTCAGCCTGAACTACCGGCCGCGCGATGTGACGTTGCAAGCGTGCCGCCTATTCCGGAGCGCGCGCGAAGGCGTCGCCACGCCGGATGAAACGCCGACGCGGTCCGCCGTCAGCGACCCAGCGAAATTTGTTGGCATCTATACTGCCGCCTCCGGTGAGGCGTTCGAGATCCGCGCAGATGGCGCCGATCAGATTGCGCTCCATCGCAACGGCGCGGCGAGCCGTATGCAGAGTTTGGCGGGGCCATACTTTGTGAGCGCCGACGCGCGCTTCGCGACCACCGGGCTGTTGTTCGAGGCGGAAGGCGAAGACATTGCGCGGGCCTGGGCGGACGATGTCGAGTTCGTTCGCGGACCAGTGCGGGTGTATCAGCAACCACCGCCTGCGGAGCTTCAGCGTTTGGCCGGCATCTATGACAGCGACGATCGTTGGTCCGGCCCGGTGTGGGTGATCGCGCGCGCGGGCAAGCTCTGGCTCAACAACGCCGATCCGCTGTTTCAACTGCCGGATGGTTCATGGCGGCCGGGAACGGATGAGTGGATTCCCGAACGCATCCGCTTCGAAGGCTTCGTGGACGGGCGCCCTACCCGCATGCTTGCCTCGGGCGCACCGTTCGTGCGCCGGTTTAGCTAGCGGCCGATTTCGGTATCGCCTTGATCTTCAAGCGGTGGCGGTTTCGTGGCTGGCGGCTGGATATCTGGTTGCTCGGGGCCGAGCTCCTTTTCCCACTTGGCGACGACGGCGGTGGCGACGGAGTTGCCGACGACGTTGGTGGCGCTGCGGCCCATGTCGAGGAAATGGTCGACACCGAGGATGAGCAGCAAGCCTGCTTCCGGCATGCCGAACTGCGTGAGCGTTGCAGCGATGACGACGAGCGAGGCGCGCGGCACGCCGGCCATGCCTTTTGACGTCACCATCAGCAGCAGAAGCATCGTGACTTGCTGCGCGACGGTGAGATCGATGCCGTACACCTGCGCGATGAAGAGCACGGCGAAGGTGCAATACATCATCGAGCCGTCGAGGTTGAACGAGTAACCGAGCGGCAGAACAAAGCCGGCGATGCGCTTGGAGACGCCGAACTTTTGCAGCGCCTCGAAGGTGCGTGGGTATGCGGCTTCCGAGCTCGCGGTTGAGAATGCGAGCACGATCGGGTCGCGGATGAGGCCGAGCATCCGGAGGATGCGTGGGCCGACGATCAGCAATCCCGCGGTGATCAGGAGCGTCCAGAGGACGACGAGGCCGAGATAGAAGCCGCCAATGAATTTGCCGTAGGTGACGAGAATATCGAGGCCGTTCTCGGTGACCGTCGCGGCGATCGCGGCGAAAACCGCCAGCGGCGCGAAGTTCATGACATAGCCGGTTACGCGCAGCATCACGTGTGAAACACGTTCCGCGAGATCTACGACCGGCTTGGCCTGTTCGCCGAGCGCGGCGAGTGCGACGCCGAAGAAAAGCGAGAACACAACGATCTGCAGGATCGAGTTCGTCGCCATGGCGTCAAAGATCGACGTTGGCACTAGGTGGGTGACGAAGTCGCGAAGGTTCAGTGCGGAGGCTTGCGGAGCGTTGCCTTCGGTCGGGATCGCCAACTGCAGGCCAATTCCGGGCTGAAGGATGTGAACGATGATGAGGCCCAAGACGAGCGAGAAGATCGAGGCGGTGATGAACCATAGCAACGTGCGCACGCCGACGCGGCCGAGCGAACCCGTGTCGCCCATGTGTGCGATGCCGACTACCAAAGTCGAGAACACGAGCGGCGCGATGATCATCTTGATCAGGCGCAGGAACACGTCGGTGATCAGTTTGAAGTTGGCGGCAAGTTCCGGCCACGCTTCAGCCGGCTGATTGTGATGCAGATAGTAGCCAACGGCGACGCCAAGGACGAGGCCGACGAGAACGAAGAGCGTGAGGTAACGTTGCATGCTTGACCGCTTAGCGGGCTAGCTCACGCATCGGAAGCTAAAATCGTGTCGGCGTCGGAAGCGCGGATTGCGGGCGCTACATGTTGCGCTGCGAAGGAACGGCCTGCGCTAACTCAGTGCGCGTTTGGCGCGGATGAGCGCTTCGGCGCCGTGATCGAGCGTGGCATCGCGCTTGGCAAAGCAGAGTCGCACGAGCGCCGGCGCACCTGGGTTTGCGTAGAACGCCGAGAATGGTATGGTTGCGCAGCCGTGATCTACGGCGGCGCGTGCGAAAGCTTCGTCGCTCATCTCGATGCCGGAGGCGGCGAGATCGATGCTGAGAAAGTAGGCGCCGCGTGCGGGCAAGGTGACAAACCCCTCCCCTTTAAGCGCAGATTTCAGCCGATCGCGCGAGTGCTGGAAGGCAGCGCTCATGTCAGTGAAATACGAGGCAGGCTTACCGAGGCCGTACGCGACGCCGCGCTGAAGATTCGGCGGCGTGACGAAGGCCAGGAACTGGTGAGCTTTGACGAATTGTTCGGTGAGCGCGGGCGCGCCACACGCGAAGCCGACCTTCCAGCCCGTGAGTGAGAACATCTTGCCGGCTGAGCCGATCTTCAATGTGCGGTCGCGGAGAATACTGAGCATTGAGATGTGCTCGGCATCGTCGAACAGCAGATGCTCCCAGACTTCGTCGCTCAGACAGATGGCGTTGCACTTGCGGCAGAGGTCGGCGACAAGTTCGAGTTCGTCGCGGCTCATGACGCTGGCGCTCGGATTGAGCGGCGTGTTGATGATGACTACGCGGGTTTTATCGGAGAAGGCGGCGGCGACTGTTTCACGCTCGAGGCGCCAATGCGGTGGCTGAAGGCGGACGATACGTGGGACGCCGCCTGCCCTTTTCACCATCGGCAGATACGCGTCGTAGAGCGGTTCGAAGAGTACGACTTCGTCGCCGGGTTCGATGAACGCGAGCAAAGCGGCGGCGATGGCTTCGGTGGCGCCGCTGGTGATGGTGACTTCGCTGGCCCAATCCAGATCGAGGCCGTGGTGCGCGTTGTAGTGCGCGGCGACGGCCTGGCGGAGGTCCGGCAGGCCGCGCATCGAGGGATATTGGTTTGGGCCTTCGAGGGTGGCGCGGGCGGTCGCTTCGAGGATGTCACGCGGGCCGTCTTCTTCTGGGAATCCCTGCCCCAAGTTTACGGCGCCCTTCTCGGCGGCGAGGCGTGACATGGTCTCGAACACCGTCGTGCCAAGCGAGGCATAAAGGCTGTTCATCGCAATCTCTCCGTAAGCAACGGTAATTTGCATCCAAACACCGCGCGCGGTGCGTCCTCACATGAGGAGGACCTGGATGAAACATCTTATTCTGGCGGCGGCAGCGATGCTGGCCGTTGCCGCGCCTGCTGCGGCGCAAAACCGCGCGTTCGATCCACGCGAGTATCATGGCCGGCATGTCGGGCAGCCGACGCAGATCCTGGTGATCGGGACGCCGCACTTGAGTGGGACGCCGGACAACTTTGATCCGGCTGTTCTTGAGCCGTTGCTTGCGCGACTGCAGGCGTTCCAGCCGGACGCGATCGCGATCGAAGCGCTGCCCGGCCGGCAGATCGATCAGATGTGGACGTGGCGCGAGAGCTATCCGGGCGCGGCGCAATCCTATGGCGGGCGCTCGATGGCGCTGTCTGGAATCTCGCGCGGTTTGGTTGGCATGGACATGCCGCAAGCTGATGCCGAGATCCGCCGCGTACTGGCGGACTGGCCTGCCTCGCCAACGCCGGCGCAACGCCGGCGGCTCGCGGCGCTATTTGCGGCGGCGGGTGATCCCTCTTCCGCAATTGTGCAGTGGTGGCGATTGGACGAGAGCGAGCGCGTAGCCGACGACAACGTTTCACGTCTACTTGCCGAACAGCTAAACACCTACTCGACGCCAGCGCGGCGCAACGAAAATGAACTGATTGCATCACGGCTCGCTGTGCGGCTTGGCCAAGAGCGTGTGTACGCAACGGACGATCAATCCGATGACACAGCGCCTGGCTTCGAAGAAGACATCACCGCCTTCACGCAAGAGCCCTGGATGGCGCAACTCTTAGAAGATCCGGAATTCAAGCCGCTGGTTGAAGCCGGCCAGCATCTGACAACGCCGGAGGAAACGTTGGCGGCCTATCGGTTCATCAATAGCTGGCGCACGGGCCGCACGGATGCGAACGGCCAATGGCTCAACATGATCAACCGTGCGAGCCCAAATAATGTCGGTCGCGCACGCGTTGCAGCATGGGAAACACGCAACCTGCGGCAAGTCGCAAACATTCGGGAAGTGTCGGCGCGCTATCCTGGCGGGCGCATCCTCGTGATCGTCGGATCGGCGCATAAGCCTTGGTTTGATGCGTATTTATCGATGATGAGCGACGTTGAGGTCGTCGATGCCGCGCGCATATTGCGTTAGCGCTACCACTAATGGTGGGCGTGGCAGATGGCACACTGTGGGCATCGAATTGTGCGGTATCCGACAATTCTACTTCTCGCCGGCGATTAACGCTCGTAAAGATGCCCTCGGTGCCGGGGGGCACTCTCGTTTGGCCTCGCTAAACGATATCGGCTCTTCCAGAGATGGAAGAGCCGTTTTCGTTTGTAGCGTCAGAAGCCGCCGCGGAGACGACGGATCACGTCGTCGAGTTGCTCGAGTGTCTTGTAGGAGATCTTCACCTCCCCTGCGCCGGCCTTGTCGTTGATCACAATATCGAGCCCAAGGGCGTTGGAGAGCGATTGTTCCAGAGCGCGTGTATCAGCATTCTTTGATTCGGCGACCGAGCCGCCCGACGAAACGCGCGGGCCGTGCTTTTCGTCCTTAGCGATCTGCGCCAAGCGCTCGATGTCGCGAACGTTCAGACCTTCGCTGATGGCACGTTGCGCCAAGCCGCGCGGATCGGGCGCCGTCAGAATGGCGCGGGCGTGACCTGAGCTGAGGCGACCATCGCGCACCATCTCTTGCAGATCGTCCGGCAGCTGCAGCAGGCGCAGCATGTTGGCGATGTGCGGACGCGACTTGCCGACAGCGTCAGCGATCTCTTGTTGCGTGCGGCCGAAGCGATCGATCAGCGCTTGGAAACCTTGCGCCTCTTCGATCGGGTTGAGATCCATACGCTGGACGTTCTCGACGATCGCGATCTCGAGCACTTCAACTTCGTTGAGCTCGCGGATCACCGCCGGGATGGAATGCAAGCCGGCGCGTTGCGCTGCGCGCCAACGGCGTTCACCGGCGACGATCTCATATTTTCCATCTGCGATCGGGCGCACGAGGATCGGTTGCAGGATGCCGTGCGTTTTGATCGACGCGGCGAGATCGCTGAGCTCGGCTTCGTCGAAATGCTTGCGGGGCTGTTGCGGATTGCGTTGCACCAGTTCGATCGGCAGCCCACGCGGGCCATCGCTTGCGGCAGCTTGCGCAGGCGCGGCGGGCGCAGGCGTCGCAGCAACTGGCGGGGCGACAGGTTCGTTAGCTGGCGCCGGCGTCGGCGCAGCTTGAGTGATCGGCAGCTCGAACACATTGCGCGGCGGCTCGATCGGCGCACGCGGTTGTTCTGGTTGCGGCGCCGGTTGGCCGAACACATTGTTGGCGGGCTTCGGCGCTTCGGTCTTCACCGGTTCGCCCAGCAGAGCGGAGAGGCCTCGGCCCAGCCCTCGCGGTCTCATGTCGCTCATTGGTAGCCCTCGTCTCTGACCCGACCCGATTCGGTATGCTTAA
The DNA here is from genome assembly GCA_040080935.1 of Terricaulis sp. Lineage (GTDB taxonomy): Bacteria > Pseudomonadota > Alphaproteobacteria > Caulobacterales > Aquidulcibacteraceae > Vitreimonas. The sequence goes on from JBEBHI010000021.1 coordinate 26,816, forward strand.
CAACTTGGTGGGCAAACCTTGCCCGTAGGTAAAAATTTCCGACTTGTTTCCTACGCCGCGTTGAGGAGGCGCTCGCGTTCGATCAGCTCTTTGGCAAGCTTGATGTACGCTTTGCTGCCAGTAGCGTTCTGATCGTAGATGATCGCGGGCAGGCCATGAGACGGCGCCTCGCTGATACGCACGTTCCGCGGGATGACGGTTTCATAGACCTTGTCCGGAAAGTGCGCCCTCACCTCTTGCGCAACTTGCTCTGAGAGCGTGGTGCGCTTGTCGTACATGGTGAGCACGACGCCTTGAATTTCGAGCGACTGATTGAGGTTCACCTTCACCGCGTTGATGGTCGCAACGAGCTGCGCCAAACCTTCAAGCGCGAAGTATTCTGTTTGCAGCGGCACGAGCACGCCGTTCGCTGCAGTGAGTGCGTTCACGGTCAAAACGTTCAATGACGGCGGGCAATCGATGAGAATGTAATCGATGCCCAACGTGGACTCGCCGCGAAACTTTTCGATCGCATTGCGTAGGAAAAACTGCGGTTGCGCTTCGCCCATCAGTTCGCCTTCAACACCCGACAAACGCGCATCGCCAGGCGTGATGTACAAATTGGGGACCTTCGTCGGCAGCACGGCTTTTGATAGCGGCAGCTGGCCAACGAGCACGTCGTAGCTGGTGACGTTGCGATCGTGCGGATGGATATCGAGACCGGTCGACGCGTTGCCTTGCGGGTCGGTGTCGAAGATCAGCACGCCCTTCCCAGCAGCCGCCAATGCGGTGCCGAGATTGATCGCGGTCGTCGTCTTGCCCACGCCACCCTTCTGGTTGGCGATCGCCAAAGTACGCATGGTCCACGTCTCCTTATCGGAGGCTCAGGAACGCGCGCGCTTTGTTATGCGAACAATGCGGCCGCGCGGATCGCTGAGGCTCTCCAGCACGTCTGCCTGGTACGCCCCACCTTTTAGGACGTTAGATGCGGCGGCCAGCTCGGCGTCTAAGTCAGCGCCTTTATGGAAGAGACCTTGCGCGCCGCGATCTAGAATCGGCTTCGCATAGGGTATGAGTCGGTTCAAGGGAGCCAA
>JBEBHI010000302.1:0-2054 GCA_040080935.1 Terricaulis sp.
AGTTTGGCGACCTTCGGCTTCATGTCGATCAGGCTCTTGGCGGCTGCGTACGCCACTTCAACAATACCGGGCGTGATCAATGCGTGGCCGACGCGGCCGACATCGCCGAACGAAGGCAGCGGCGTGCCATGCAATTTTTTGGGCAACGCGCGCGTGATCAACGCCGCGCCCATCCCCCACAACGGACGCACCTCGGCGCGTGCGGTTGATGTCGGCGTGTCGATTAGAATTCTGGCCTTCGCAGGCAAGAAATAGATCGCCATCGGTATCAGAACCGCGAGCGCCCCTGCAGCAATCCAAACGTAGAGGTCGTCCATCACCCAAATCCCCGCGGGAGACTAGGCGTGCGGCGCTACCAATGCCAGGGGCGACACAATCTGCGTGAGCTCATTTTGCGGCATCGGCGCACCGTTGTCAGGACGCTGATGATCGGCTTAGTATCGCGCGTGCGGTTTGTTGGTGGGGGCCACGCATGTTTCGTACGACGCTTTTGGTCGCTTTGGCGGCGCTGTTGCTCGTGGAGCCGGCGGCGGCGCGTGAGCGGCGCAACCTCAACGTTCTGCAGGAAAACGCGCGCGCTATCGAAGGCGGACGCGCGGTGTATGTGCTGGTGACGCAGCCTGAATTGCACGTCGCCATAAATCCATCAGGTATCGGCGCGACCGCGAGCGGTGGTTTGATCGGCGCCATTATCGATTCATCGATCGAACAAAACCGTGCCAACAACGCCGAGGCGGGCATAACGCCGATCCGCGCGACGTTGTTCGACTTCAATGTTGACGCGATGGCGATTGACGCGACGAACGCGGCTACGAGCGCCCTGCCCTGGTTTGGCGGACAAGCCGTAGCGTTCGGGCGCGATAATTCTCCGTACACGAAGAACGCAGCGCTTGATGCGGCGACGGCGAATCAAGTCGCGTTCTTTGAGTATGGCTACGAACTGCTTCCGGACTTTTCGGCAGTGCGCGTGACGGCGTCGATCTCGATCGCGAACAAGGTTGCCGAGGTGCGGCGGCCGGAGCAGAGATTGCAGCCGCGCTATCTGGCCTACTCGCAGTCCGTCATCAGCGTGGTGCAATTGCCCAATGCAACCGAGCGCGAGGAAAACGCTGCGCGCTGGGCGGCGAACGATGGCGCGCTGACACGGCAAGCGTTGACGGGCGCGTTCAATGAGATCTCAGTTCTGATGCCCCGCGCGCTGCAATGGACCGATGCGGATGTCGAAGCGGCGGCGGATCGCCCGCGCAGCACCAACCGCGACTATCCCGGCGCGCGCACGCTGGAAGATAGCGGCGACGGCGCTTTGCTCTACTCGATGGGAGGCGTGGTTCATGTTCAGACACTTGGCCAGTAAAGTGCGCGTTCGCGCCTGCCTCATGGCGCTCGCCTTGGCGATGCCGGGCGTTGCACACGCGGACCCGCAGCCACCGTTGCAGCTGAACTCACGCTATGGCGAGCGCATACCAGTCGCGCGGCGCGCCGGTTGCCCGATCACGATCGTGGAGCTGACCGATTTGCGCCGTGCGCCGGAAACGATGGGCATGATCGACGGCGTGCGCGCAGTTTCAGGACCGGCGGATCACGCTGCTTGGCTGCACTCTGTTGCTGAGAACGGCCTGCGCGTGCGCGGATTTACACCAACAATTGCGCTCGCTGGCGCGGAAGGCGCTGTGCCAGACGAACCGGCGGATTCGAGCGCGTTCAACATCCACCTCAAGCTGCGCTCGGTCTGGCTCACGACGTACGGGCTCAACCGGACGGGCAGCGTTGTGCTGGAGATGTCGGCTTCGCGCGGTACGCAAAATCACACTGAGTTCTATCGCGGCGAGATCATCATGGCGGATCATTCCGGCACGCGCGGCGAGTTCAGCGATCTGTTGGATCGAACCGTCGCTGAAGCGCTTAACGCGATGGCGGATGATCTGGCGCTGATGTGCGCTGAGGCGTCTTAGGCCCGCACTGAGCCACAAACATTTAGGGCGCCGGAGTGATCCGGCGCCCTTTGTTTTTGAAGCTTAGACCTTGGTCGACGGGCGACGGGTTTGCTTGCGGTA
>JBEBHI010000303.1:0-2051 GCA_040080935.1 Terricaulis sp.
GATGGTGGCGTTCCGTGGGACCGCGTTCAGCTGGTGTATAGGCCAGGAACGGTCGCTGAGCCGGGATATCGTCGGAAATGCTTGAGAAGTCAATAATGCTGGTCTGCATAGGCGCCCTGCCGAGCAATTAAGGCTCTCCGCCTCATTGTGGGGCGGGCAAGCATTGACGGGCTCGCCCGATGGGCGACTAGCTTTGAACCCGCGATGAAGCAGAACCCGGACATCAAATTCCTTGGCCGCATCCTTGGCGATGTGATCCGCACCTATGCGGGCGACGAGGTGTTCCGGCGGATCGAGTACATTCGCGCAGCTTCGGTGGATCGCCATCGCGGGGGCGTGAAGCCGGAAGCGATCGATCTTGGATTGGGCGCGCTCGATCTCGACGAGACGCTCGCGTTCGTGCGCAGCTTCATGTTGTTTTCGATGCTCGCGAACCTGGCCGAGGATCGCCAGGGCGTTGCGGTCGAGGATGGCGCTGACATCGCGCAGGCGGTGGACCGATTGGAGAGCGAAGGCATCGACCGCAAGCGCGCGTTGGCGCTGATGGAAAAGGCGCTGATCGCCCCGGTGCTGACTGCGCATCCGACCGAGGTGCGGCGCAAGAGCATTATTGATCACCGCAACGAGATCGCGGCTTTGATGAAGCAGATCGATGCCGGCGCGAGCGAAACCGATGGCGGCGATCTGGTTGAGCGCGCGATCCAACGGCACATCGCGTTGCTGTGGCAGACGCGGCCGCTGCGGCACGAGCGGCTTTACGTGACCGATGAGGTCGAGACCGCCCTCGCCTATTTTCGCGATTCATTTTTACCGGTGCTGCCGCAGCTCTATGCGCGCTGGACGCGTGCGTTCGGCGCGCGGCCGCCGAGCTTCTTGCGGCTGGGCACCTGGATCGGCGGCGATCGTGACGGCAATCCGAACGTCACGGCAGCGACGCTTGAGTACGCTTTGGCGCGTGGGTCGGTGACGGTGCTGGAATCGTATCTCGATCAACTGCACCAGCTTGGCGCGGATCTATCGATCTCGTCGGAGCTATCGAGCGTGACGCCGGGTTTGGCGGCGCTCGCGGATGCGAGCGGCGATGATGGGGTGGCGCGGCGCGATGAGCCGTATCGGCGCGCGGTCGCCGGGATCTATGCGCGGCTGAGCGCGACGTATGCGGGGGTCACTGGGCATGAGCCGCCGCGACGGGCGAGAGTTGCGGGCGCAGCGTATGCCGACGCTGACGAACTTATGCGCGATCTCAATGTGATTCAGAATGCGCTGGCGGCGAATGGCGATGGCGGCTTGGGACGTGGTGGCGCGATTGGGCGGCTGATCCGCAGCGTTGAAGTGTGCGGTTTCCATCTGGCGACGCTTGATCTTCGGCAGAACGCGGATGTGCATGAGCGCGTTGTGGCGGAGCTTTTGAAGGGCGCGGGCGCGGCGGAGGATTATCTTGGGCTCGACGAAGCGGCGCGCACGGCGTTGTTGCGGCGCGAGCTCGCGGGCAGGCGGCTGCTCTCATTTCCGGACGCACAATATTCGGACGAGACCGTCTCGGAGCTTGCGATTCTGCGCGGCGCTGCGGCGGCGCATGCGCGCTATGGGCCGCGCTGCATCACGACGTATGTGATCTCGAAAGCGGCCAGCGTGTCGGATATTCTCGAGGTCTATGTACTGCTGAAGGAGGCTGGGGTCTTTCATCCCGGCGAGCCGCCCGCCTGCCCGATTATGGTCGCGCCGTTGTTTGAGACGATCGACGATCTTGAGCGCGCGACGGCGATCATGAGCGAATGGTTCGCGCTGCCGGAGTTCGCGGCGATGAACGCTGCGCGCGGCCACCAGGAAGTGATGGTCGGCTATTCGGATTCCAACAAGGATGGCGGCTATCTGACATCGGTGTGGAGTTTGCACACCAGCAGCCGTGCGTTGGCGCCGGTGTTCGAGCAAGCTGGGGTAGCGTTGCAGCTGTTTCACGGACGTGGCGGCGCGGTTGGCCGCGGCGGCGGATCGTCGTTCGCGGCTATTCGCGCGCAGCCGAGCGGGACGGTGAACGGACGCATTCGCAT
>JBEBHI010000157.1:0-7854 GCA_040080935.1 Terricaulis sp.
GGTTCGAGGTCGATGGCGAAGCCGCCGTCGATCAAACGCGCCACGCGACCGTATATATTGCCGGCGCGGACCCAGACGCCGATGAGCGGCGGCGGGCGCCTACTCTTTATAGTGATGCCGGCGAGCGAGAAGTCGACGACTTCGCCTTCATAGGCTTCGCCGGTCTCGAATTCGAGCTTGATCATCTGCGAGCCGTCGCTGATTTGCGGGCGATGATCTTCTTCGATGCCGAGATCGCGGTTAACGGCGATTGTCAGTTGTTCGGCCATTTTCTCGCGCTTGTGGGCGGTAAAGTCGAAAATGATCGCGACTTCGCCCTCGCCGCACTTGCGGGCGACGTGGCCGGAGACGCGGCCGAAGCCGGCAAGGTAAATCACGACCCGGTCGCCGACGGTCGGCAGGGTCGATGCGACGATGCGGATGTCGCCGGGCGAGATGTCGGCGGTTCGGCAGTCGTGTTCGACGCCGGCGCCGTCCAGAAGCCGTCCGCTGACCTCGATGGGCATGCGGCGGAAGCGGCGGCGTTCGCGGATGCCGACGGTGGCGGCGGTAAGCCGGCGGGCGGCGGCGGCGATATCGACTTTGAGCGCTACTGACATGACGCCATTAATGCACCTTCATCGTAAACGTTTGCTTAAGGTTTGACGGAGGGGCAGGGCTTGGCGCCGGTCGCGGTCGCGCGCAAAGGTTCGGGCAACAAGAAACTAAAGGGACGGAAGCCGTGGCGGACACTGAAGGCGGGCGCTTTGATTTCGTAATTGTTGGTGCGGGCTCGGCGGGTTGTGTGCTGGCCAGCCGGTTGACCGAAGACCCGAGCATCAGTGTCGCGTTGCTGGAAGCGGGCGGACATAATGATACGCTCTTGGTGAACATGCCGGCGGGTGCGAGCCAGCTCTTCAACAACAAGAACCCGACCAATTGGGCGTTCGACACCGAGCCGCAGGAAGCGCTCGGCGGTCGCAAGCTGTTCCAGCCGCGTGGACGCGGTTGGGGCGGCTCATCCTCGATCAACGCCATGATGTATATTCGCGGCCACGCCCGCGATTACGATCAATGGCGCCAGACCGGCCTAACCGGCTGGAGCTACGCCGACGTGCTGCCGTACTTCAAACGGTCGCAGAGCAACGAGAATGGCGGCGACGCTTGGAACGGCGACAACGGCCCGTTGCACACATCGCCGAGCCCTCCTGGCTATCCGCTGCAGCGCGTGTTCGTTCAGGCGGCGGTGCAGGCCGGTTATCCGCAGACGAGCGACTTCAACGGCTATCAGCAAGAAGGCGCCGGCATGTACCGGCTGACGATCAAGGACGGCAAGCGCTGGTCGACGGCGAACGCCTATTTGCGCCCGGTCGTTGGCTCACGCCCGAACCTCACTGTCATCTCCAATGCGCATGCTGGCCGTATTCTGACGCAGAACGGCAAAGCGATCGGCGTTGAGTATTCGGCTGGGCCCGGCAAGCCGGTGAGCCAAGTCTACGCCAATCGCGAAGTGTTGCTAAGCGCTGGCGCGTTTCAATCGCCGCAATTGCTGCTGCTCTCGGGTATCGGCCCAGCGGATGAATTGAAGAAGCTGGACATCCCGGTCGTCGTCGATTCGCCGGAGGTTGGACGCAATCTGCAAGATCACATCGATTGCGGCGTGCTTTATAATTGCACCAAGCCGATCACATTGTTCTCGCTGCTGAAGGGCTATCGCCAGCCGATGGTTGGCATCGAGTACATGCTGCGCGGCACGGGGCACGGCCGCACGATCCACCTGCACTCTGGCGCATTCTTGAAAACGCGTGGCGAACTCGATCGGCCCGACGTGCAGATTCACTTCGTCAACGCGCTGATGCGCGATCATGGGCGCGTGAAAGCTGAAGCCGATGGCTTCACCATCCACACGTGCCCGCTTCGCCCCGATAGCCGTGGCACAGTGAAGCTCGCGTCACGCGATCCGTTCACGGCGCCGCTGATCGATCCGCGCTATCTCACCGAGCCGAACGACATTCGCTGCATGCGCGATAGCATCCGCATGATCCGCGATATCGTCGCGCAGGATGCGTTCAAGAATTATCGCGGTGATGAGATCGCGCCGGGCGCGCACATGCGTACGGATAGCGAACTCGATGCCTGGATCAGATCGACGGCGGAGACGCTTTATCACCCGGTCGGCACTGTTCGAATGGGCGTTGACTCGAAGGCGCCGGTGGACGGCGATCTCAAAGTGCGCGGCATAGATGGGCTGCGCGTGATCGATGCGTCGGTCATGCCGACGCTGATCGGCGGCAACACCAATGCGCCGACGATCATGATCGCGGAGAAGATCTCCGACTTGCTGCGCGGCAAGCCCTATCTGCCACCGCTAGACGCGCCGATCGCGGAAGATGAGCGGGTGGCGGTGTGACGTTTGCGCGACCGGTCGCGGCAGTCGGCGCGCTGATCGGGTTCTTTGGCCTCGGCCTCCAATTCTGGCTGCTCTATGCCGACATGTCGGCGCAGGGCGCGTCGTTCGTTGAGATCACGTGGCGTTACTTCGTGTGGTTCACGCTGCTGACCAATACGTTCGTGACTTTGGTGATGGCGCGGGCTGCGCTGAAGCCTGAGAGTAACACCGGCCTGAACAGCCCGCGCATTGAGCTGATGGCGGTCACGTCAATCTTGTTCGTGTGCATCGTCTATAATTTGCTGCTGGCGTCGCGCTGGGATCCGCAGGGCTGGCAGAAGGTGGCGGACATCACCGTCCACGACATCGTCCCGATCACGTTTGCGCTGTTCTGGTCCTTGCGCCCGCATGGGTCGCTGACTTGGCGTGACGCTGCTTTCGCGGCGTTGTGGCCACTCGCCTATGCCGTCTATGGGCTGACGCGCGGGCTCTTCGATCACTTCTACCCGTATTTTTTCATGGACCCCACGACGCTGAGCTACGGCCAGATCGCGGTGAACATGGTTGGGCTCGTTGCCGCGTTTGCGATTGGCGCGCCGTTGCTTCTCGGCATCAGCAAATTGCTGGCGCGCCGTAAGCCGTAGAAACGCCACAGACGCGGATCACCCAAGCGGCGTCCATTCGGGGAGCCGCTCATGCGCGTTGCTTTGCTTGCGTTCGCCTTTCTCGCCACTTCGGTTTCAGCCGCGTTTGCGCAAGACGAAATGGATAGGGCTGAGCGTGAGTTGCGTGACGCCATGGCCCCGGCTGCTTCTCAAGGCGCCGTGGTAGAGCGCGTTTCGCCGGATGAAGTGCGCGTTCGGATGCCTTCCGACATCACGTTCGATTTCAACCGCGCCGACGTGAAATACGAATTCATGCCGCGCGTCACCGATTTGGCGCGGACGTTGAACCGCTATCCCAATATGGTCGTCAGCGTCGTCGGCCATGCCGACGCGATTGGCTCCGATGACTACAACTACCGGCTGTCAGAGCGCCGCGCGTATTCGGTGAGCGAGGTGCTCTCGCAATATGGCGTTGATCGCTATCGGATCAGAACCTCTGGCATGGGCGAGATGTCGCCGATCGCGAGCAACGCAACGGATTGGGGGCGGTCGAGAAATCGCCGCGTCGAGATCAGCGTTCGCCGCGAAAGTCCGTACGCCCAGTAACTAGGAAACCCGCCGGCGCTTGGGCTTTATGGGCGCGGCTTTCGCTTGTTGCCTAAGGCGGCGTTTGCGCTCTGCCAGCATGGCGTTGAGTTTCGTCGTCAGCGTTGCGGCGTCGCCATTCGGAGCGCACTCAGGCAGACGCGCGAGGATGTCCGCCGCGGCTTGGGCTTTGCTCGCGATCGACCCTGTAAGAATGGTCTCGACGGAGGGACGGTGACGGCGCACCCATTGAGCCAGGACAAAGCCGCTGCCTTCGCCGGCGAGCTGCGCGTCACTCAGCAGAATGGTGATCTCGGGACCTGCGACCAGCACGGCCTTGGCATCGTCTGCGTCGACGGCTTCAACGACAGTGATCTCACACGCGCGCAGGTGGTCCGCCAACGCGAAGCGCACCAGCACATCTGCCTCGACCAGCAACACCGTTGCCATTTTCTTGGAGGGGTTTCGTGAAGCCATAAGTTCCTTCGAGTTCCATTCCCAGCAGCGAGTAAAACGGCTTGAGAATTTGCTCAGTTCCGTAGGATACCGTCACAACAATGTGGCCCGGAACGAACGGTGCCAGCGATGTGTCAAACGCCGGGAACTTAGGCGGCGATGGGGCATTATGGGTTCGATGGGGAGACGATGAGTCCGGCGGAAGACGCTATGCCTGAGCAGCACGCCGACGATCAGCCTTTGGTGCTTGTCGTCGAAGATGAAGTGCTGATCCGCATCGCTGCGGCTGACCATTTGCGTCATTGCGGGTTCAGAGTTGCCGAGGCTGGCACGGCTGTCGAAGCGCAAGAACTCATTCTTTCAGGCTTGAAGGTCGATCTCGTTTTCTCGGACATCACGATGCCGGGGGCGCTCGACGGCATCGGCCTGACGCAATGGCTGCATGAGCATGCGCCTGGCGTGCCGGTGATACTTACGTCAGGCGTCACCAGTTCGCTGGAGGCCGCCAAGCAAGCGTGCTCGAACATCCATTGGATGGCGCCCAAGCCCTACGATTACGATGTGGTCGTGACGCAGATCCGCGGTGCGCTCAGCGCTCGCCGCTAATCGTTTACGACAACGAGACGCATCGCCTTGGGCGCTTTAGCGGCTGGCGGATGCAATGAGCCGAGGCGCAGGAACTGCACCGCGCTACCATCGAGGAAGTGCTCGCCGCCGAGCGCCTGGAAGAGGCCGAGGTAGCGATTGCCCAAAGTGGCGTCGACTTTCAGCGGCGTGATCAAAATCTCAGCGCCAAGCTTGCGGCCTGACACGGTCTCCGCCGTGACGCGCGCGATCGCCGGCTCACCCGCGGCGGCGCAGGATTCGATCAGCGCATTCATCAACGCGAGGTCGGGGGCGAGAAAGAAGCGTGAGAAGTCGTGCTCGCGCAGATCGCGGCCGAAGATTTTCACCAAGTCCTGGCCGAACGTGCGGATAGGCATGCGCCCATCCTTCGTCCGTTCGATCACGAACAGACGCTCAAGCACCTGGTCCGCGCCGCCTTTCTTAGGCGTCGCGCCAGCTGCTCCCGCGAGCGCTCGCCCATAGGCAAGCAGCGCCCGTGTATCGGGATGAAAGGTCTCTTCCCCCATCATTAATCTTAAACGCCGTGATGTGACTTCGAGTGCGCTCGTTACCACGCAAGCCTCGCGCCCAATGAATGCTTGGGATTTTTGGGGAATTTCGAATTTTTCCGGCTCGCTTTCCCGCACGGCGCGAGACGTGGCCTCCTGCTTGCACCTGCCTTGGCGAAATTCAGGAGAGACGGCCTATGACCGTTCCAACGCGGTACATCCTCGCGGCGTTCGCATTCTGCGCCGTTGCCCTTGCACACTTCATCACGCCGACCGATGCGGCTGCGTGTGAGAACGGTGGTTGCCCGACGCGCCCGCCGTGCCATCAGGGCTGCAACCCGACGCCGCCGCCACCGCCGCCGACCCATTGCTGCGACCGTCCGGTCGTCGTCGTGCCGCCGCCGAACGTGCCGCCGCCGAACATCGTTATCGTCAACGCTGGCGCGCGTGCATCTGCGCAAGCCAACGCGACGGCGATCGCCATTGCTAACGTCCGCACCGGCGACACCATTATTCGCTCCAACACGATCGTGGAGTCTGGCGCTTCGGCTCAGGTTCAATCGGGCGCTTTCGCAATCGTTGAAGCGAGCGCGCAGGCTGAGACGATTGCGCGTGAGCGCGATCTGCTGATCCAAGCGATCTGCCTCGATGCACAGGGCAATCCGCACCCGGCTTCGCAAACCTTTGGCGGCCGCGATGTCGCTCAAGACTATCGCGGTGAAATCTTCCGCTGCATGTCGGGCACGCGCATGCGCTACACTGCCGGCGATCGCTCGTATGATTGCGAGCAGGGCCAAGCGCTCTGGTACGAAGGCGCTCGCGTCGAGTGCCGCACGCAACAAGAGCGCCGTCCGTGCAACGAACGTTCGCTGCTGCGCCGCTTCGGCCCAGGCGAAAAGAACGTCCACATCCGCGACACCGAAACCCGCACCACGCAAACCGAGACCACGTTCAATGCCGCCATGACCATGGACGGCGGCGTTGGCCAGTCGGTGTGGTGATCTACGAGCTCTTCAACACCTAACTCCTCTCCCACCACTCCTCTCTAGGCCATCCCCTCGGCCTGGCCCCCGCGAAAGCGGGGGTTTTTCTTTGTGGTGTTAGAATCGAAGCGTGACGCTGAGGTGCGCGTAAGTGACGTCATGCGCGCCGCGCGATGTTAGATCGTCGCTGACGGCGACATAGCTGACATAGGGATTGATCAGCACGTTATCGTTGGGACGCCACGCCAACGAGATTGCCGCCGCGCGCCCGACAAAGGGATCGTTGCCGCCTGAAGTGCCCGCGAGTGCATTGTTGCCGGCATAGGCGAAGTCGGCGGTCTCGCTCCGCCAGACGGCTGAGGCTTTGAGATTTAATGTGACGTGCTCGGCCAGCGTAAGCGCGGCGAGTGCGGACGTTTCGACTGTGTTGGAGAAACTGGCGAGGCCGTTTTGGCCGAACCATTGGCTGTTGGGAAAAGGTGGCGCGAAAGTGCCCTGTGTTTTGTCGCTGAGATCGGCGTCGCCGCTGCCGTAGGTGATGCGTCCGCCGATGCGGGGTGCGAGTGGAGCGTCGGGAAAGCGCCAGCCGAGATCGATGGCGCCGCCGAATGCGCGGATATCGGCGTCGCCGAACGAACCGCGCTGGAGCATTAGCTCAGTATCGAAGTCCATCGCGCCTTTGCGACCGGAAAACCGGGCGCCAACGCTGACGCGATCATCGTTCTGCGTCGCGCCGCCCAACGTCGCGGTGTCGCGATCGAGTTCGTAGGCGTAGATGTCCAGCACCGTTGAACGGAACGTGCGGTCCAGCCGCGCGCCGTAGAAATCTTGGCCGACATCGGCGTCGTCATCGAATGCGCCGCGCTCATCGACGACCGGATTGCCGCCGAACAGGTCGGCGCGCCACGGGCCGCTGGCATAGATTACGCGCACGAGATCGTGACGTTGGCGGACGTTGCCGGAGTCACGGGTGGTGGTGAAACGCGGCCCAAGCGACAGCTCTTGGCGGCCGGCGCGCACGGTCAGCTTTCCTCCCAACGCATTGGCGTAAATGTCAAAGAAGGCCTGCTGCACGTCGGCGCGATTGTCGTCGGTGGCGGCGGGGATTTCGCGGCCGATGCCATCGTGCGCGCCTAACTGCACGAAAACACGCGCATTGTCGGCGAAGCGCAGATCTGCGTGCAGCAGCAAACGCTGCAACAGCCACTCATCGTCCTCGGCGCCGCCTAAGCCTAAGCGCGGTGCATCGAGTGTGGAAAAGCGCCAGCGCGCGTCGCCGCCGATTGAGAGCGTCACGCCATCTGCAAGAGCTAAGTTTTTGAATTGTGCGCCATAAGGTGCGTTGTCATAGGTGACGCCGCTCCAATCATCGTCGAAGCGCTCTGGTCTGAAGGGTGATGCGTCTTGTGCAAGAGCGGGCGCGCTCGGCAGCAATGCCGCGAGAGCAACGCTAGCGCCCGCTAACAGCGTGCTGCGCTTGCGAAACTTCGATGACATGCGTCCCCCGAAGGCGAACCTATCGGAGAGAAGCAAGCGCTGAAAGTAGGCCGTCTGGCGTGTAATTTCACACGTTATGGTAGGCCTTGCCGTCAGTACAAAAAGGCGTAAGTTTCCCCGCTCGTTAGAACAATTAGCCTTTGGGGGGCCGTGTTCATGATGCTCGCGACCGCAGCGCGGCGAACCGGCCTCGCGGCACTTGTAACCGTAGTTTCGCTTGCGATGGCATCGCAGGCTTGGGCGCA
>JBEBHI010000022.1:0-27622 GCA_040080935.1 Terricaulis sp.
CCTTATCCCCTAGACCGAACTAACGGCGTGCGTTCCCCCAGACGCGCGCCGTTTCTCCTTGAGTCATGGCGACCGTTTAAGGCCCCGCTTCCGCCGCTTTGTGCTAAGCCAATGCCACCATGGCTGAAGCTCCCCGCAAACTCGCGGCCATCGTATCCGTCGATATCGCTGGCTTTTCCGCGCTCGCCGAACGCGATGCCGCAGAAGCGCTGGCGCATGTCGCGCGCGTCCGCACCTACGCGACGGCCATTGTCGCAAAGTACAACGGCCGCATCTTCAACACTGCCGGCGACGGGTTGATGCTTGAGTTCATCAGCGCCACCGATGCGCTGAACGCCGCCATCGCGCTGTGTGAAATCGAGAAGGAAGCCAAGCTCCGTTTCGGCGTGCACTTCGGCGAGGTCACCGAAACAGCGAACGGCGATCTACTCGGCCATGACGTGAACATCGCCGCGCGCCTGCAAGCCGAAGCCGCGCCAGGCACAATCTTGGCGTCGCCGATCATCCACAGCAGCGCAGCGCCCGACCTTGCCGCCAAGCTGCAGCCGCGCGGCAAGATCAAGCTCGCGAAGATGCGGACGCTGATGAGCGTCTATGCGCTGGACCCCAGCGGTGCGCCTGTCAAAGCGCACGCGACGACGCCAACGCTTGCAGTCCTTGCCTTCGACACGCCTGCACGAGACCGCGCCACCCGCACGCTGGCCGACGGTGTCTCCGAAGAAATCCTCTACGCCGTCTCGCGCCTGCCCGGCCTCAAGGTGATCGGCGCGACATCAAGCTTTGCATTCCGCGGCCGCGACAAACCTCGCGCCGCCAAAGCCCTCAACGCGACGCATATCCTCGACGGGTCAGTGCGCCGGTCGGACGATCGCGTGCGCATCTCCGCAACGCTCGCTGAAGCGGAGAGCGGCGTCGTGCTCTGGTCTGAGCGGTAGGACCGCGGCGTCGGAGACACCGTCGCGTTGCAGGAAGAGATCGCCGGTGAAGTCGCCAAGGCGCTCGAAGTCACGCTTGGCGAAGCCAAGCGCGTACGCGCGCCAACTTTAACGCCGGCGCTTTCAGATTCATATTTCGAGGCACGCGAGCTCCTCCGCTCCGGCGCCATTCCATGCATCCAGGCCAGCGCCGCAGCTCTCGACCGGATCGTCCGCGAAGTCCCCGATTTCGCCCGCGCATGGGCCGCGCTCGCCAGCGCCAAGCTCGAAACGCTTCGGCTCTCGCGCACGGATCGCGCGCGCCTAGCGGACGATGCGCGCGAAGCTGCTGAGCGGGCGCTCGGCGCTGATCCATCAATGGGCGAAGCCTACGCAGTGCTTGCTGCGCTTGAAGGCGATTTCTTCGGGCGCTGGAGCGAACGCGAAGCGCTGCTCGAAAAAGCGCTGACCGCTGAACCCAACAACCCACACACCCTCTTTCGGCACGGCCAGTTTCTTGTTTCCACTGGCCGCGTGCAGGATGGCTACGCACAGCAAGCACGTGCGTTTGAGCTCGATCCACTCGATCCGCTGCTTGCCGCCTTCCACGGCTACAATGTCTGGTCCAAGCACTCGAAGGACGACGGCAAACGGATTCTCGAAGACGCGGCGCAACGCTATCCCGACAACGTCTTCGTTTGGTTCATGCGCCTAAATACGTCGGCGCTCGACGGCGATTTTGGGAAAGCCGAGATCCTGCGCGCCGACGGCGCCCGCCTCATCCCCGGCCTCAAGGACAGCGCCTCCTACAAAGCTGGCGAGCGCATGCAGCAGCTGATGATGCAGCCTTCGCCGGAGGCGTTTATGCAGCTCGGCCACGATTTCGCGGCGATGGCGGAAACCGAACCTGCAGCTGCACTTGATCTCGCCGTCGCACTTTCGGTGCTGGGCTTCACCGGCCCGGCGCTCGCCATCTTCGGAGACGCGCTCGACAACGTCGCCGCCTGGCGCGCCGGCGCGCTCGAAACCACACGCCCGCACATCGGCTACGAAACGGCGCTGTTGTTCATCGGCGAAACCATTCAGCTCCGCATGAACCCGGAATTCCCTCAGCTTTGCACGCGCCTGGGGCTCTCGCGTTATTGGCGCGAAAGTGATGTTTGGCCGGATTGCGTTGCAGAGGCGCTGTACGATTTCAAAGCGGCGTGCGGCGCCTAGCGCGAGCGACTATTCTTCTTCGTCGTCGCCGCCTTCATCATCTCCAGCATCGCCACCATTAGCGCCGTCATCATCATTGCGGGCGAACACCGCGAGCAACGCGTCCACGCCCGTCGCCGCCAACAACGCTGCCAGCGCTTCGTCTTCGACGAGTGCGCGCTTGCGCTTCAGCTCGCCCAAGGCCTTCGCCGCATAACGTTGCGGTTTCTGCACAAACGTCGTGCCGGCGATGTCGACGCTGACGCCGCTCGCGTCGGCGCTGACCGCGCGGGCATTCGCATCCATCCAAATCAGGTACGCACCCGCGATTTCGGCCCTCAGGAGCTCAGTGAGGTCGTCGCTTAGATCCGCGAACGAGGCGAACGCACCATCAGCCTTTGGCTTTTCCATCCGCTCAAGCCAGCGCACCACGTTCGGCGCCTGCGTGCGCAACAGCGTTCCCGGCGTCGGATCGGAGTTCAGCTGCGCCAGCTGCCCGGCCAACCCAAAGTCGGCCAGCGACGGGCGACCACCGAAGAGGTACGGCCGCTTGCCGAGAAGCGTATCGAGCAATCCCAGCAGGCGCGTGAACGATCCCTCGATCAGCGGCGCCGTCTCCGGCGAGGAGCCGACATGATAGAGGCGGCTGATCATCCGCGTTCGGACTTGCTCTTCGATGCCTTCCGGCTTCTCGGCGCCTTCGAAAATCATGTCGCTGATGCGCTTGGCGGCGCTTTCCTGATCTTCCGGATAGCTCCAGCGATAGTGGAACATCGCCTTGTTCAGCCACTCGTCGGCATAGTCCTCGATCAGCGCTGAGAGGAACGCCAGCGACGGCTCCGACGGCGTGATCGAAGGCTCAGCGTTCTCGGCCTCGAGCTTTTCGATGATCGGCGTGGAATCCTGAAGCGCGTTCTCGTCCGCATCCACCAGGACCGGGATCAGCGGCAGCTTGGCGTAGCGTTGAAACTCTTCCTGGGTCGCGTTCGTGCGTGCGCGCCATTCAAAGTCGAGCCCCTTATAGCGAAGGTAGGAACGCACCTTCACGGAGTATGGGGAAAGCTCCGCGCCATAGAGGCGGAACGGGGCGGTCATGGGAATCTCCCGTAAAAACAAAATCGCCGTACGGTGAACCGCACGGCGATTGAAACTTCAAGGTCTAAGAACCGCGTCAGACAGGCTTAATGTTCACCGCCGACGGCTTGTTCTTACGCGGGTCGTTTTCGACGTCAAAGATGACCGCTTGGCCTTCCTTCAGACCCGTCAGGCCTGACCGCTCAACTGCGCTGACATGGACGAAGACATCGGCCCCGCCCTCGTCCGGCGCGATGAAGCCGAAACCCTTTTGCATGTTGAACCATTTCACCACGCCCGTAGCCATGGCCGCACTCCTCGCAAACTCCCGCGCCTGAAATAGACCCGCGGTGGACTTGGGGGGTGAGTAGCCGACGCGAACAAGCCGCGCGGGTCGTGATCGTCCCGACGTCCGAGCCGCATAGGGCCTCTCTGTTACCACAGAGTCAAGCAAAAGCGCGCCTAGTCTCGAGACGCGGCTAATCAGGGCGGCGTGACGCCGTAGCTCGCAAATGTCGCGCCGATTTCCGCCTGCAACTGCTCCGCCGCTTCAATATCGGCGCGCCCTTCTCGCTGGCGACCCATGCGAAGCGAAGCAATGCCGCGCCCGTACAACGTGCGCGCGATACGGCGGCCGTTGAAAATCGCCGCGTCGAAATCAGCCCACGCTTGCTGGTTGGCGCCGGTGTGCAGGTTGAGCACGCCGCGCGCCGCAAGCGCCGCGGTGTCGATCGCGTTGATCTCCAACGCGTGGTCGCAGTCCGCGCGGGCCAAATCGAGTTCGAGGTTTTGGGCGACACGGACCTCGCAGCGCACGCGGTAGCCACCGGGGGTGTCCGGCGCGATCCGGATCGTGCTGTCAGCATCCGCCATGGCGCGGGCATACTCGCCTTGCGCCAGGAAGACCTCGCTCCGGCGATAATAGGCGCCCGGATGATCGCCGCGCATGCGGATCACTTGATTGTAGTCGGCGATCGCATGATCCCAGTCGTGCAATTCGCGGTAGCGATCGCCGCGCAACTTGTATGCCTGCGCGCGCCCGTTGCCGGTAATGCTGCGCATACTGATGAGGTCGGAGCAGCCACGGATGCTTTGTTCGGGCGGAAAGGCGTTCATCGTGTTGAAGCACTGCTCGCGACGCTGCTCAAACACCTGCCATTGCACGTCCGCCAATGCCGGCGCCGCCACCGCAAACAAACCGAGTGCGGCAACGCCGCCAAGCACAATACGCTTCATGTCTGAACCCCTGGCCAAACTCTACCCGGAGGCAGGTCAGGCGCAAGATTATCATCCATCAACTATCGTTGTTCCCCGCCGACGCGATCAAGCGTGACCGCCAACATGGCTCGCAATGCTGTTTCCATCGCCGGTTCATGCACGAAAAAGCGCGGATTGTGGTTCGGCGCCGCTTCCGCTTGCGTCACGCCAGGCGGGTTCACGCCATAGAAGAAAAACACCCCCGGAACCGCCTGCTGGAAGTAGGCGAAATCCTCGGCTGGCATGACAGGTAAGCCGCTATTGACGTGATCCGCACCTATTGCGCGCTCCACCGCCGAACGCGTGCGGGCCATCAGCGCAGGCGGGTTCACGGTAGGGATGGCGTTTTCCGTGATCGTGACTTCCGCAGTGGCGCCGGTCGCAGCTGCCGTCTCCGTGATGGTCCGTCGGATACGCTCATAGAAGCGCTCGCGTGTTTCTGGATTGAGGTAGCGCAGCGTGCCCTGCATCTGCACGGTTTGCGGAATGATATTGTATCGCACGCCACCTTGAATCAGACCGATGGTGACGATCACAGGCGAACCCACCGCATCCATCTGGCGCGACGGCACCGTCTGTAGCGCGTTGATGATCTGCGCCGACGCTACGATCGGATCGATGCCTGCATGCGGTTGCGCGCCGTGCGTCTGGCTGCCGGTCACGGTTATGTCGATGCGATCCGAGCCCGCCATCATCGGCCCGGTAATCATTGTCACCGTGCCGCTGGTCTGCGGCCACGCGTGCAGACCGTAGATCGCTTCAGGGTGCAGATCGCCGAACACATTCTCGGCCAACATGCGCCGCGCGCCGCCGAGCCCGCCTGGAGGCGCGCCTTCTTCTGACGGCTGGAACACGAAGATCACCGTGCCCGCCAAATTCTCACGTTGCGACGCCAACACCGTCGCCGCCGCCATCAACACCGCGACGTGTGTGTCATGCCCGCATGCGTGCATGATGCCGACGTCCTGGCCGTTATAGTGGCCACGCGCGCGCGACCGAAACGGCAGATCGCCCTCCTCCGTCACCGGCAATGCATCCATGTCCGCACGCAGCGCAATCACCGGCCCACGCTGGCCGCCGCGCAGCACGCCGACGACACCCGTCAGCGCAACGCCGGTGCGAACCTCCATGCGCAACGACCGCAGGTGAGCTGCAACAACACGCGCGGTGCGAACCTCTTCAAAGCTGAGTTCCGGGTGCTCGTGAAAATCCCGCCGCCACGCGATCATGCGCGGGAGCACGGATTGGATAGAGGTTTCAACGCTCGCCGGAAACGGCGTCGCTGTTTGAGCGCTGGCCGAGGCCGCAAACAACATCGAGGCGGCAATCGCCAGCTTCGCCAAATGCTTCATTGTCGATCCCCCAATGCCTCGATCACCGCACGCCAGCCGCCAGCAAATCGTGCATGTGCACGACACCTACTGGCTTGCCGTCTTCGACTGCAAACAACAGCGTAATCCGCTTCTCGTTCATGATCGCGATCGCGTCCGCGATCGGCGCGTCCGGCGCTATTGTTTTTGGGCTCGCCGTCATGATGTCACGGGCAGTTTTGCCGAACATCTCCGGCGACAGCTTCCGCCGCAGATCGCCATCGGTGACAATGCCTATCAGCTTGCCGCCTTCAACAACGCCAACGGCCCCAATCCCGCCGACGCTCATCGCCTTCATCGTGTCCGGAACGGAAACGTTCGGCGAGATGAGCGGATCACTCTGACCTACGCGCATCACGTCGGTCACTTTCTTCAGCGCCGCACCAAGCTTCCCGCCCGGATGGATCGCGCCGAAATGGTCTGCCGTGAACCCGCGCGCCTTGATCAATGCCACCGAAAGCGCGTCGCCCAACGCCAAGCACATGGTTGTCGACGTCGTCGGCGCCGGCGCTTCTTCGCTGGCCTCGCCGCACTCGGGCAGCACCAACGCCGCCGTCGATGCCTTCGCCAGGGATGAGCCCAGCTTAAACGTCATGCCAATGATCGGCACGTGGATGCGCCGGCAATGATAAAGCAGATCGGAAAGCTCCGCCGTCTCACCCGAGCGCGAGATCGCCAACACGCAATCGGCCTCGACGATCATGCCGAGATCGCCGTGGCTTGCTTCAGCCGGATGCACGAACTGCGCGGGCGTGCCGGTCGAAGCCAACGTCGCCGCGATCTTGCGTGCGATGTGGCCGGACTTGCCCATGCCGGAGACGATCACCCGTCCCTTGGTTTCCGCCAGCAACTGCGCCGCGTGCACGAACGGCTCGTTGAGCGCCCCGGCCAACGCGACAGCCAATTGCTCCAAGGCCTTGGCCTCAACGCGAATAGTCTCTTGCCCCGCCGCCACGGCGGCCTTCGGGTCGATAATGCTCATGGCGCCCCTCTCGCATGCGGGCCGGGAAAAGTCATCTGCGAGCAAGCGGTTGAGGCGTGCGCCGCTGACCTCTATGTCGGAGGCGCCGCATGATCCTCCCACTTCACCGACCGACGCCCATCCTCCAAACAATGGGTTCGTCCGCCAACGGCGGCGCGGAAGCCTATTTCATGAGCCTCGCGGGGGCCTTCGATCGCGCAGGGATCAAGCAAAGCGCCGCCATCCGCGCTCACGCGGTACGCGAAGCCGAACTGACCGACCTCAATATCCCCACGCGCGTGATGCCGTTTTCAAAGCCGCTTGATTTCACGACATCGCGCAGCATTCACCAGATGGCTAAGGACCATAGCGCGCGCTTCCTCATCGCCTGGATGAACCGGGCCGCGAGCCTGACGCCGGCGAGCAACAGCGACAACGAGTGGCGCAAGTGGAGGCGCATCGGCCGCCTCGGCGGCTACTATAAGCTCAAGAACTATCGTGGCTTCGACGCACTCGTCGGCAACACGCAAGACATCGTCGATTGGATTGTCCGCGAAGGTTGGCCGAGAGAGCGTGCGCACTACATCCCGAACTTCGCCCGCCGCGATCCTGGCCGTATCATCGTTCGCGAAACGCTCGACACGCCGCGTGGCGTTCCCATACTTCTTGGCATGGGCCGGCTTCACACAAGCAAAGCCCACGACGTTACGCTCCGCGCGCTCCAACAAATTCCAGACGCTTATCTCTGGATCGCGGGCGACGGTCCTGATGAGGCGATTCTCAAATCGCAAGCTGCAGACCTTGGCGTCGCTGACCGGGTGCGCTTTCTTGGATGGCGCGATGATGCGCCATCGCTCTATCGAACCGCTGAAGTTGTGCTCTTCCCCTCGCGGTTTGAGCCACTCGGCAACGTCGTCATCCAGTCCTGGGCGCACGGCGTGCCAGTGATCGCCGCCAAAGCGGCCGGTCCCGGCGCGCTCATCCGCGACGGCGAAGACGGCTTCCTTATCGAAATCGATGACGCCGAGGCGCTCGCGGCCAAAACCAAAACACTGCTCGCCGACAAAGACCTTTCCGCGAAATTCGTCGAGAACGGCGCCAAGCGTGTCGAAACCGAATTCTCCGAAGGCGCCATCGTCGCGAAATGGCGCGCGCTGTTCGATGCGATGGGAGGCCTCTGATGTGCGGCATCGCCGGCATCATCGGTGAGGCGACTGGTGCGCAAGCGCTCATCGACGCCATCGCCCACCGAGGCCCCAACGGCATCCGCGTCGAAGAAAGCGACAAATACTCGCTCGCGCACGCACGCCTCTCGATCATCGATCTAGAAGGCGGCTGGCAGCCGCTGCACGCCGCCGGCAGCACCATCATCGGCAACGGCGAAATCTACAATTACATCGAACTCGCCGAAGAAAATCAGCTGGGCCCGAAACTCAACACCGGCTCCGATTTCGAACCACTCCTTCACATCTACGCGCAAGAAGGCGAGAAAGCCTTCGACCGCCTGCGCGGCATGTACGCGTTCTGCCTGATCGGTTGCGACGGCCGCACCTGGCTCGTCCGCGACCCGTTCGGTATCAAGCCGCTGTACATCAAAGCCCAAAACGGCGCCGTCGCCTTCAGCTCCGAACCGCGCTCCTTCGGTCAAGCCCGCGTTGTCCCTGCAATCTCAAACCAAGTCGCAGCGCTGCACTACACGCTCGAAAACGAAACCGCTTGGCCCGGCGTCATTCGCCTCGAGCCTGGCGAGATCATCGAGATCGTCGATGGCAAGCCGAAACGTCACCGCATTCGCCCCGCGGTGAAGGTCAAAACGCACATGCATGTGCCGATCAAAGAAGAGCTAAGCGCCTTCGGCATGCTCGACCGCGTCCTGGAAGATAGCGTGCGCGTGCACCAACGCTCCGATGTTCCCTACGGCCTCTTTCTCTCCGGCGGCATCGATAGCGCTGCGATCGCCACGATGATGGCGCGCCTCAACGAGCGCCCGGTCGTGGCCTATACTTGCGGTTTCGATGCGCCCGGCGCGCGTGACGAACGCGATCAGGCCGAGCGCGTGGCAACAGCGCTGAAGCTCGACTGGAATAATGTCAGCTTCGGCGAGGAAGATTTCTGGCGCATCGTCCCGCACGTTGCGTGGGCGATGGATGATCCCGTCGCCGACTATGCGTGCTTGCCGACCTACAAACTGGCCGAAACCGCGAAGTCACGGCTCACCGTAGTGCTCACTGGCGAAGGCGGCGACGAGCTTCTCGGCGGCTACTCGCGCTATCGCCGCGCCATGCGACCCAAATTGCTCGGCGGCCGCCCAGCCGAGCCGCAGGCCGACGCCATGTTTGGCCCCGACGCGCTCAGCGCTTGGCGCAAGCACGAACGCGCATCGGGGCGAACCACGCTCCAACAAGCGCAGGCCGCCGACATCGCCACCTGGCTGCCGAACGATCTGCTGTTGAAGCTCGACCGCATGCTGATGGCGCATGGCCTTGAAGGCCGCACGCCGTTCCTCGATCCCGTCGTCGCCGACTACGCCTTCGATCTTGCTGACGAATTCAAAGTGAAGGGCAAATTCGGCAAATACATTTTGCGGAAATGGCTAGAATGCCACTGCCCCGCTGCCGACCCGTGGGCGAAGAAGAAGGGCTTCACAGTCCCTGTCGCGTCCTGGATCGCGCCACGCGCGGCGCAGCTCGCGCAATCACTTCCGAACGTCAAAGCCGTCCGCGCCGCCGTCGGCGCTGACGCCATCCGCGCAATCTTCACTGGCGAAACACACGAAGCGCTTCGCTATCCTATGCTGTTCTTGGGATTGTGGGGCCGCATCCATACTGAAGGCGCGGCGCCAGAGGCCGCACTGAAGAGCCTGCTCACGTCATAGAAAAATGGCGGGACCGCTTAGGGGCGGACCATGGGCATGGAGAGAAGCGGCCCCGCCAGGCGCGCTGCGGCTAGGCAACCACCGCCGCGCCAATTGCGAGCACCGGCACCGCAACCAGCAGCACCAGCAACGTTGCGACCGCTACGGAGGCGGCCTTCACCGCCAACGGCGTGCCGTGTTCGAGCGCATCGATATAAAGACCAACAGGCTTCAGCATTGTCGTTCCTCCAATTTCGAGCCGGGAAACGATGAAATTCTCTCGGCGACAAACCCGAGATGGGCGCCCCACCCCTTGAATCCGAACGAGGAGTGGACGACTTGGATGTGAGCGGAATTCACATCCCCGCGGGGGTCAAAATCGGATGTCTCTGCCCTCTCTCCAGACGCTCCGCGCCTTCGAGGCCGCAGCGCGTTTGAAGTCCTATTCTAAAGCCGCCGAGGAGCTGGGCCTCACCCACGGCGCGGTCAGCCATCGCATCCGTAAGCTCGAGCAACGCGTCGGCGTCACGCTCTTCCGCCGCACCGGCAACACCATGCAGCTCACGCCCGACGGCCAGCAGCTCGAAGCGCAAGTGCGCCAAGGCCTCTCAATCCTCGAACAAGCCTTTCCGCCGCCGAAAGGCGCTCACAGTAAAGCGCAGCGCCACATCGTCATCACCGCCGTGCCGAGCCTCGCTTCCACTTGGCTCTTCGCACGCCTCGGCGATTTCCGCGCCGAGCATCCCGAGATCGACATCGAGCTCCGTGTCACCGAAGCGCTGAACGACTATCGCAAGGAAGGCATCGATCTCGGCATCCGCCTCGGCGCCGGCGGCTGGCCCGGCTTGCATTCGACCAAGCTTTTCGATGAAGCGCTCACGCCCGTCTGCAGCCCCGAGTATCGCGACAAGCACAACCTCGTTGAGCCCGCCGATCTCAAACGCGCCATGCTGCTCCGCAATCCATGGACGCCGTGGACGCGCTGGTTTCAGGCGGCAAACCTGGATTGGCCCGAGCCGAACACCGGCCCAAAGTTCGACGACAGCCCTCTTCTCCTCAAAGCCGCGCTCGCGGGCCAAGGCATCGCGCTCGGGCGCCAGTGGCTCGCCATCGACGAGATCCGCGCCGGTCGCCTCGTCACACCGTTTGACATCGCCGTGCGCGACACCTTCGCATACTGGCTCTGTTGGCCTACCGGTCGCAATCCCAGCCCCGACGCTCAACGCTTCGCCGATTGGCTCCAAGCCCGAGCGGCAGCCGAAGAGCCTCCGTGCTCTCTCAAGATCGCGGAAGCGACTGAATAGAAGCCGCCGATGCGAGCCATAGAAAACCGCCCATCTGACAGTCTTTTCATAGCAGCCACACGCGTGTGTGAGGTTGAGCCCGTAACAGCTACGGCCTAAGTGTCAGGCTCCCACAAAGGACCGCCATGAACCCCGCCTCCGTCATCCGCATTCCGCGCGTCGAGTCGACGCCGCTTGAGATCGGCAACAATCTGCCGGTCACCTTCATCTGCGGCCCCTGCCAGCTCGAGAGCCGCGAACACGCGCTCGAGACGGCGGAGTTTCTGCGCGATGTGTTCAAGCGCGCCGGCGCCGGGTTCATCTACAAAACCAGTTTCGACAAGGCCAACCGCTCCAGCCTCTCGACCAAGCGCGGTGCGGGCTTCGATCAATCGGCGCCTATCTTCGAAGAGATCCGAAAGAAGATCGGCGTGCCGGTGATCACCGATGTACATTTGCCCGAGCAATGCGCGGAAGTCGCTGAAGTCGTCGATATCCTGCAGATCCCGGCTTTCCTTTGCCGCCAAACGGACCTGCTGATCGCCGCCGCCGAAACCGGCAAGCCGATCAACGTCAAGAAGGGCCAATTCTTGGCGCCATGGGACATGAAGAACGTGATCGCGAAGATCACCGGCAGCGGCAATCCGAACGTCATGGCCTGCGAGCGCGGCGCCTCATTCGGCTACAACACGCTCGTTTCCGACATGCGCGCGATCCCGATCATGAAAAGCTTCGGTGCGCCGGTTGTGTTTGACGCAACGCACAGCGTTCAGCAACCGGGCGGTCGCGGCGACACCTCCGGCGGTGAACGGCAGTTCGTTCCAGTCCTCGCGCGCGCTGCCGTCTCCATCGGCGTGGCGGCTGTCTTCCTTGAAGCGCATCCCGATCCGGACAACGCCCCGAGCGACGGGCCCAACATGGTGCCCTTCGATCAACTCGAAGATCTAATCGGCGATCTCGTCGCCTTCGATCGTCTCGCCAAGCGCTCTGCGATCGCTGCAGAATGACCGAACGCTTTGAACGCCATCGTCAGCCCTGGCGGCAGGACGAAATTCAAAAGCTCCACCAATTCGCCGGCAAAGGCATGTCGCTCAAAGCGATCGCCAAGGCGCTCACGCGCAGCGAGGAGTCCGTCAAGGATCGCGCCAAGGCGGACGGCCTCACCATCGCGAAACTGCGCTAACACGCAGCAAAAGGGCGCTCCTTGCGGAGCGCCCTCAATAGCTAGCTTAGCGTGCAGATCTTACTGAAGGCCGTACACGCGCTGATAGAGGCCCGTTTGGGTCTCGAACGGCGTGGCCGCATCACGCTCGCGCAGCGTGCCACCGAAGTTCCAGCGAACGCCAACCTTCAGCGTGTCGTATTCGCCGAGGACATCCGTATCGATGGTGCTCCAACCAGCCGTGAAGCTGACCGGCGTCGAGGACAATTGCCACTCGGCGCTGATGCCATAAGACGAGGTGTCGAAGTCGGCGCCGCCGCCAGCATCAAGGTTGCCGGTGCCGGCCGTGCCGCTGACGCGGAAGTTGTCGGTGAAGTAGTAGTTCAGACCGATGTCGGCGTTCCACGTGTCGAGATCGACGATGAACTCGGTTTCACCAACGGTGTAGCTGCCCGTCAGCACAGCGTTCGGAGCAAGGTTGAACGTGCCTTCGACGCCATAGACGGTCTCGTCCACGCTATCACCGTCATCCAGGTTGGTTGTCGCGATCACGCCGCCCAGATTCCAGTTGTCGTTGTGCCAATAGAGGTGGCCAGCGATCGTACGGTCATCAACGTCGCTGCCGTTCGCGTCGGTGCTGCCGATGCCGGCATCAACTTGGAAACCGAGCGCGCCGCTCGTTCCGCCCCAGGCGCCTTCGACTTGCCACGTATCACCGTCGGTCAGATCGGCATCGGTGTTGCCGTAGGTGACGCCAACGTGGCCACCGGCCATGGCAGGCGTGGCGACGAACGCAGCAGCAAGCGCCGCGAGCAATGCGGTTTTCTTCATTAGAGATTTTCTCCATCCCGTTGCGGCCGACGACAAACCCGAACGCCTCGACCACTCGATGCCAAGCACTTGGCGGTGTTGGTGGGCAATTTGAACCGCGTTGCTCATTACCTGGGGGTAATTCGGCGCCCCTGTGTCTTCGCCGCCGCTGTGGATGAATGTCGGCGAAAATGCGACGCGTATTCCCACGCCTCGCGAACACTCTTAGGCAAAACTCATGTTTGAACGGCGCATTCTTGTCACCGGCGGCTCCGGTTTTCTGGGGTCCCACCTGTGCGATCGCCTGGTCGCGCGCGGCGACGACGTCGTCTGCGCCGACAATCTATTCACCGGCAGGAAGCGCAACATCGCGCACCTCCTCAACACGCCGAACTTCGAATTCCTGCGCCACGACGTAACGTTCCCGCTCTATGTCGAAGTCGATCAAATCTATAACCTCGCCTGCCCCGCATCGCCGGTGCACTACCAGCACGATCCGGTGCAGACGACGAAGACTAGTGTGCACGGCGCCATCAATATGCTGGGCCTCGCAAAGCGCTTGAAGGCGCGCATCTTTCAGGCTTCGACATCGGAAGTTTACGGCGATCCCGACGTGCACCCGCAGCCCGAAGAATACTGGGGCCGCGTCAATCCGATCGGCATTCGCTCTTGCTACGATGAAGGCAAACGCTGCGCCGAAACGTTGTTCTTCGACTATTATCGCCAGCACAGAACCGACATTCGCGTCGCACGGATCTTCAACACGTACGGCCCGCGCATGCACCCGAACGACGGCCGCGTCGTCTCCAACTTCATCGTCCAAGCGCTGAAGGGCGAGAACATCACGCTTTACGGCGATGGCCTGCAGACGCGTTCGTTCTGCTACGTCGATGATCTCATCGACGCCTTCATCACCTTCATGGACAAAGACGGCGATCTGCCGGGCCCGATCAATCTCGGCAACCCGAACGAGTTCACGATCAAACAACTCGCCGAAGCTGTGATCGATCTCACTGGCGCGAAATCAAAGCTCGTGTTCAAGCCACTGCCGAGCGATGACCCCAAGCAACGCCAGCCCAACATCGAAAAGGCGCGCGAAATCCTGAACTGGCAGCCGAAAATTCAGCTGCGGGACGGACTCACCAAAACCATCACGTATTTCGACGGGCTGATGAAGGAAGGCGATCCGCTGATCGTCGGGCGCTAGGACGCGCTCCACTTCGCGAAAAAATCGGTGTTCTGCGCACGTGCGTCTTCCGCAAGCACACCTGTCTCTACAAGCACACCTGCAGCCCTCAAGCGCTCAATGCCCACTCCGGCCGCAAACGGATGCGGATCGCCAGCCGCTATGACAACGCGCGCAACGCCGGCTTGGATGATCCGGTCAGCGCAAGAGGCCGATCCGTTGGTGCGCTTCGCACATGGCTCAAGGGTCACGTAGGCAGTCGCGCCCTGCGCATCCGCCAAAGCAACGGCCTGCTCTTCAGCATGCGGCCTGCCGCCATCGGCGGTGCGCGCTTCAGCGACGATATCTCCGTCGCGCACGATCACGCACCCAACACACGGGTTATCGCCAGTGCGCCCCACGCCCAACGCCGCCACATCCAGCGCGCGCTGCATGAAGTCAGCGTCGTTCACGCAGGCAACGCCGGCAACTTCTCGGCGCGCGCTTCATCGAGATAGCGCACGGCGATCGGCTTCAAATTTGCGTCGAGCTCGATCAGCAACGGATTACCCGTCGGAATTTCGACGTTAACAATGTCCGCGTCCGGCACATTGAACAGGTGCTTCACGATCGCGCGCAACGAATTGCCATGCGCTGCGATGATCAGATTCTTGCCAGCCTTCAGATCCGGCACGATCGCGGCGCGCCAATACGGCAACACGCGTTCAAGCGTCAGCTTCAGGGATTCAGTCTGCGGCACGTCCACGCCTGCGTACCGGCGATCCGTCGATAGATCGAACTCGCCGCCCCGCTCCAGCAGCGGCGGCGGCACGTCGTAGGAGCGGCGCCAGACCAGCACCTGCTCTTCGCCGTGCTTGGCGGCGGTCTCGGCCTTGTCCAGTCCGGTCAGCGCCCCGTAGTGGCGCTCGTTCAAATGCCAATCGCGCTCCACCGGCAACCAAGCCAGCTTCGCCGCCTCCGTCGCCAACGAGCCGGTACGGATCGCCCGCGTCTGAACCGATGTGAACAACTTATCGAACGCCACGCCGCTGGCGGCTAACAGCTCCCCCGAGCGCCGCGCCTGCGCCTCACCGGCGGGCGTCAGATCCACATCGACCCAGCCGGTGAAACGATTTTCCAGATTCCATTGGCTCTGGCCGTGACGAAGCAATGCTAGATAGGGCATGGCCCGCTTGCTCACAGGCCCGCCCCGGCCCGTCAAGAGCCGAACCCGCTTGGAAGCCCGCCCTCCGGCACGCTACACCCAGAACCGATGCGTCACTGGCTTCTCCACCCCATCGTTTTCTACCCCCTGGCGATCGTGATCGCTTGCCTAGCAATCGTTGTGAGCCTCCGCCCGCAATCATGGCCACGTGAGCCTGCGCCGGTATCGGCGGTGCGCGACGGCGACTGGCTGGTCTATCAGGGCGACGGCTTCAACACGCCGGACCAGGGCGCTGAGGAAGTGACGGTTGTGCGCGACTATTTCGGCCGCCCGCTCCGCCTGCGCGTGGCGCAAACCATGGCTCAGCCGGCGCCGGAACCTGACGATGAAGGCGCGCGCATTCTGCTTTCGGCAGAGGACGCCGCCCTGCTCAATGGCAAACCGCTCATCGTTGAGGTCAGCTACAACCCGCTTCCCGTTAACGCTGCAACCGAACTGGCGGTGAGTGCGCGCGGCGGCGGGCCGGCTCCGTGGGTCACGCAAACCGCGCCTCCGGAAACTGCGACCCTCCGCTTCAACCTGCCGGCACAGAACGGCGTCAACGCGATCGCTCTCCGGCCCATATCGACCTCGGAAGATATGGCTTACGGCCTCGAGATCACGCGTATTCGGATCATGCCGCGCACCTAAGACAAAGCGGCGGATTGAAATTCGCGGCCTTTTCGACCACACCGCCCGCACTCTTCCTAACCGACCTGGAACCTGCCCATGCTGCCTGCGCCGCGCGCAAGCCTCGCGCCCAATTCCGCTGAGTTCGAAGCGCTGCCGCTCGTGAAGCCGACGGGCTTCCGCGAATACGACGCGCGCTGGTGGTTTGGCATTCCGGGCGCCGAGAAGCCGCCGGAATTGAATCTGCTCGGCGTGCAGGCGCTGGGTCTGGGCCTCGGCACACTGATCCATGAATTCGGCGTCGCGCCGCGTATCGTCGTGGGGCACGACTTCCGCTTCTACTCCACGTCGATCAAGCAGGCGCTGACGCTCGGCCTCATGCAGGCCGGCATGGAAGTGAATGACATCGGCCTGGCGCTCTCGCCCACGGCGTACTTCGCGCAGTTCGCGCTCGACATTCCGTGCGTCGCGATGGTGACAGCGAGCCACAACGAAAACGGTTGGACTGGTGTGAAGATGGGCGCAGATCGCCCGCTCACGTTCGGACCAGACGAAATGGGCAAGCTTCGCGACATCGTGCTTGGCGGAAACTTCAAAGAGCGCCCGGGCGGCGCTTACAAGCGCGTGGAAAACATGCGCGAGCGTTACATCGCCGACATCGTCAGCCGGGTGAAGCTCACGCGTCCGATCAAAGTCATCGCCGCCTGCGGCAACGGCACCGCCGGCGCGTTCGCACCGGAAGCGCTCCGTCGCATGGGCGCTGAAGTAATCGATCTCCACACCGCGCTTGATTGGACATTCCCGCACTACAACGCCAACCCCGAAGACAGCGAAATGCTGCATGACATGGCGGCGGCGGTGAAAAAGCACGGCGCTGACTTGGCGCTCGGCTTCGACGGCGATGGCGATCGCTGTGGCGTGGTCGACAACGAAGGCGATGAGATCTTCGCCGATAAAGTCGGCCTCATGCTCGCGCGCGATTTGAGCGCCACGCACAAGAACGCGACATTCGTCGCAGACGTGAAGTCCACCGGCCTCTACGCCATCGATCCGGTGCTGAAGGCGAACGGCGCCAAAGTCGACTACTGGAAGACCGGCCATTCCTACATCAAGCGCCGCACCACCGAGCTCGGCGCGCTCGCCGGCTTCGAGAAGTCGGGCCACTTCTTTTTCCGCGAACCGCTGGGCAACGGTTATGACGACGGCATTGTCGCCGCGGCCGCCGTGCTCGCGATGCTGGACCGCAATCCGGGCAAGAAGCTCTCGCAGCTGAAAGATGCGCTACCGAAGAGCTACACGTCGCTGACGATGAGCCCGCACTGCGACGACGAGACGAAGTACGGCATCGTCGATCGCGTCGTTGCCGACTATCAAAAGCTCGCAAGCGAAGGCGGCACGATCCTCGGACGTAAAATCCGCGACGTGAACACTGTTAACGGCGCGCGCGTCACGCTGGAGGATGGCGCTTGGGTGCTCGTGCGCGCCTCGTCAAACAAGCCTGAGCTTGTTGTCGTGGTCGAAAGCATGACTAGCGATGACGACATGAAGGCGCTCTTCCGCGAAGAGGTGAAGCCTCGCCTCGCCCACTTCCAAGAGGTCGGCAAATACAATCAGGAAATCTGAGCCGTGGCCGAAGGAGGCGAGACGCAGATCCTGAAGGGGTCCGATTTTTCGGTCACCGATCGCGAGATCAAATTCGCCGGAGGCGCCGTTGCGACCAATGATGCGGCCGCCGCGCAACTCGACAACGCAACGACAAAAACAACGGTCCTGCCGACGCTGCTAACCATAGCCGCCGCATTCATTCTGATCGGGGCAGTGGTCCATTTTCCGCCGCTCTGGATCGCCGGCCTTGCATTAGCGGCGTTCAGCCCTGTGCTTAAGATCAATCGCCCGGCATTCGCGGTGAGTGTAGAGACTGGCGGCGCGCGAAAGGTGGTCTATACGACCGCCAACGAAGACGAAGCGAAACTCGCTCTGGCCGCCGTTGACGAAGCGCTACGCAGGGCCAAAGGCACTAACGAGGGAATGAACTGATGCGCGTAACCATGATCGGCACCGGCTATGTGGGTCTCGTCTCCGGCGCGTGCTTCGCCGACTTTGGCCACACGGTGACGTGCGTCGACAAGGACGCCGGCAAGATCGCGCGCTTGCAGAAGGGCGAAATCCCGATCTTCGAACCCGGCCTCGATGAGCTCGTGAAAGACAACGTCGAGCAAGGCCGCCTCTTCTTCACGACAGACCCGACCGCGGCGATCCGCGACGCGGACGCCGTGTTCATCGCCGTCGGCACGCCTTCACGCCGCGGCGATGGTCACGCTGATCTCTCCTACGTTTACGCCGCCGCCGAAGAGATCGCGGGGCTGATCAACGGCTACACGGTCATCGTCAACAAATCGACGGTGCCGGTCGGCACTGGTGACGAAGTCGAAGCCATCATCAAGAAGACGAACCCTAGCGCTGACTTCGCCGTCGTCTCCAACCCAGAATTCCTCCGCGAAGGCGCGGCCATCGGCGACTTCAAGCGCCCTGACCGCGTCGTCGTCGGCACCACCGACGAGCGAGCGCGTGATGTGATGCGCCAGCTCTATCGTCCGCTCTCGCTCAACGAGACGCCAATCGTGTTCACCGAGCGCCGCACGTCTGAGCTGATCAAGTACGCTGGAAACGGCTTCCTCGCGATGAAGATCACGTTCATCAACGAAATCGCCGACCTCTGCGAAGCCGTCGGCGCCAACGTGCAAGAAGTGGCCAAAGGCATCGGCCTCGACAACCGCATCGGCCGTAAGTTTCTGAACGCCGGCCCCGGCTATGGCGGCTCGTGCTTCCCAAAGGACACGTTGGCGCTCATGAAAACCGCGCGCGACAACAACGCGCCGATCGAACTCATCGAAGCCACTGTGCGCGTGAACTCCGCGCGCAAACAAAAGATGGCGCAAAAGATCATCGACGCACTCGGCGGCGACGTGAAAGGCAAGACCATCGCGGTGCTCGGCCTCACCTTCAAACCAAACACCGACGACATGCGCGACGCACCAGCGCTCGACATCGTGCCTGCCCTGCAGGACGAAGGCGCCAAAGTGCGCGCGTTCGATCCCGAAGGCATGAATGAAGCCAAGCACATGCTGAAGGACGTGCAGTTCGCGACCGGGCCTTACGATTGCGTGCAGAACGCCGACGCCGTGGTGATCATCACCGAGTGGGATCAATTCCGCGCGCTCGACCTTGATCGCATCAAGGACGCGCTGAAGGCGCCGACTGTGATCGACCTTCGCAACATCTATCGCCCGGATGAGATGCGCGCCAAGGGCTTCAAATACGTGAGCGTCGGGCGAGCATAAAGCACATGCCGCTTCGCAAGTTCTCCGAGATCGTGAGGTTAGCCGAGAAGCATCACGGCAGGGCGGGACTGGCGAAGCGGTTGGCGGAAAATGCTAAGAAGCCTGCCGTGAAGAAGCAAAACGACGACCGCTGGCTCGCGTCGATGGCGCAAGCGGCGTTCTCCGCCGGCTTCTCGTGGGACGTGATCGAGAAGAAGTGGCCCGACTTCGAGGAAGCGTTTGATCGCTTCGACCCACACAAGGTCGCGTTCTACGCTGATCGGGAAATCGCGCGGCTCCTGAAGGACACGCGCATCGTCCGCAACGGCGCAAAGATTCAAGCGACCATTAACAACGCACAGTTCGTGATCGATACCGCGAAAGAGCACGGCTCATTCACCGCGTTCCTCAAATCATGGCCGGCGAGCGATCAGATCGGCCTGATGGAGCACTTCAAGAAGCACGCCTCGCACCTCGGCCCCTCCGCCACAGTGTACTTCCTGCGCTACAACGGCTGGGACAGCTTCATCCTCTCGCCCGACGTGACCAAAGCGCTGATCCGCGAAAAGGTCGTGAGCAAAGCGGCGACGTCGAAAGCCGACATGAAGGCCGTGCAGGCCGCGTTCAATGCATGGACGGAGGAAAGCGGCCTGCCACAGCGCGACGTAAGCCGGATATTGTCATTCAGCGTTGGGCAAAGCGCCTAAGCACACGCCTCAATCTCGCTGTGCCATTTCCAAGCATCGGCGATGATCTCATCGACGCCGCGCTTCGGCGACCAGCCCAGCTCGCGCAGCGCCAACGAATTGTCCGCCAATAGCGCTGGTGAATCCCCGTCTCGACGCGGTGCGGGAATGGCAGGCACGCGCTTGCCAGTCACGCGCTCGATCGCAGTGATCAGTTCGCGCACGGTGACGCCGTCGCCGGTGCCAAGATTGGCAGCAAGGCTCGCGCCTCCACCGAGCAGGCGTTCAATCGCTCGCACGTGCGCGTCGGCAAGATCGAGCACGTGCACATAATCGCGTAGGCAAGTGCCGTCGCGCGTATCGTAGTCCTCGCCGAAAATGCGGAACGACTCGCGGCGGCCTAGCAACGTGAAAAGCGCGAGCGGGATCGCGTGGCTTTCTGGTTCGTGGCTCTCACCAAGCCCCTCACCCCACGCCGCTCCGGCGGCGTTGAAATAACGCAAATGCGCGAACGCGCCCCCATGCGCCGCCGCCGCCGCTTCGCTTAGCCGCTCAGCATCGAGCTTATTCTGGCCGTACGGGCTCGCCGGCGCATAGCGGTGCGTCTCGTCCATCGGCAGCCGCTCGGGCGCGCCATACACGGCGCACGAGGAGGAGAACACGAACACACGCGTGCTCGCTTCCTGCATCGCGTCGAGCAAGACTTGTGTGCCGCGTACATTCACGTCGTGGAAGCGATCCGGGTGCTTCACGGATTCGCCAACTTCAATCAGCGCGGCGCAGTGCAGGACCGCGTCTGGACGGTGCTTAGCGAACACATCGCGCAGCCGCGCTGCATCGCGGATGTCACCCTCTTCCAGCGGTCCCCATTTGGCGAATTTGGCGTGACCGTTGAAGAGGCTATCGTAAACGACGACCTTGTGCCCCGCCCGCGTTAGCGCCAGGCAGCAGTGCGAGCCCACATACCCTGCGCCACCTGTTACGAGAATTGTCGCCATGCCCGCGTCCTGTTAGAGGCTCAACCCCATGAGCGCCAACGATATCGCGATGAAACAAGCCTGGACGCAAGTCGCCGCCGAAGCGGCGCGGCTGAAGGCCGCCGAGCTGCTCGACCTATTCGCCGCCGATCCCAAGCGGGTGGAAGCGTTGAGCTTTGAAGCGCCGCATCTGAAGGCGGACTTTTCCAAGCAACGGATCGATGGCGCCGCGTTGAGCGCTCTAGGCGCCTTGGCGCACGCGGCGGACTTCGAAGGTTGGCGCGCGAAGCTGTTCGGCGGCGATATTGTGAATACGACGGAGAACCGCGCCGCGAAGCACTGGGCGCTGCGCGTCACTGATCCGCCCGGCGGCGACAATGAAGTCACCACGGTGCTGGATCGCATGCATTCCTTCGCACACGAGATCGCAGAAAGTGGCGATTTCGACGCAGTAGTCCATCTTGGCATTGGTGGCTCGGATTTCGGACCACGCGTCGTGCTCGATGCACTCAAATCATATCGCCGCCCGAACATCACGGTCCGCTTCGCGGCGAACGTTGATGGCGCCGACGTGGCGGATGCGATTGAGGGGCTCGATCCGAAACGCACACTCCTCATTGTCGTCTCGAAAACGTTCACGACACAGGAAACGCTGGCCAACGCGGAGTTCGTGCGCGCTTGGGGACCCGCCCGGATCGCGGCGGCGACGGCAGCGCCGGACAAGGCCATTGCCTGGGGCGTTGCGGCGGATGACGTGTTTCCGTTCTGGGATTGGGTCGGCGGGCGTTACTCGCTGTGGTCCAGCGTTTCACTCGTCTGCGAGATCGCACTGACGCATGGGATCTTCTTCCGCATGCTCGA
Source organism: Terricaulis sp. (assembly GCA_040080935.1). GTDB lineage: Bacteria > Pseudomonadota > Alphaproteobacteria > Caulobacterales > Aquidulcibacteraceae > Vitreimonas. The sequence goes on from JBEBHI010000022.1 coordinate 21,726, forward strand.
AGGCGCGGAAGAGATGGACAACCACTTCCGCGACACGCCGTTCATGCAGAATTTGCCGGCGCTGTCTGCCGCGATCCAGATGTGGAACCGCGAAGCACTGGGACACGGCTCGTACGCACTTATCCCCTACGCCGAACGCCTGCGTTTGCTGCCAACGTGGGCGCAGCAGCTTGAGATGGAATCCAACGGCAAAGGCGTGACGCGCGACGGCGCGCCGCTGGAGCGCTCGTCCTGCGCCGTGACTTGGGGTGTCGCCGGCACGAATGCGCAGCATTCGTTCTTCCAATTGCTGCACCAAGGCGTCGAAGAAGTACCGGTTGAGCTCATCGTCAATGCGGGCACGCAAGAAGGGCCGCCTTCGCATCGCGCAAAGGTCTATGCCAACGCCCTAGCGCAAGCCCGCGCGCTGATGGTCGGCAAAACCGCCGCGCAGGCGAAAGCCGAGATGATCGCCAAGGGCATGAGCGAAGCCGACGCGGCGCGGCTCGCGCCGCATCGTGCCTTCACCGGCAATCGTGCTTCGACCCTCATGGCGATCGACGAGCTATCGCCGGAAGCGCTCGGCGCACTGCTCGCCTTCTACGAACACCGCGTGTTCGCTGAGGCGGTGTTCGCAGCGATCAACCCGTTCGACCAATGGGGCGTCGAGCTTGGCAAAGAGATGGCCAACGCGCTCCTTCCGGCTCTCGAAGGCGGTAATCCGCCTGCCGATCTGGACCCAAGCACAGCCGCTTGGGTGCGGGAGCTGCGCACGTAACAAGCGGAAGGCGATTGGCCGGGCCGCCGGCATCGGCTATGGTCCCGCTCATGGGGACGCACCCGGCTGCTGAGCCAAGCCGGCGGGGAAAGTCACGATGCGCAAAGTAGTTATGGCGTGCCTGGTCGGCCTCGCCGCATTGCAAGGTGTAGTGCTGACGAGCCAAGCGCTCGCGCAACAAGGACAGCAGCAGCAAGGTAAGGGAAAAGGCAAAGGTGCGCCGACGCGGCCCACCCCGCCGGTAGCGCGTTGCCCCGACCTCGGCGTTGGCACAACCGCGTTCGTCACCGAAGTGCCCGGACAGGCGCCTCTTGCTGCGAACGAAGTCGCGGTGACCTGGCAGGTCCGCAACGACGGCAACACGCCGTTTATCACCGGTAACGTCAACGACACTTCGGTTGCGCTCGAATACACGACGGCAGCAGGCCCGACTCGCATCGCAATGGTGCCGGCCATCACAACGTTAGATACAGACGGGCGCGTCTCGCTCGCATACGCGCATGCTGTGCGCGGTGTCGTGCGCGGCGTGGTTCCGCCAGAAGCTGCTGGCCGACGGCTACGGCTGCGGCTCGTCTATGTGAGCGAAGGCTCGCGCTACGGAATTCCCGATTGCAACGAAGCGAACAACATCGCGCCGCTGCCGCAACGTCCGCCAGCCACGCCGATAAGCGCGCCGGCTCCAGCTGGGCGTTAAGCGGCCTTCGCGGCGGCTACCACTGCAGCTTTCACGTCATTCACGGCGGAGCGCACGAGCGTTTCGTCATCGCCTTCGGCCATGATGCGGACGAGCGGCTCGGTGCCGCTCTTACGGACGAGCATGCGGCCGGTGCCCTTGAGGCGCTCTTCGGCGTCTTTGATTGCGGCCTTCACAGTCGAAGCTTCCATCGGATCGGGCTTGCCGCGCTCGTAGCGGACGTTTTCGAGGATCTGCGGCGCAGGATCGAATTGCTTGCAGACTTCGCTGGCCGGCTTGCCGGATTGCACGATCACCGCGAGCACTTGCAGCGCAGCAAGGAGGCCGTCGCCGGTGGTGGAAAAGTCGCTCAGAATGATGTGGCCGGATTGTTCGCCGCCGACATTGTAGCCTTTGGCCCGCATCTGCTCGACGACATAGCGATCGCCGACATTGGTGCGCTCAAGCTTCAGTGAGAGGCCCTTCAGGAAGCGCTCAAGACCCAGGTTACTCATCACGGTGGCGACGATGCCGCCCTTCGTGAGCGTCCCTTGCTCTTTCCAGTTCTTGGCGATGAGCGCCATGAGCTGGTCGCCATCAATGGTGTGACCCTTCTCGTCGACGATAACGACGCGATCAGCGTCGCCGTCGAGAGCGATGCCAATGTCGGCGCGGTATTTGAGGACGGCTTCTTTCAGCGCCTTGGTATCGGTGGAGCCGACTTCCTCGTTAATGTTGAACCCGTTCGGCTCGACGCCAATCTTGATGACCTCAGCGCCCAACTCGTAGAGCGCGACCGGGGCGACCTGGTAAGCAGCGCCATTGGCGGCGTCGATCACGATGCGAAGGCCCTTCAGCGAAAGCTTCTTCGGAAAGGTAGCCTTCACGATCTCGACATAGCGGGCCTGGGCATCATCGATGCGGCGAGCGCGGCCGAGTTTGTCAGGCGCGGACAAGTGGGTGTCGAGCGGCGCATCCATCAGCTGCTCGATCTCGATCTCCGCGGCGTCCGAGAGCTTGTAGCCGTCCGGGCCAAAGAGCTTGATTCCGTTATCGGCGAACTTGTTGTGCGAGGCCGAGAGCATGACGCCGAGATCCGCACGCAGCGAGCGCGTAAGCATCGCGACCGCCGGCGTCGGCAGCGGCCCAAACAGAACCACGTCCATTCCGGCGGCAGTGAAGCCAGCGGTTAATGCCGGCTCGAGCATGTAGCCAGAGAGGCGCGTGTCTTTACCAATCACCACGAGATGGCGGCGGTCGTCAGCCGAGCGGAAGCGTTTACCAGCGGCCAGACCGACGCGCATGGCGACCTCCGGCGTCATCGGAAACTTGTTCGCCGTTCCGCGGATGCCGTCTGTGCCGAAATAAGCTCTGCTCATGGTAGTGAATGCTCCATCCGGCTTCAGGTCGCGCCCAAAGTCGGGTAATTCTATCAGCGGTGTGCGCTTAAGCAAAAATCGTTTCACACGCCAGCGGCGCGCACCACGAAACTCCGTCGCATGTTGAAAGACTAATTGAAGTGCAAATCAACATGCGAACGGGCATGAGCCCATTGGGGCGCGCGAAGGGACGTAAGAGTTAACTATGTGCGGAATTATCGGTATCCTGGGCGCTGATCCGGCGGCGCCCCGGTTGGTCCAAGCTTTGAAGCTTTTGGAATACCGGGGATACGATTCTGCAGGCGTCGCGACGTTGGAAAATGGCGCGATAACGCGCCGCCGCGCCGCAGGCAAACTCGCAAACCTGGCAGCCGAACTTGAGCGTTCACCGCTCGCTGGCGTCAGCGGCATTGGTCACACGCGCTGGGCCACCCACGGTGCGCCGACCACCGGCAACGCTCACCCGCACGCGACCGATAAGGTCGCCATCGTCCATAACGGCATCATCGAGAACTTCCGCGCGCTACGCGAAGAACTCGCGGCGGCTGGACACAAGTTTTCGTCCGAGACAGACAGCGAAGTCATCGCGCACCTGATCACGGATTATCTCGATAAGGGCCAGAAGCCGGAGCAAGCGGCGATTAGCGCCGTCCGCCGCCTTGAAGGCGCGTTCGGCATTGCCGTGCTGTTCGCGGGTGACGACGACATTCTGGTCGGCGCGCGCAAAGGCAGCCCGCTAGCGGTTGGCCTCGGCAACAACGAGAACTTCCTGGGTTCAGACGCAATCGCGCTCTCCCCGTTCACGCAACGCGTGATGTTCCTCGAGGAAGGCGACATCGCCGTTCTCTCGCGCACGAAGGTGAAGGTGCTCGACGCGCAAGGCATGGTGGCGGATCGCCAAGTCCACATCTTCGCAGGCGGCGCAGCTGCGGCGGAGAAGGGCAACCACCGCCACTTCATGCAGAAGGAAATCTACGAGCAGCCGGAAACCATCGGCCGCACGATCACACGCTACGTGAATGCGTACGAAGAGCGCGTGGAGATGCCGGACCTCGACGGCGTCGATCTTTCGGCTGACAGCGCCATCGTCATCGGCTGCGGCACGGCGCACTATGCGGGCCGCGTGGCCGAGTATTGGCTTGAGCAGATTTCAGGCATCGCCGTCGAAACCGATATCGCGTCCGAGTTCCGCTATCGGAAACCTGCGTTCGGCAAGAAAGCGTTCTCGGTATTCGTGTCGCAATCTGGCGAGACAGCCGACACGCTGGCAGCGCTGCGCTATTGCAAAGAGAACGGGCTGAAGACGCTCGCCGTTGTGAACGTCCCGGAGTCCACAATTTGGCGCGAAGCTGATGCGCGACTGCCGACTTTGGCCGGGCCGGAGATCGGCGTTGCTTCAACCAAGGCGTTCACGGCGCAACTCTCAGCGCTTGCGGCACTCGCAATCGCCGTTGGCCGCGCGCGTGGGACGCTCTCGGGCCAAGAAGAAGGCCGCCTCGTTCATGCACTGATGGAAACGCCGCGTTTGGTGGCGGATGCATTGGCGTGCGAGCCGGAGATTGAGAAGATCGCGGCTGAACTCGCGCAGGCGCGTGACGTGCTCTATCTCGGCCGCGGCGTGCACTACCCGATCGCGCTCGAAGGCGCGCTGAAGCTCAAAGAAATCTCCTACATCCACGCTGAGGGCTACGCCGCAGGCGAACTAAAGCACGGCCCGATTGCGTTGATCGATGAACACACGCCGGTTGTCGTGGTCGCGCCGCACGACGCGCTGTTCGAGAAGACGCTCTCGAACATGCAGGAAGTGAATGCGCGCGGCGGCAAGCTGATCGTGATCACGGATGCGGCGGGCGCTGTGGCCTGCGCGGATATTGCTAAGCACATCATCATGATCCCGGCGTGCGATCCATTCATCGCGCCGCTGGTGTACTCGGTGCCGATCCAATTGCTGGCCTACTTCACGGCCGTCCACAAAGGCACGGACGTTGACCAACCGCGCAACCTCGCAAAGTCGGTGACGGTCGAGTGAGCAAGCTTCGCGCAGGCGTGCTCGGCGCAGGCGCCTTCGGGCGCATCCATGCGCGCAAGTATGCCGAGGATGCGCGCGTGCAGTTGGTCGGCGTATTCGATCCGGACGATGAGCGTGCGCAGCAACTCGCGGATACGCACGGCGGTGAAAGCTTCGTCACGCGCGACGCGTTGTTCGCAGCGTGCGATATCGTGACGATCGCCTCGCCGCCTTCGTTTCACGGCGATGCGGGCATTGCGGCGCTTGAGGCTGGCAAGCACCTGCTGATCGAAAAGCCGATCGCAACAGACATCGAGCGCGGTTCGCATATCGTGAAACTTGCGCGCGAGAAGAAGCTCGTTGTCGGCTGCGGGCACCAGGAGCGCTTGGTGTTCGAATCGATGGGCCTACTGACGGCGCCAGAAAAACCAACGCACATCGAAAGCGTGCGTGAAGGTCCGTGGACTGGTCGCAGCGCTGATGTTTCGGTGACTCTCGATCTCATGGTCCACGATCTCGATCTGGCGCTCATGCTGCTGAAGCAGAAGCCGGAGTGCGTGAGCGCTATGGCGGTGAGCGAGCATGGCCGCACCGCCGATCGCATCGAAGCAACGCTCTCTTTTGGCGGAGCTGAAGCGAGGTTCATCTCAAGCCGGGTTGCAGAAGAGCGCCGCCGCTACATGCATGCGATTTATCCATCGGGCGAAGTGAAGATCGACTTCCTCGCTCGCACCTTCGAGAACACGACGCGCTTTCCACTGAACGCCGCCTTCGCGGAAACGCGCATCGGCAGCGATCCACTCGGCGCCAACGTGGCGCAGTTTATCGACGCCGTTCTCGGCGTCGCGCCACGTCCCGTGGTCGATGCCGACGAAGCGCTCGCGGTACTTGAGCTAGCGCTTCAAGTTGATGCGGCCTCAGGGCTGCCGTCGCTGACATGATGGCGCATGATAACCCGCGCTCCCCCTTCACGGGGGAGCTGTCGTGCGGAGCAGGACTGAGGGGGTGTCAGCGCGAGTCATCCGCAAACACGCAGCCGCAGGCGAATGCGCCTGCTTCAAAGCAACACCGCCGTTACCC
>JBEBHI010000304.1:0-2031 GCA_040080935.1 Terricaulis sp.
TTGGCGATCAGTTTGATCCGGTAACCGAGCTTCGCAGCGAGACGAATATCGGTCAGCGTGACGCGCTCAATGCCCTGGATACGCACATGCTCATAGTCAGGGCGCGTGCCGAACGCGATCGCCGAGAGGATCGTGAGCTTATGCGCGGCGTCAAAGCCGCCGACGTCCGTCGTCGGATCAGCTTCGGCATAACCCATGCTCTGCGCCTCGGAGAGCACCGCTTCAAATGAACGGCCCGAGTTCTCCATCTCCGTCAAAATGTAGTTGCACGTGCCGTTGAGAATGCCGGCAACGCTACTCGCACGTGATCCGGCCACGCTTTCCTTCAGCGCCTTCACCATCGGAACGCCGCCGCCGACAGCGGCCTCAAATAACAATTTCGCGCCGTTGCTCTCGGCCAGCGTCGCCAGTTGCGCGCCATGCACGGCCAGAAGCGCTTTATTCGCCGTGACGACATGCGCGCCACGCGTGAGCGCTGCTTCCACAGCAGCCTTCGCTACGCCGTCGGCGCCGCCAATCAGTTCAACGAACACGTCGATGTTGGCATCGGAAGCCAGAGCAACTGGATCGTCGGCCCAGCGATAGCCGCTAAGATCGACGCCGCGATCTTGACCCGCGCTACGCGCAGACACAGCGACCAGCTGCATCTTCTCATTCAGCCGCGAACCACCATCGGCAAAGAGCTTTGCGACGCCACGCCCAACCGTGCCCAATCCGGCAATACCGACGCGGAGCCTGCTCATAAACTACTCCGCCGCCGCCGGAGCCGCGTTCGATTGCAAGAACTTCTTCAGATTGCGTGCAGCCTGCCGGATGCGCTGCTCGTTCTCCACGAGAGCAATGCGCACAAAGCCATCGCCGTATTCGCCAAAGCCGGCGCCCGGCGCGACAGCAATCTCTGCGCCTTCCATCAGCCGCTTCGCAAACTCGACCGAGCCGAGGTGCTTGAACTGATCTGGCAACGGCGCCCACACAAACATCGAGGCGCTTGGCTTCGGCAACGCCCAACCCGCCTTGGCGAAGCTATCGAGCAGCACATCGCGCCGATCCTTGTAGGTGTTGCGCATTTCCTCGACGCAATCTTGCGGCCCGTTAAGCGCGGCGGCGGCGGCGACTTGCACAGGCGTGTAAGCGCCATAGTCGAGATACGATTTCACCCGCGCCAAAGCCGCAATCAGCCGCTCATTGCCGAGCGCGAAGCCGACGCGGAAACCCGCCATCGAATAGGTCTTCGACAGCGTGTTGACCTCAACCGCTACATCCAGCGCACCCGGCACTTGCAACACCGATGGCGGCGGGTCGCCCTCGAAGTAAATCTCGGAGTACGCCATGTCCGAAAGCAAGAACATGTCGTGCTTCTTCGCGAGCGCGACGGCGTCTTTGTAGAAAGCGAGATCGGCGGTCTGCGCCGTCGGGTTTGCCGGATAACAAACCACCATCGCGATCGGCGGCGGCACAGAGTGGCGCACGGCCCGATCGATGCCGCGCAAATATTGCTCCGGCGAGTGCGCTTCGATCGAACGAATGACGCCGCCCGCCATGATGAAGCCGAAGGCGTGGATTGGATAAGATGGGTTGGGCGAGATGATCACATCGCCGGGCGCGGTGATCGCCTGCGCCAGGTTGGCGAAGCCTTCCTTCGAACCAAGCGTCGAGACGATCTGCGTGTCGGGATTGAGCTTCACGCCAAAGCGGCGGTCGTAGTAGCCCGCCATTGCGCGGCGCAGGCCCGGAATGCCGCGCGAGGCAGAGTAACGGTTCGTGCGCGGCTTAGCCGCCGTCTCGCAAAGTTTGTCGACGATGTGCTGCGGCACGGGAAGATCAGGATTGCCCATCCCGAAGTCGATGATGTCGACGCCCTGTCCACGCAGCCGCGCCTTCAGCTTGTTCACCTCCTCGAAGACGTACGGAGGCAGACGGCGGATTTTGTGAAACTCTGACGAACTCATGAGCGCACGTCGCGTGCGATCAGTATGGGTTGTGCGAGTTGCGCGTGGTCTCGATCTCGCGGCGCGCCTCATCAAGGAACGC
>JBEBHI010000305.1:0-2029 GCA_040080935.1 Terricaulis sp.
GTGCCGAGGCGGAGGTCGCGGATGATTTCGATGCGCTCAACGGTGTCGATGTCGGAGTGCATGTAGCGCACGCGCACGCCTTGCTCGTGCATGTATTCGGTGAGGTCTTCGGCCATGCGCTTGGTGAGCACGGTGACGAGGCTGCGATAGCCGCGCTTGGCGACTTCTTTGACTTCAGCGATGCAGTCGTCGACCTGGCTGTGGCCGTGCGCTTGTACCGGGCGCACTTCGACTGGCGGATCGATGAGGCCGGTCGGGCGGATGACTTGTTCGGCGAAGACGCCGCCGGTGCGTTCGAGCTCCCAGCGGCCGGGCGTGGCGGAGACGTGCACGGTCTCGGGACGCATGCGGTCCCACTCTTCGAATTTGAGCGGGCGGTTGTCCATGCATGAGGGCAGGCGGAAGCCGTACTCGCTGAGCGTGGATTTGCGGTTGAAGTCGCCTTTGTACATCGCGCCGATTTGCGGAACGGTGACGTGGCTTTCGTCGGTGAAGACGAGGGCGTTGTCGGGGAGATATTCGAACATGGTCGGCGGCGGCTCGCCGGGTTTGCGGCCGGTGAGATAGCGGCTGTAGTTCTCGATGCCGGCGCACGAGCCGGTGGCGAGCATCATCTCCATGTCGAAGTTGACGCGCTGCTCGAGGCGCTGGGCTTCGAGCAGTTTGCCGGTCTCGCGGAAGTAAGCGAGGCGGTGCGCGAGTTCGTCCTTGATTGAGCTGACGGCCTGTTCGAGCGTCATCTTCGGCGTGACGTAGTGCGAGTTGGCGTAGACTTTGACCGCGCTCATGGTCGCGTTCTTGCGGCCGGTGAGAGGATCGAACTCGTCGATAGCTTCGACTTGGTCGCCGAAGAAACTGAAGCGCCAGCAGCGATCTTCCAAGTGCGCGGGCCAGAGTTCGATGGTGTCGCCGCGGACGCGGAATGTGCCGCGCGCGAAGCCGGCTTCGTTGCGCTTGTACTGCGTGGCGACGAGCTGGCGGATGAGTTCTTGCGAGCCGAACTCGTCGCCCACTTTCACGGTGAAAGTCATGCTCGTGTAGGTCTCGACCGAGCCGATGCCGTAGATGCAGCTCACGGAGGCGACGATGATGACGTCGTCGCGTTCGAGGATCGCGCGCGTTGCGGCGTGGCGCATGCGGTCGATTTGCTCGTTTATGTTCGACTCTTTTTCGATGTAGGTGTCGGTGCGCGGCACGTACGCTTCGGGCTGGTAGTAGTCGTAGTACGAGACGAAATACTCGACCGCGTTGTCCGGGAAGAATTGCTTGAACTCGCCATAGAGTTGCGCGGCGAGTGTTTTGTTCGGCGCGAGGATGAGCGCCGGGCGCTGCGTTTGCTCGATGACCTGCGCCATCGTGAAAGTTTTGCCGGAGCCGGTGACGCCGAGCAGAACTTGGTCTTGCTCGTGCTTCTTAATGCCGGTGACGAGTTCGTTGATCGCCGTCGGTTGGTCGCCGGCCGGTTGGTAATTCGAAACGATCTTGAAGCGCTGGCCGCCCTCAAGCTTCTCCCACTCACGCTTCGGCCGATGCGGCATCCACATGGCTTGGTTGGTGTCGAAGGTGATCGGGGCCTCGGCGACGCCGGGCGCGGGAGGCTGGGAACGTGGCATGAACAGGGAAGATAGGACGCGCGGCACGCGCCTGCCAGCCGCCCGGTGAGCGACGGGCGCGGCGGCTTCGGGGCGGTCCGTGCCGCGATTGCGCGTGTTTGGAATTGAGGCGGCGTGCCTCGGGCCGTTGCCTCAATCTTGGCGGCAAGGTTTTGCCGGGCCTGTGACGTCAGAGGGCAACATCTGGCGCGACGCCATCGCTTTTCGGAGGGGACTCAAACGTTGCGGCAGTTTGCCGGCCGTCATTGCGACAACCGAATGAAATATATAGCCTATTTTGGCATAGCTGACGCTCGCGCCGAGCCTCTGGCGGGGACCAGTCCAGGCGTATATCAGCCTCAAGATTGCCCAGTGACGCCGAAGTCACACCGCAAGAGGCCCTTCACATTCGAGGCGGAAATCGGGCGTTCTCAAAT
>JBEBHI010000158.1:0-7798 GCA_040080935.1 Terricaulis sp.
TTCAATCCCTGTCGCGCCCACCATCTTTTCTGCAAATCGAAATGTACCCGACCTGTTTTCGAACGTGTTCGCAGGTGCATTCGTGTTGCCTCGCCAGCGCGCTTCGGCTGTTCTTTCGTGACCTTCTCGTAAGTTCGCGTGCTCGTTTTTGATGCGTATGCGCAACGGACCATCGCTGTCCGTCACGGTAGTCGCGTGCCGACCGAACTATTGTTGACAGCGCCTGCGACCCGTCATCTGGTTTGAGCCGGGAGAGACATGCTGACTAGCGTGCCGGAGAAAACAGGGTCCGTTCAGGAGGCGCTGGGACATGCGCGTTTGCTCCTGCGGGCTGATCCGTCTCTGGCTCTCGAGCAAGCCCAGGAAATTCTAAAGGTCGATCCGGACGAGCCGCGTGCACATTTTGTGCAGGGCCAAGCGCTCGCGCACATGGGGCGCCACCGCGAAGCTGCGGACGTGTTGCGCCGCGCCGCTGAGCTTGAGCCCGAAGGGCCAGCGTGGCGCGCGCTCGGTGATCAACTCACATTGCTCGATGATGCGGCCGGGGCGGATGCCGCTTATGCGCAATCGATCAAAGCGTCCGTGCGTGATCCGCACTTGATGCAAGCAGCGATCGCACTCGTTGAAGGCAAGCTCGCTATCGCTGAGCAATTGCTGCGTCAGCATTTGCGCGCGACGCCAACCGATGTGGCGGCGATCCGCATGTTGGCCGAAGTCGGCGCCCGCCTGGGCCGCTTCGAGGATGCTGAAAAACTTCTGCGCCGCTGCCTTGAGCTGGCGCCGAGTTTCCATGCGGCGCGGCACAACTACGCGATCGTCCTGCACCGCGAAAGCAAATCGGCCGAGGCGCTGAGGCAGCTCGATCTACTGCTGAAAGGCGATCCCGAAAATCCGAGCTACCAATTCCTGCGCGCCGCCGCGCTCGCCCGCATCGGCGAGTATGTCGACGCGATCGCTATCTACCGTGACGTGTTGGCGAAGTATCCAAACAGCGCGCGTGGCTGGTTGAGCTTAGGCCACGCCTGCAAGACGGCGGGACTGCGCACGGAAAGCATCGCCGCCTACGAGCGTGTGATCGCCGACGCGCCGCATTTCGGCGAAGCCTATTGGAGCCTCGCCAATCTCAAGACCCACCCGTTTAGCGACGACACAATCGCACGAATGCACCAGCAATTGGAGCGCGCGGACATAAACGATGAAGATCGCTTTCACATCCACTACACGCTGGGCAAGGCCTACGAAGACAAAAGCGATTTCCAAAAGTCGTTCGCGCACTATGCCGAAGGCGCTCGCATCCGGCGCACTGGGTTGGACTATAAAGCCGACGAAACCACACAGGCCGCGCGCGATCACGCGACAGTGTTCACGCGTTCGTTCTTTGAGGCGCACAACGGACAAGGGTCTCAGGCGCGCGATCCAATCTTCATTGTCGGGCTGCCGCGGTCTGGCTCAACCCTGATCGAGCAGATTCTCGCCAGCCACTCGATGGTCGAAGGCACGATGGAGTTGCCGGACATCATCTCCATGGCCAAGCGGCTGGGCGGCGGCAAAGTGCGCGGCGGAAGCTATCCCGGCATTCTGGCGGAGTTGGCGCCGGATCAGATAAAAGCGCTCGGCGACGAATACATCGTGCGCACGCGCATACAGCGAAAGACTAGCCGTCCGTTCTTCATCGATAAGATGCCGAACAATTCTCAGCACGTCGGCCTCATCCATCTCATCTTGCCGAATGCCAAGATCATCGACGCGCGCCGCCATCCAATGGGAGCGTGCTTCTCCGCGTTCAAGCAACACTTCGCCCGCGGGCAAGCCTTCACCTACGATCTGACCGACGTTGGCCGCTACTATGCTGACTACGCCGAACTCATGGCGCGCTTCGACGAAGCGGCGCCAGAGCGCGTTCACCGCGTCCTCTACGAGGACATGATCGACGACACCGAGGCCGAGGTGCGGCGTCTGCTCGATTATCTCGGGCTCCCGTTCGAACAGGCGTGCCTTGAGTTCCACGCCAACACCCGCGCTGTGCGCACTGCGAGTTCGGAGCAAGTGCGTCAGCCCATCTATTCGAGCGCCGTGGAGCAATGGCGCAACTACGAAGCGTGGCTACAGCCACTAAAAACGGCGCTGGGAAGAGCGACCGAAGACTATCCGCGATACTGATGAAATCGACCAAGCGAGGGGAAGCGAGCATGGCGAAGCGATCGAGACAAACCCAACCAACGCGTCTAGCGTGGCAGGCGGTTCTATTCGCAACCACTGCGCTAGGCGGCGCGGTCGCGTCGACATCTGCGTTCGCGCAGGATGAGGAAAGCGCGGTGGGCGATATCATCGTCACCGCCACTAAGCGCGAGGAAAACCTCCAGGACGTGCCGGTCAGCGTGACGGCGCTTGGCGAAGAGCGGTTGCAGGAATTGGGCATCACCGATTTCGAAGAATACGCCCAGCACTTGCCGACCTTGTCGTACTCGCCAAGCTACGGGCCGGGCTACAATCGTCCATTCATGCGCGGCGTGGCCAGCGGCGAGAACGGCAACCACTCAGGATCGATGCCAAGCGTCGGCACCTATCTCGACGAACAGCCGATCACGACAATCGTCGGCAATCTCGACATGCACCTTTATGACGTGTCGCGCGTTGAAGTGCTCGCTGGTCCCCAAGGCACGCTCTACGGCGCAAGCTCGCAAGCCGGCACCGTCCGCATCATCACCAATCGCCCCGATCCGAGCGATTTCAGCGCCGCGTACGACGTTGAACTCAACGCCACGCGCTATGGCGGCTTCGGGCAAATCGGCGAGGGCTACGTCAATATCCCGATCAATGAGCGCGCCGCCGTGCGGATCGTTGGCTGGGCTGAGCACGACGACGGGTACATCGATAACCGTCTGGGCAGCCGCTTCTACGAAACCTGCGATTTCGATGCCGGCTGCCTTGGCACCGGGCCAGTGGATGAAAACTCAGACGTCGCCGATCAGAACTACAATAGCGTCGACACTTGGGGCGGGCGGATCGCGCTCGGTATCGACCTGAACGACAGCTGGACCGTTACGCCACAAATCATGGGCCAGCACCAGCGCAGCAACGGCGTGTTCGCTGAGCAGAGCGATGTCGGCAACCTGGCGGTCATGCACTTCTTCCCGGAATGGAATGAGGATTCCTGGATCCAGGGCGCCCTCACCATTGAAGGTCAGATCAACAATTTCGACATCGTCTTCTCGGCCTCGCGCCTCAGCCGCGATATCGATTCAAATCAGGACTATGCAGACTACGGCTATTTCTACGACGTGTTCGCAGGCTACGGCTGTTACTTCGTCGACAACGCCGGTGCGGGCAGCATCTGCGATGTTGCAACGGGCGGCGCGCGCCTCGGCAACCCGATCAATCCTGGCCAGCAGGTCGAAGGGCGGGATCATCACGACCGCGAGACCTATGAGTTCCGCATTGCCTCACCGTCTGAGAGCCGGATCCGTGCAATAGCAGGCCTGTTCTACCAAATCTCGGAGCACGAGATTCACCAGCGCTACTACTTCTCGGAAAACTTCCGCGACGATTACGAAGTCACTGGCTGGCCCAACACGATCTGGTTGACCGAACAAACCCGCACCGACGAAGAGCGAGCACTGTTCGGCGAACTCTCGTTCGACTTTACCGACAGCCTCACCGGCACTGTCGGCATTCGCGCCTACGAAACCGAGAATTCGCTCGTCGGCTTCTTCGGCTTTGGCGCGGGCTTTTCCAGCAGTACCGGCGAGTCTCAGTGCTTCGGCGGTCCGTTCCGCGGCGCGCCCTGCACCAACCTCGACGCCACCACATCGGAAACCGGTCAGCTCTATCGCGCCAACCTGCAATGGAAGATCGACGACGATCGGATGGTGTATGCGACCTACTCTGAAGGCTTCCGACCGGGCGGCATCAATCGCCGTGGCACCTTCGGTCCGTACGAAGCCGACTTCCTCGACAATTACGAAGTCGGTTGGAAGACCGATTGGGCCGACGGACGGTTGCGCTGGAACGGCGCGATCTTCCATCAGGTTTGGAATGACTTCCAATACGCGTTCATCTCAACCGGCAGCAGCGGTCTGACGCAAATTCAGAACGCGGGCGACGCCGAGATTGACGGCATCGAAACTGAGATCACCTGGGTGCCGATCGATGGTCTCAGGATCAATGCCGGCGCAACCTATCTGTCGACCGAACTCACGAGCGCGGAAATCACAGGCACGGAAGTCGGCAGCGAATTGCCGGTCTCTCCGGATCTGAAGTTCGATATCACCGCGCGCTACGAATTCGGGCTCGGCAATTGGGAGGCGTTCGTGCAAGGCGGCGCCACCTACATTGGCGAACGCCAAACCAGCATTCTCACACTCGGACCGGACAGCGACGCTGAATTGCTCGGTACGCTGCCTGAATACTGGACAGCGGATATCTCGACCGGCATCGAACAGAACGGGCTGAGCATCACGCTCTTCGTCGACAACCTCTTCGATGAACGCGGCATCAACGGCCGTTACACAGAATGCGCCGTGGGCACCTGCGGAGCGCCACCGCTCGGCGACGCTCTCGAAGGCGTCTTCTACGACGTCGTCGCGCGGCCTCTGACTGGCGGCATTCGGGTCGGCCAGCGCTTCTAATCGTGTCCTCGCCAGCACAAGCGCCGCCACGGTGCTTGTGCTGGCGGGCAAGCAGCCTTGACTCCAGCTGCGCGCAGCTTAATCCACCCGCCCGCTGTGAAGCAGGCCCCGGTCCAACGCTGGGGCTTTTTGTGTTGGAGGGCGCACCATGACCCAGTCGATCGGCCTCGATTTCGGCACCACCAACACGGTTGCAACATGGATCAACGCGAACGGTGAAGCCGAGGCGGTCCATTTCTCGCACGCTGGCGAAGAGTTTGACGCGTTCCGCTCGGTGTTGTGCTTCTGGGAAGCGCACGACGACGATTCGCGACGCATCAATATCGAAGCAGGGCCGTGGGCGATTGATCAGTTTCTGGAACTCGCTGGCGACTGTCGCTTCATCCAGTCGTTTAAGACGTTCGCCGCGAGCTCGCTGTTTTCCGACACGCGGATCTACGCGCGGCGCTGGAGGTTTGAAGAGCTGCTCTCCGGCTTCCTGCGCCAAGTCCGCAGCCATGCCGGCGTCGAGTTTCCCAAGCGCGTCGTCATTGGCCGTCCGGTGAAATTCGCCGGCGCCGCGCCCGATGAAGCGTTAGCGCGCACACGTTACGAGGCCGCGCTGCGCGCTATCGGCTTCGAAGAGATCCATCACGTCTACGAGCCTGTTGCGGCCGCATATTTCTTTGCGCAGCGCCTCAGCGCCGAAGCGACGATCCTCGTCGCCGACTTCGGCGGCGGCACCAGCGACTTTTCGGTCGTGCGCTTCTCGCGCGGTCCCAAAGGCTTGGACTACAAGCCGCTCGCACACTCGGGCGTTGGCGTCGCCGGTGACGCCTTCGACTATCGCATCGTCGATCAGGTGGTCGCGCGCGCGTTCGGGAAGGGCTCTGAATATATGAGCTGGGGCAAGGTGCTCCCGGTGCCAAACGGCTATTTCAGCAAGTTCAGCCGCTGGAACGAACTGTCGATCATGCGTCACTCTCGCGACTATCGCGATCTCCAACAATTGGTGCGTAGCAGCCTCGATCCCGAACGCATCCAGGCGTTTCTCGCCTTCCTCGATGCTGATGCGGGCTACGCGATGAACCGCGCCGTCTCGGCCGCGAAAGTTCAGCTGTCAAACTCCGACGAAGGCACGCTCTCGTTCCACGCCGCTGGTGTGGACATTGAGCGCACGATCAAACGCACAGAATTTGAAAAATGGATCGCGCCAGAACTTGAAGAGATCGGCGCCTGCGTTGATCGCGCGCTCGCCGATGCCGGTCTGCGTGAAGGCGATATTGATCGCGTGTTCTTGACCGGCGGCTCATCCTTCGTGCCGGCGGTGAGGGCGCAATTTGAATCGCGCTTCGGCGCCGGCAAAATCGAGACCGGCGATCAGTTGGTCTCAATTGCCTACGGCCTGGCGCTGATCGCACAGGAGAAGGACGTAAGCCGTTGGGCTGTTTGATGTACGCGCTCAGCTAACGCCCCAGCGGCGAAGCGCGTCCAAGCCGCCTTCACCCGGTTTCGCAGCTGGCCCCTGAATGGCGCCGGGCGTGCGAGAAAAGCGCGGTGCCGGCGCCGGGTGCGGAACGCCCGCGATATCGACGAACATTGCGCGGGCACGTGCGTGCGGGTGAACAACGCTTTCCTCGACCGCGAGCACCGGGCTTATGCACGCATCGAGCGGCGTCAGCTCCGCGAGCCACGCATCCAGCGGCTTCGTTGCGAACTTGGTTTCCAGCAACGATGAAAGGTCCGGCCAGAACGACGGATCGCGTTGTTCGAAGCGCGCGAAGCTCTCGACCTCCATCGCGCGAAGGAAACTCGCGTAAAACTGCGGTTCGAGCGCGCCCACCGCGATGTAGCGCCCGTCAGCGCATTTGTAGCAACGATAGAACGGCGCGGCGCCAGAGAGGACGTTGGCGTGCGGATCGCGCGCCAATGAACCGGTCGCGAACGCGCCGTGTACCATACCCATCAAAGATGCTGAGCCATCGACGATCGCTGCATCGACAATCTGCCCACGCTCAGACGTCGCCCGCTCAAGCAGCGCGGACACAATGCCAAGCGCGAGGTAGAGCGCGCCACCACCAAAGTCGCCGAGCAAATTCAAAGGCGCCCGTGGCGGCCCGCTCTCATCGCTAAGCACATCGAGCGCGCCGACCTGCGCAAGATAATTGATGTCGTGACCGGCCGCTTTCGCGAGCGGTCCCTCCTGTCCGTATCCGGTCATGCGTCCGTAGATGAGGCGCGGGTTCGCCGCCATCAGCGGCTCTGGCCCGAGTCCCAGCCGCTCCATCACGCCGGGCCGATTGCCTTCGATGATCACATCCGCCGCTACAGCCGCGCGCGCCGCGAACTCGACCGCTTTTGGATCCTTGAGATCGAGAACGAGGGACGGGCGCCCACGCTGCAGAACCGCATTCGGCCCGGTTCCGGCAACGCCGCTGGGTCTGTCAATGCGCACCACCTCGGCGCCCAAATCGGACAACAGCATTGCGCAAAACGGGCCCGGCCCAATGCTCGCAAATTCGAGAACGCGAGTGCCTGAGAGCGGTCCGGTCATGGTCGCCATGTCTAGTTGACCCCTCGAAAGGCCACTAGCTCTCGGGAAGCGTCATTCGTTTCCGAAGTTCCGGCCCTATTTCCAGAGGCCTAGTCGAGTAATCCACTGCCGCCATGACGCAGCGTCCGCGCCCTGCGGCATCAGGACTTTGTGATCGCAATTGTTCTCATGACGCGAACTCGCCATATCGGCGCCTCGCTTGTCAGTCAGCTTAAAGGCTGGCGGGAGCGAGAGGGGGCTGACGCAAGGCGCGGAGCGTAATCCGCGTACGGTCCCGGGCCACTGAGCCCAACCCGGAACCGATCAACATATGTGGTGGAGCTGAATGGATCACGATTTCTGCAATGTGGATGGTGCTCGGCGTATCAAGATGCGCATTGAAGAATACTGGCGCGAACGCGGCTACAACGTCGACGTGAAGCTCATCGAGGCAGGCTTCGTTGCGGCGATGCGTTCTGCGCGGACCGATGTCCGTAGCGACATGGTCAATGGTTTCCCAACCAAACGCCAAGATGACGACGAACGACCTTCCCCTAGTCGTCGCGGCTTGATGGAAGTCGCGTAAGCGCCGGTACCTGTTGGTTTATGGGCGCGCCGCCAGCAAGCGGCGACAGGCCGGCGCCAACTCTGAAAATCT
>JBEBHI010000159.1:0-7740 GCA_040080935.1 Terricaulis sp.
CGCAACCACAACAACCCGCGCAGACCGAACAGCCGGCCCGCGGCGAGGAATGGTATCGCGGCCAACTGGTTGAACTCTCCGAGGTCCTCGGTGGCGCGCACTATCTGCGCGTTGTCTGCGATGGACGCGGCGATCAGCAATGGCGCACCTACATGCGCGGCGTGATCGAGCGCGAGCCACAATACAACGCTCTACTCGTTGAAGGCTTCAACCGCGGCTATCGCCAGGAAGAAGCGCGCTTCCCGGTATGCGATCAAACCACGCGGCAGATGGAAGCCGAACTGCGCGCACGCGGTTTGCGTATCGCGCAAGGCTTGCGCGCGCGGCACACGGGACGCTGATGGCGACGGAAGATCCGGATAAGAAGGGCCGCGCGCTGCAGCTCATCCTGGATGCTTGGGATACAGCGCTCAAGGAAGGCGCAGAGCCCGAGGTGATCGCCTCGGTCGCAATCTATTCGGCGCTCGCGGACATGGTCGATCGCTACGGCGAGGATGCTGTCGCGGAGTTTTGCTCAAGCTTGCCGGAGCGCACAAAGCGCGGTGAATTCACACTGCGGGCAAACGAGCCCTAACGGCTCGCCCACGTCTGCTCCAACCATTCCTTCGACGGCGCGCCCTGTTCTGGCGCATTTGCGCGCGCAAGAAAGAGATGCCGCGCGATCTCCGCTTGGCGTTCGATATTGTAGGCGCTGAGTTTTGGCGCTTGCGGCTTGTAAGCGTACGAGGCTTTACCGAGCGCATTGAGTTTGGCGACCGCAAGCACTACCCCGCGTGCCGCTTGCCAGACGTGCGTCAGCTCGTGAACGAACCAGCCTTGGTCCCACAATGAAGCAGCGCTGAAATCGTGCGCGGCGCGCCATTTTGAGAAAACGATGGTGCGCCCGATTGGAACCATCGCGCCAAAGCCCAGTGCGGGCGCTTGCCGAATGCGGATCTTCGGCCACGCGATCTCATCGCCAAACACAGAGCGCCCGAGCGCGATCTCACCGATCGTTAGCTTGCGGCCCTGGCCGGGCTTCATGCGGTCCTGTTTTTCCACGAGAGCTAATGTGAGGGCGAATTACCTTCACGGCGAGCCCTGAGCCTGTCGAAGGGCGGGATACCTCCACCGGCCTTCGACAGGCTCAGGCCTCTGCTCTAGATAAATCCAATGAGCGCGCCGTTTGAAATCATGGTGGGACGGATCGAGACCTTGGCGCTCGATGCCGTCGTGAACGCCGCCAACCGACAACTGATGCCAGGCAGCGGCGTCGACGGCGCGCTGCGCACCGCCGCTGGACCGAAGCTCACGGAAGCGACCAACCGCATTCCCCCGATCCTCACCGGCGAAGCGGTGATCACCCCAGGCTTCGACGCACCGATGAAGTTCATCATCCACACCGCCGCGCCGGTTTGGACTGATGAAGGCCCACAGGGCGCGAAAGTGGCTGGCCTCGCCAAGTGCTACACGTCCTCGATCAAAATGGCCGCGTCGCGCGGTTTTGAGTCCATCGCGTTTCCATGTCTGGGCACGGGCGTCTACGCGTGGCCGCGCGGATTTGCATGCGGCATTGCCGTCGCGGCGTGCGAGCAAGAGCTTGCCAACGCACCAAAACTGAAGCGCGTGGTGTTTTGCTGTTTCACTGAAGAAGACGCCAAAATCTATCGCGACGGGCTCGGAGTGAGCTAGGCTACCCCGGCTGGAGGGACTGTCATGCGCTCGCACCAAAGCCGTCGCACGTTCGCTGTTGGCCTCACCGCCACCCTCGCCGCGTGCGCCACAACCCAAGCTCAGGAGAACCACGTGACCAACATCCTACTCGTTCATGGCGCCTGGGCTGATGGCGCGGGCTGGGAGGGCGTCTATCGCGCACTGACGGCCAAGGGTCACAAAGTCAGCATCGTGCAAAATCCGTTGACATCACTCGAAGACGACGTCGCGGCGACCAATCGTGTCCTCGCACGTCAAGATGGGCCAGTTCTGCTCGTCGGCCACTCCTACGGCGGCGCAGTAATCACGCAGGCCGGTAACGCAGCGAGCGTTGCAGGCCTCGTCTTCGTGACGGCGTTCGCACCGGACACAGGCGAATCTGTTTCGAGTCTTCTCGAGGCCGGCGGTGGTCCGCCTCCGCCATTGCAGCCTTCCGCGGACGGTTTCCTTTTCTTCGATCCCGCAATCTTCCCGCAAGCCTTCGCTCAAGATTTGCCCGCCGAGCGCGGCGCGTTCATGGCCGCCGCACAAATCCCGACGGCAGGCTCATGCTTCGGCACGCCCATCACCCAAGCCGCTTGGCGCAACAAGCCAAGCGCCTATGTGCTCTCCACCGAAGATCGCGTCATCCCGCCAGCAGCGCAGCGGCAAATGGCGACGCGCGCGAACGCGACAATCACCGAAGTGCGCGGCAGCCACGCTGTGTACGTGTCTCAGCCGGACGCGGTGGCTGACGCAATCGACGCAGCGGCGCGGCGGCTCTCCCGATAGCCTTAGCTACTGGCGTTAGCGATAGCGGCTTTGCCCGCCTCGTCGAACGGCATCAAGATTTGCTGCGCTGTTGCGTCGGCGATGAGCACTCCATCAGGGCGGCGAAATTCCGCGCGCACTGTAATGATCTGCTTGGTCTGCGCGACGACGCGCGCGTCGATTGCGAGCGGATCGCTGCGACCGACGCGCAGGAAATTCATCTGTAGGTTCAACGTCCGATACAGGCGATCGCCGGGAAGAACGGTCATCGTGGCAAAGGCCAACACTTGATCCGCAAGAGCGGCGAGATAGCCTCCAAACAGCGAGCCATCCGCGGTGGCAAGCTCAGGCGCTGGGCGCCATGACTTTCGCACCCAACCGTTACCCCAACCATCGATAAGGCCGAGTTTCAGCGTCTGCGTTATTGGCGGCGGTGTGACGCTTCCAGCCTTCAGCGCGTCCAACCGTTCCGTTGCCCAGGTCATTTGTCCGTCCATTATGTTGCGTGGGCTGAGGATAGAAGCGACGCTCCGCCGGCGTTACTCGACTTTGCGGACCGCCTTGGTCTCGGGAAGGATCCACGTGAGCACCCTTGAAAACACTCGAAGACTTCCGCGCCAACAGCGCTCACGCGTGTCGGTGGACTGCATCCTCGAAGCGGCGATTCAGGTTTTGGAGGCCGACGGCGAAGCGGGTTTCAACACCAACGCCGTCGCTGAGCGCGCAGGCGTGAGCGTCGGTACGCTCTATCGCTACTTTCCCGACAAACGCTCGATCCTCACGGAACTCGCGACGCGCGAGACCGCTGCGCATCAGAAGGCCTATGCGGAAATTCTGAAAAGCCCCGAGCCGGGCGTTGCGCGCGATCGCGCAATGATCCGCGCATTCGTCAAAGCCTTCGCTGGACGCACACAAGCTCGGCGGATCGCCGTATCGGCGCTGTTGGCGCAAGCCGATCACAGAGAGCTGGCCGCGAATTTCGACGTCGGCGAAACAGGCCTAGTGGACGCGAACGGCCGCACACTCAGTCGCGTGCAAGCTTTCGTGCTCTTGCGCTCCGTGCACGGGGCCATGCGCGCCGCTGTGCTTGAAGGCGCAGACTTTCTGCTCAGCCGCGAGTTCGAAGATGAACTCGTCCGTTTGGGTCGAGCCTATTTGGGCTACACACGCTCGCCGGCAACCGCGTAGCGCCAAATCTATCGCGCTGCCGCGAGACCGCTAATGCGCCAGCCAAGCGTGGCGCCAGCATGGAAAGGCACAATCTCGGTGCCGCCAGCAGCAATGCGTGCGGGTACAGACTGATCCCCGCGCTCAAGCGTTATCCGTTCTTCGTTGAGTGGTAGCCCGTAAAAGCGCGGACCGTTCTCCGAAGCGAACGCCTCCAGACGATCGAGCGCTTTTTCTTCATCGAACACCTTCGCGTAAGCCTCAAGCGCGTGCGGCGCGCTGAAGACACCGGCGCAACCGCAGGCGGTCTCCTTTGCGCCGACGGCATGCGGCGCTGAATCGGTGCCGAGGAAGAACTTGGCATCACCCGACGTCGCCGCCTTGCGCAGCGCCAAACGATGATGCTCACGCTTGGCCACTGGCAAACAATAATAATGCGGGCGGATGCCGCCTTCGAACATGGCGTTGCGATTGTAGTCGAGATGGTGCGCGGTGATCGTCGCCGCGAGCGTGGCCGGGCCATCCGCCACGAAATTCGCCGCCTCCTCCGTCGTGATGTGCTCAAGCACAATCTTGAGCGCAGGGAAGTCGCGCACGAGCTTCGACAAGATACGATCAATGAACACGGCCTCGCGGTCGAAGATATCGACGTGCTTGTCAGTCACCTCGCCATGCAGCAGCAAAGGCATGCCGATGCGCTGCATCGTCTCCAGCGCCCCGCGGATATTCTTGATGTCCGTCACGCCATGACTGGAATTGGTCGTCGCGTGCGCGGGATAGAGTTTGCACGCTGTGAACACGCCAGCGGCGAAACCGCGCTCGATCTCTCCCGCATCGACGCTGTCCGTCAGATAGCAGGTCATCAACGGCGTGAAGTGAAGCCCCGGCTCAACCGCCGCCATGATCCGCGATCTGTAGGCCTCGGCTGCCGCGACCGTCGTGACCGGCGGATTGAGGTTGGGCATCACGATGGCGCGCGCAAATTGCCGCGCGGTGAAATTGACCACGCCAGCGAGCATCGGACCGTCTCTGAGATGGACGTGCCAATCATCTGGCCGGCGCATCACGAACGTGCTCATCTCAAGCCTCCGGCGTGCAGTAAATCGAGCGCGGCCGCCTCCACCGCGTCAATGCTGATGTCGTCCATTGCCGCGCCTTGGTCCAGGGCGGCGTCCTCGAAACTCTTGCCGCGTAATGTGCGTACACGCGGCCCGCGCGGCGCACGCACGCGTTCATCCGTAGGGCCAAACAGCGTCAGCGTCGGCGCGCCCATGGCGGCAGCGATATGGGTGAGCGCGTTGTCATTGCCGATGCAAAGCGTAGCGCGTTCGGCCAGCGCGGCGGCGGCGAGGAGATCGAGTCCGGCGCCGCGTGCCGGAACGCCGTCTGCATCGAGGCTGGAAACAATGCGCGCGGCAATCTCATCGTCGCGTGTAGCAGCGCTGAGCACGACAATGCGTGCGCCTCCGAGCGCGCCAGTAGCAAGCCGCCGTGCGACGGCGGCGAAGCGCTCATGCGGCCAGCGTTTGACTTCGTTGTTGCCACCGGGCGCGATGAGCAGAACCGGCGTTGCGTCTGGCGCGATTGCAGCGGCGGCCGCGCGTGCGCGATCGTCGAGCCAGATCGTCGGCGCAAGCGTGCGTTCACTTCCGACGAGTTCGCTCAAGTCCTCAACGAAGTGACGCAGCACTTCGGGCTGCTTCAGCGCGAGGCGGCGTTTGGCTGGGATCACCAACGATGCGGGCGAGCGGCGCAGATCGAGCGCCAGATCAAAGCGGCGCCCGCGGCGGCTCCATGCCAGTTCGATGAACGGGCCAACATCTCCCACGCCTTCGACGGTGTATTTCGCTTTGAGGCCAGGCGCGCCGCGAAAGAGCGGCGCGGCGTCGGCGCTAGTGAGGATGGTGAGCTGCTGCCCCTCTGCCAACACGTGCGCCAAGGCGGCCGTGGCGAGCACGGTTTCGCCGAGGTCGGCGGGGGCGAGGAAAAGCACGGCCATTAGCGCTCGTTAAAGGCGCAGGCCGGGTAAATGTGAAGTCAACAAAGCCAGTGCGGCGGGGTTGCGCGGCATCACGGCGCGGCCCAAGTGGTCGCCATGACACGCCCGGGCCGAATTGAGCGCAGTTTGATCGCGGTGACCGGCCCGGATGCGCGGCCTTTCCTCCAGAACCTGCTGACGCAGGATTTGGACCAGCTAGATGGCGCGGGCGTTGTCTACTCAGCGCTGCTTTCCCCACGGGGCAAGATCAGCGCCGATATGTTCGTCTGGGCGCGCGAGGATGGCTTGCTGCTGGATGTCGATCCATCACGCGGCGCCGACCTGCTGCGACGGCTCTCAATGTACAAGCTCCGCGCAAACGTGGCGCTCGCCGATGTCAGCGAAGACTTGCATGTGGTGTTGAGCGCAGAGGCATTCGATGGCGCGGTAAGCGATCCGCGTGTGGCGGCGCTCGGCTTCCGCGCTGTCGTCGCAAAAATCGAGACGCCGCCTGCCTCAAACGAAGATGCGCGCATCGCGCTAGGCATTCCTGATCTCGCGCGTGATGCTGCACCGGAAGAGGTGTTTGCCGGCGAAGCTTTGCTGGAAGAGCTCAACGGCGTCGCCTTCGACAAGGGCTGTTTCGTCGGCCAGGAAAACGTCAGTCGCATGAAGCGGCGCGCGACGACACGCAAGAAGTTTTGCCCAATCGTGTTCGACGGCGAGGCGATCGCGTTCGGGACGCCGGTGCTCGCGGGCGAAGCGGAGATCGGTTCGGTGCGCACCGGCACTGCAGGCCGCGCTATTGCGTTATTGCGATTGGATCGCGCGTTGGACGCCGCGACCGCCGGTAAGAAGCTTACCGCCGCAGGCCGCGAAATCAGCCTTGATCCACCGCCCTGGCTGATCCTGCCGCAACGCGAGGGCGGGCCCGACTAGCCCGCGGGATGGGGAGGCGGATTGACGCCTCCGGCCCAGCGGGTCTAACCGCGTAGTGCAGCGCAGCAAACGGGGACTACGCATTGACTGTCGCCATTTCCGCGACCGGCCTTTGGACGCCGTCGGATTCCATCACCAACGCTGAACTCGTCGCGTCGTTCAACACGTACGTCGAACGCTTCAATGCCGAACACGCCGCCGAAATTGCGGCTGGAACGAAGACGGCGCTGCAGACCTCGAGCGTCGAGTTCATTGAGAAGGCCTCCGGCATCAAGCACCGCTTCGTCATGGACAAGGAAGGTTCGCTCGATGTGAACCGGATGGTGCCGCGCATTCCGGAACGGCCAAACGGCGAGATATCGCTAATGGCCGAAGTCGCCGTGAACGCGGCCAAGCAGGCGCTTGAACGCGCCGGGCGTGATGCGCGCGAAATCGGCGCGGTGATTTGCTCCTGCTCGTCGCTGCAGCGCCCCTACCCGGCGCTCGCCATCGAAGTGCAAAACGCCTTGGGCGCGAGCGGTTTTGGCTACGACATGAACGTCGCCTGCTCATCGGCCACGTTCGCCATTCAAAACGCCATCGACATCGTCAACGCCGGGCACGCCCAGTCGGTGCTCGTCGTGAACCCGGAGCTCACGACAGGCCACCTCAATTTCCGCGACCGCGACTCTCACTTCATCTTCGGCGACGCTGCAGTGGCGATCCTAGTCGAGCGCGCCGAGATCGCGCCGAAGGGCGCCTGGACGGTGCTTGGCTCGAAGCTGAAAACGGTGTTCTCCAACAACATCCGCAACAATTTCGGCTTCCTCAACCGCGGCGACGAAGCTCATCGCGACGATCCCGACAAGCTGATCACCCAACAAGGCCGCAAGGTCTTCAAAGAAGTCGTGCCACTCGTGTCCGAGATGATCCTCGAGCAGATGGCGGCGATGAACCTGAAGGCGTCCGACATGCGCCGCCTTTGGCTGCATCAAGCCAACTCGAACATGAACCGGCTTATCGCGGAACGCGTGCTGGGTCACGAAGCGAGCCAAGACGAAGCGCCCACCGTGCTCGACGTTTACGGCAACACCGCCGGCGCCGGTTCAATCATCGCCTTCCACAATCACAGCGATGACCTAAAAGCCGGCGACAAAGGCCTCATCTGCTCCTTCGGCGCCGGCTACAGCGCCGGCTCGATCTTCGTGCAGAAGAGCGCGTAACGCTGGCAATGT
>JBEBHI010000306.1:0-2007 GCA_040080935.1 Terricaulis sp.
GCTCTTCTTCCTGCGCCTCGACGATACCGACCTTCATCGACGCGGCGCGGGCCATGCCGGGAATGTCGGTGAGGTAGAATTCTTGCTGGGCGTTGTCGTTGCGGAGCTTTGCGAGCAGGTCGAACAGGGTCTTCGCGTCCGCGACCAGCGCACCGGCGTTGCAGAGATTGACTGCAAGTTCTTCCTTGTTGGCATCGCGGTGCTCGACGTTCTTCACGAACTCGCCTGCGGCGTCGGTGATGATACGGCCGTAGCCGGTTGGGTCGTCGGCGTGAAAGGCGAGCACGACCACACTCGAACCAGCATCGCGGGCGGCGAACATGCGCGCCAACGTTTCGGCGCGGATGAGCGGGGTGTCGCCGAAGTAAACGACGACGTCGCCATCGAACGAGGCAAGCGCGGAGGCCGCGGATTTGGCGGCGTCGCCCGTGCCGCGTGGCACTTCCTGAATCGCGGTCGAACCAGCGCCCAAAACCGAGGTCACGCGCTCTTCCAAGGCTGGCGCATTCGGCGGGATCACCACGACCGTGCGGGCGCAGTTCAGATCACGCGCTAGCGCAATGGACCAATCCACTAGCGCCCTACCGCCCATTTTATGCAGCATTTTGGGCGTCTCGGACTTCATCCGCTTGCCCTGTCCCGCCGCCAGAATAATTGCGGCTCGCGCCCGGCTCATGTGTTCCGACCTTGTTCGAATCCTATGTCCGCTATAGCGGAAGCGCTTCTCAGAGGCATCCCATGAGCAGCGGCGAACTGGCCGACGCGACCATTGTTTTCGACCTAGACGGCACGTTGGTGGACACCGCGCCGGATTTGGTGCGCGCGCTGAACGAAACGATGGACCTTGAGGGCCTGCCGCGGGTGAAAGCCGAGACGGTGCGCAACCTGATAGGCCACGGCGCGCGAGTGCTGATCGAACGCGCTTCGGCGCTGCAGGGTGTGACGTTTTCCGCAACGAGATTGGATCAGCTGACAAACGAGTTCGTCGCCTTCTACGCCGCTGACATCGCGCGCGAATCTCGCCCCTTCGACGGCGTGGTTGAGCAGCTGGATATTTTGGCGGACCTCGGCGCGAAGCTTGCGGTCTGCACCAACAAGCGCACGGCGCTGTCCGTGCAATTGCTCGACGCACTTGGGCTCAGCGAACGCTTCTCCGCGATCGTCGGCGCCGATGCGGTGACGGATCGCAAGCCGCACCCGGATCACTACCGTGCGTCGGTCACACGCGCAGGCGGCGTTGTGCGGCGTTCAGTGATGGTTGGCGATGGCGCCGCCGACGTCGGCTCAGCGAAAGCCGCAGGCGCGCCGGTCTGCATTGTGAGCTTCGGATATAGCGACGTCGACGCCGATAAACTCGGCGCCGACGTGCTACTTCATAGATTTTCAGAGTTGGCGCCGGCCTGTCGCCGCTTGCTGGCGGCGCGCCCATAAACCAACAGGTACCGGCGCTTACGCGACTTCCATCAAGCCGCGACGGCTAGGGGACGGTCGATCGTCGTCATCTTTGCGCTTGGTTGGAAAACCATTGACCATGTCGCTACGAACGTCCGTACGCGCAGAACGCATCGCCGCTACGAAGCCCGCTTCGATAAGCTTCACATCGACGTTGTAGCCCCGTTCGCGCCAATATTCCTCAATGCGCATCTTGAGACGCCGTGCGCCATCCACATTGCAGAAATCGTGATCCATTCAGCTCCACCACATATGTTGATCGGTCTCGGGTTGGGCTCAGTGGCCCGGGACCGGTACGCGGATTACGCTCCGCGCCTTGCGTCAGCCCCCTCTCGCTCCCGCCAGATATAAGCATCGGCAACAAGCGAGGCGCCGATATGGCGAGTTCGCGTCATGAGAACAATTGCGATCACAAAGTCCTGATGACGCAGGGCGAAAACGCTACGTCATGGCGGCAGTGGATTACTCGACTAGGCCGTTGGAAATAGGGCCGAAACAAACGTGCGGCCGACGCTTTTTCGAACGGCCGGTATCCTTTTGCGCTGCGTCTACTAG
>JBEBHI010000023.1:0-27257 GCA_040080935.1 Terricaulis sp.
TGGTCAACATTGGCGAGATTTTCGGCAAGGCATTTGGCAAACGCACGAAGCGCGTCCGCATGACGGTAGATGAGGCTTACGAGCCGCTTATTCGCGAGGAGAGCGACAAGCTCATAGACCAGGATACACTGGTCAAAGAGGCGCTGGCGCTCACGGCCGAGGACGGCATCGTATTCATTGATGAGATCGACAAGATCGCCTCACGTTCGGAGCGCGTCGGCGGCGGCGATGTCAGCCGCGAAGGCGTACAGCGGGATTTGTTGCCGCTAATAGAAGGCACAATCGTTACTACCAAGCACGGACAGGTGAAGACGGATCATATCCTGTTCATTGCGTCGGGCGCGTTTCACGTTTCGAAGCCGTCGGACTTGCTGCCGGAATTGCAGGGTCGTTTACCGATCCGCGTTGAGCTGCAGGCGCTGACGCGCGACGATTTCCGCCGCATCCTGACCGAGCCGGAAGCCAGCCTCGTCACGCAATACAAGGCGCTGCTGAAGACCGAGGGCGTTACGCTCGACATTACCGATGACGCCGTTGAAGCCATCGCAGGCATTGCGGCAGACGTGAACAGCACAGTTGAAAACATTGGCGCGCGGCGGCTGCAAACCGTGATGGAGCGGATGCTCGATGAGATCAGCTACTCCGCGCCAGACCGGAGCGGAGAAACTGTGCGCATTGATGCCGACTACGTGAAGGCCAATGTCGGCAATCTCGCGAAGAATGCCGATTTGAGCCGCTTCATTCTCTAGACGCTGAGGCCGTTCTTTCGCGCGAGGTCGCGAAGGCTGATCTCGGGACGCGGGCCCATGTGCGAAATCACTTCCGCCGCGGCCAAGGAAGCGAACGCGCCGCACTCTGCTAGAGATTTCTTGCGCGCGTAGCCGAACAG
This sequence comes from Terricaulis sp., assembly GCA_040080935.1. GTDB lineage: Bacteria > Pseudomonadota > Alphaproteobacteria > Caulobacterales > Aquidulcibacteraceae > Vitreimonas. Next base: position 890 of record JBEBHI010000023.1, read on the forward strand.
GAAGCCCGCCGCGTACTGATCTCCAGCGCCGGTCGAGTCGACGATCTTCGAGACCGGGAACGCCTTCACTTCGACGGTTTCGTTCGCCGAAGCGATGAGAGAGCCATGCTCTGAGCGTGTCACGGCGACGAGAGGGCAGGCTTTCCGGGCTTGCGCGAGGGCGTCGCCGAGGTCCGAGCTTTCATAGAGCGAGAGGAGTTCGGATTCGTTGCAGAACAGGATGTCGATGTGACCACTTACCAATTGGCGGAAGCTGTCGCGGTGGCGATCGACGCAGAATGTATCTGAAAGAGTCAGCGAGACTTTGCGGCCTGCGGATTTGGCGATCTCGGCTGCGCGCACGAAAGCGGCCTTCGCTTCGTCGCGGTCGAACAGGTAGCCTTCTAGGAAAAGGGTCTCGCCGGATTTGATGAGATCGGCATCGACGTCTTCAGCGCCGAGCAGGGTGGAGGCGCCGAGATAGGTGTTCATCGAGCGCTGACCGTCTGAAGTCACGACGATGAGCGAGCGCGCAGTGCTTGGCGTGCCAGGACGTGGCGGCGTGTTGAAGGTGACGCCGGCGGCGCGGAATTCCTTAGTGAAACGTGCGCCGAGCGCATCATCGGCGACTTTGCCGATGTACGCGGTCTTGCCGCCAAAGCTCGAAATGCCTGTCACTGTGTTGGCGGCAGAACCGCCTGCAGCGACGACGGGATCAGCTAAACGCGCCGTCAGATGCTCAGCCCGCGCTTCGTCGATCAAAGTCATTGCGCCTTTGGCGATGCCTTCCTCGGCGAGGAACCCGTCTGACACAGGTTTCAGAACGTCAATAATTGCGTTGCCGACGGCGACGACATCGTAGGTCGAGCTGGTCATGAAATAATCCTTGGAGTTGTGGCGTTTAAGCGCGCGGAAGAGGGCGTGGCAAGCATTGCGGGCGAGCGCGGGCGGCGGCACATTCGCGCGCATGCGATTCATAGCTTCTCTGGCGGCATTGCTGCTGCTCTCCGCCTGCGCCACCGCCGCTCCCACGGGGCCTGCAACGGGCGTAAATCCACCAGCTGCGACGACGCCTTCAGTGGCCTCGTCGCGCCAAGCGCAAGCACTGCGTGCGGCAGGTGGAGGGCAAGCGCCGTCGCTGCAGGATGTCGAGCGCCTGTTCGGCACGGCGGACATCGTTCGCCGTGAAGGCGCGGGCGCGGCCGTGACGTATCGCTACGAAACGTGCGCGCTGCTGCTGTTGTTCGCCGCTGATAATCACAACGCGATGCGTTTGCAGGAGGCGCACCCGAGCGCGCGCCACGCAGACGCTGCTGTGCCGACTTTGGACCAATGCGCGGCCGAAGCCGCTGCGGCGCGCCGTTCGTAAATGGCGCGCGTCGCGTATCTAACGGGTCGCACGTATCGCGGCACGCCGCTTGGGCCTGGCGCCGTGCCGCAGCTTGAAGAGAAGAGTCGCGATCTCATTCTCGCGGCGGGCAAGAGGCGCGGCGTTGAGTTCGAAATCGTCTATTGGGACGAGATGGATTTGCCGCAGCGCGGTTTCGACCTCGCGGTGATCCGGACGACTTGGGACTACACAGAGCGTGCGGACCAATTTCTGGAGGCGCTCGAATCGCATGAGCGCAATGGGCTGCGTGTCTGCAATCCTTCGCAAGTCGTGCGCTGGAACATGCGCAAGACGTATCTTCAAGAACTTGGACCGTCGGCGATTGAAACGGTTTGGACGGACAAGCCGGATGCACACACAGTCTCGCAGGCGTTTGACGCACTCGATGCATCGGAAGTTGTGTTGAAGCCGCAAGTGGGCGCGGGCTCGGTGCGGACGGTGCGTTTGAAACGCAATGCGTGGAGTGAAGCGGATTTGATCGATGGGCCGGTCGGGCCGGCGATGATCCAGCCGTACTTGCGCGCGATTGAGACGGAAGGGGAGCGTTCGCTCTTCTGGTTCGGCGGTGAATATTCGCATGCGGTGCGGAAGGTGCCCGCTGCGGGCGATTGGCTAGCTAATGTTTCTGGCGCGCGGTTCGTTGCAGAAGTGCCGCCGGCAGCTGCGATCGATGCGGCGGAGGCTGCGCGTGCGCGCGCGCCGAAGGACTTGCTCTACGTCCGGATCGATTTGGTGCTCGGCGATGATGGCGCTTGGCGCGTGATCGAGATCGAGGCGATCGAGCCTTATCTCTTCTTGGATTTTGCACCTGAAGGCGCCGATATTTTCGTCCGTGCGATTGCGCGCGTCTTGGGTGTATAAACACAGATATCGGCGATCACGCAACGCGGGCACTCTGGCTTGCGCGCTAGGCACGTGTAGCGACCGTGCAGGATCAGCCAGTGGTGCGCGCCGTGGAGATACGTCTCCGGTGTTACACGCATGAGCTGCTCTTCGACTTCCGCCGGATTTTTCCCGTCGGCTAGGCCGGTGCGGTTGGCGACGCGGAAGACGTGGGTGTCGACGGCGATGGTGCCTTCACCGAAGATTTCCATAAGCACAACGTTTGCCGTCTTGCGGCCGACGCCGGGAAGGGCCTCTAACGCTTCGCGATCGTGTGGGACTTCGCCGTTGTGTTCTTCGATCAAAGCTTGTGAGAGCGCGATGACGTTCTTGGCCTTGTTGCGCCAGAGGCCGATAGTTTTGATGTGATCGGCGACTTTTTCTTCGCCGAGCTTCAGCATTTTCTTCGGTGTGTCTGCGATCTGAAAAAGCGGGCCAGTGGCACGGTTGACGCCTTTGTCTGTGGCTTGGGCTGAGAGAACGACGGCGACGAGAAGCGTGTAGGGGTTCGTGTACTCCAACTCCGTTTTTGGATCTGGGCGCACGTGAGCGAGGCGGGCGTAGAGTTCTTCCGCTTTGGCTTTGGTCAGGCGCTTGGCCACGTGTTCTCGTCCCTTGGCAGCCGAAGCGGCGGGTTTAAGCTTAGCGCATGACGCCGCACTGGGAACGCTCGCCTGACGCGCCGGCTCTGGATGAGCCGCTTCTGATGGACGCTGTGCTGCGTCCGCATCGGAGCTTCAGTTTCAAAGCGTTCAAGCTGATGCTGCTTGCCGTGATCGCGGTGAACGTGGCCGTGGCGATCTTCTTTTGGGTTCAAGGCGCGTTTCCAGTCGCAGGGTTTCTTGGGCTGGACGTTCTGGCGTTGTGGCTGGCGTTCCGTTGGAATTATCGCTCGGGGCAGGCGGCCGAGTATGTGCGGATTGCGCCGGGAAAGGTGCATGTGGCGGCTGTCGATAAGAACGGCGCTGCGACGCATTGGGTGCTTAATCCGGTTTGGGCGCGGGTGATGCGCGATGGGCGCGGCGTGCTGATCCGGGAGCGCGAAGGGCAGATGCGCTTGGGTGCGTTTCTTTCGCCCAAGGAATGCGATGGCTTTGCGTCGGCGCTGAGCTTGGCGTTGAGCAAAGCGAAGCGCGGTTACAGCCCCAACACGTCGCGCATTGAATAGAGCCCGGGCGGTTTGTTGGCGACCCAGAGCGCAGCAGCAAGGGCGCCGTCAGCGAAGACTGCGCGATCTGAGGCGTGATGCGAGAGCGTCACTGTTTCGCGTTCGGCGATGAAGCGGACGTCGTGGTCACCGACGATGCCGCCGCCGCGAATGGCGGAAAAGCCGATGCCGCCCTCTTTGCGTTCGCCGGTGATGCCGTCGTGCGGTCTGAGGCGCGCGTCGGAGAGTTTCACGTTGCGGCCGTGCGCGGCAGCGTCGCCGAGCAGGAGGGCTGTGCCCGAGGGCGCGTCGACCTTGCGGCGGTGATGCGCTTCGGTGATCTCGATGTCCCACTCGGGGCCGAGGCGCTGGGCGGCTTGTTCAACGAGCGCCGCAAGCAAGTTCACGCCCAAGCTGAAATTGCCGGAGCGCACGATGGCGATACGCTTGGCGTGTTCGGTGACCTGCGCTTCCTGCGCGTCGCTTAGGCCGGTCGTGCCGATGATGGCGGCCTTCACGGGTGTGCCGACGAGCGCGTCGAGTGCATCGATGGTTGCGGCGGGTGCGGTGAAGTCGATCCAGACTTCGGCCTTGTCGGCGGCGAGGTTCGGCGTCTCGGACGTGTTCATCATCAGCGGCGCGACGCCGGCGAGGGCGCCGAGATCGATGCCGAGAAATTGGCCTTCGCTGTGTTCGGTGCCGCCGCAGACGTGAAACCGCGGATCGTGCGCCGCGGCGCGCACCAGCGCGCGACCCATACGGCCGCCGGCGCCTGCGATAGCGATGGAAAGCGTCATGCGCGTGTTGTGAGCCGCGCTGTGAACGCTGGCAAGCGCATCAGCGCGTCGGCGGTTCGCTGTTGGTGTCGAAGAAGCTCTTTACGTTGTCGAAGAAGCCTTGGGTTTGCGGGTGGCATTCTTCGCCGCAATCCTTGGAGAATTCTTCGAGTAGCTTCTTTTGCTTCGCGGTGAGGTTCACCGGCGTTTCAACGAGCAACTCAACGTGCAGATCGCCGCGATCCTTGCCACGCAAATGCGTCATGCCTTTGCCTTTGACGCGGAAGCGGCGGCCGGTTTGCGCGCCGGCGGGAATGGTGATCTTGGCGCGTTCGCCGTCGATGGTTGGGATCTCCATCTCGCCGCCGAGAGCGGCTTTCACCATCGGCGCGGGAGCACGGCAGTAGAGATCCGGGCCTTCGCGTTCGAAGAGTGTGTGCGGTTTCACGGAGAGGAAGAGGTAGAGATCGCCCGGCGGGCCGCCGCGCGCGCCGGCATCGCCTTCGCCGGACAAACGGATACGCGTGCCGTCTTCGACGCCAGCAGGAATTTTCACAGAGAGCGTGCGCTCTTTTTGGACTTGGCCGCGACCGCCGCATGAGCGGCAGGGCGTTTTGATCGTTTGACCACGGCCGTGGCAAGCAGGGCAGGTGCGCACCATGCGGAACATGCCTTGCTGGGTGCGCACTTGGCCGGCGCCTTGGCACGTCGTGCACGGCTCAAGCGGCGCGTTGCCTTCGGAGCCTGAGCCTTTGCACGGCTCACACGCTTGCGCGCGAGGCACGACGATTTCGCGTTCGTTGCCGCGGAATGCTTGCTCGAGCGTGATCTCGACATCGTAGCGGAGGTCGGCGCCGCGGCCTGGGCCGTTGCGCGGCCCGCCACGTCCACCGCCGCGCGCGAACATGTCCTCGAAGCCGCCGCCGAAGATTTCGTTGAACAGGTCGGAGAAGTCAGCAGCGCCCGCGCCGTGGAAACCGCCACCGCCGGGGCCGCCGCCTTGGAACGCGGCTTTGCCATAGCGATCATACGCGGCGCGCTTTTCGGGATCGGAGAGCACAGCGTACGCTTCGCCGAGTTCTTTGAACTTTTCCTCGGAGACTTTGCAGCCCGGGTTTTGATCCGGGTGCAGCTTCATCGCGAGCTTGCGGAAAGCCGACTTTATCGACGCCGCATCAGCATCGCGAGTGACGCCGAGGGTCTCGTAATAATCGCGGTCAGCACTCATCGTGTGACCCAGATGAGAAAGAGGCGGCTCCCACGCAAGGAGGGAAGCCGCCCGATTTCAGTTTGGATGAAGCGCTGCATCGATCGACCTTGATGTCGTGATTTAAGCGCTTTTCTTGCCGTCGACTTCTTCGAAGTCGGCGTCAACGACACCTTCTTGGTCAGGGCCGCCAGCGTTGCCGCCGTCCGGGCCACCGCCGCCGGCGCCACCGTAAAGGGCCTCACCGATCTTCATCGAAGCCTGCACCAAAGCTTGCGTCTTGGCGGCGATCTCGGACGTGCTGTCGCTCTCAAGCGCCGTCTTCAACGCCGCAATGGCGGCTTCAATAGCGGACTTGTCTGGCGCGGGGATCTTGTCGCCATTTTCCTGAAGTTGCTTTTCGCTGGCGTGGACCAGGGCTTCGCCTTGGTTCTTGGCTTCCACCATTTCGCGCTTCGATTTGTCTTCGCCGGCGTGGTCCTCGGCTTCGCGGACCATGCGCTTGATATCGTCGTCTGACAGGCCGCCCGACGGCTGAATGCGCATGTTCTGCTCTTTGTTGGTCGCCTTATCCTTTGCGCCGACAGAGACAATGCCGTTCGCGTCGATGTCGAAGGTGACTTCGATCTGCGGCAGGCCGCGCGGGGAGGGCGGGATGCCGACGAGGTCGAACTGACCAAGCGGCCGGTTGTCCGCCGCCATTTCACGCTCGCCTTGGAAGACGCGGATGGTGACGGCGTTTTGGTTGTCTTCCGCGGTCGAGAAGATTTGGCTCTTCTTGGTCGGGATGGTGGTGTTGCGTTCGATCAAGCGCGTGAACACGCCGCCGAGCGTTTCGATGCCGAGCGAGAGCGGGGTCACGTCCAAGAGCACGACGTCTTTGACGTCGCCTTGCAGAACGCCGGCTTGGATCGCGGCGCCAACGGCCACGACTTCATCCGGGTTGACGCCCTTGTGCGGCTCGCGGCCGAAGAACTCTTTCACGACCTGCTGGATCTTCGGCATGCGCGTCATGCCGCCGACGAGCACCACTTCCTTGATGTCAGAAGCGGAGAGGCCAGCGTCCTTCAGGGCGGACTTGCACGGCGCGATGGTCTTTTGCACGAGATCATCGACGAGCGCTTCGTACTTGGCGCGCGTGATCTTCATGTTGAGGTGGACCGGGCCGCTCGCGTTCGCGGTGATGAACGGCACGCTGATGTCGAACTCGGAGCGCGACGAAAGCTCCTTCTTCGCTTGCTCAGAAACTTCCTTCAGGCGTTGCAGCGCGAGCTTATCCTGGCGCAGATCAATGCCGTTGGCCTTTTTGAACTCGTCGGCGATGTAGTTGAGGATGCGGATGTCGAAGTCTTCGCCGCCGAGGAACGTGTCGCCGTTCGTCGAGCGCACTTCGAACACGCCGTCGCCGATCTCAAGGATCGAGACGTCAAACGTGCCGCCGCCGAGGTCATATACGGCGATGGTCTTGGTGCCGGCGTCCTTCGACTTGTCGAGGCCGTAGGCGAGGGCGGCTGCCGTCGGTTCGTTGATGATGCGCAGCACTTCGAGGCCGGCGATCTTGCCGGCGTCTTTGGTGGCTTGGCGTTGCGCGTCGTTGAAGTAGGCGGGAACCGTGATGACGGCCTGGGTGACTTGCTCACCGAGATAATCTTCGGCCGTCTGCTTCATTTTCTGCAGAACGAAGGCGGAGATTTCGGACGGCGCGTACGGCTTTTCACGGCCTTGGATCCAGGCGTCGCCGTTCGGGCCTTTGACGATCTTGTAGGGAACGAGATCCGCATCCTTCTTGGAGATCGGATCATCTGCGGAGCGGCCGATGAGGCGCTTCACGGCGTAATAGGTGTGCGTCGGATTGGTGATGGCTTGGCGCGCGGCTTGAATGCCGATCAAGCGCTCGCCGCTTTCCGTGAAGGCGACCACTGACGGGGTGGTGTTCGAGCCTTCGGCGTTGACGATGACCTTCGGTTGTCCGCCTTCCATAACGGCGACGCACGAGTTGGTCGTGCCGAGGTCGATGCCAATAACTTTGCCCATTGCTTAGTCCTCGTTCCTTTCTCAGCGGCGCGGTTTCGTCTTTTGGACCCATATCCTGGCGTCCGCGAAGCGCGCGTCCTGTACCTTCAAACAAGCGGTTAAACGACTTAGCGCCCCGCCCCAAGCTCCAAGCCGCTTCGTTCCGGGTTCATGTGGTGTATCGACCACAAGGTGCAAGCCTCTGGGAGCTGCTATCCTCATTCGCCGCAGGGAAATAGTGCAGAGGCCATGAGGCTTTGATCTGGCTCAAGTTTCTTGGCGGAACAAAAAAGAAACCGAACACCTACATAGGCGCTTGGAGATGACCCGTCCCGCCTCAGACCTAGACGGCTTCCGGCTTTGGCCGGGCCTGCTGGATCGCGCCGCCCAAGAGGCGCTACGCGATGAGGTGTTCGCGCGCATGCGGGAGGGGCCGTTCTACATTCCGCGCATGCCAAAATCCGGTGCGCCGATGAGCGTGCGGATGACGAACTTTGGACCGCTCGGCTGGGTGACCGACAAGGAGCAGGGGTATCGCTATCAGGCGACGCATCCTGAAACCGGCGAGCCGTGGGCCGCGATGCCACCGAAGGTGCTTGAGCTTTGGAATGCGCTGAGCGGCTACGATGCGCCGCCGGAAGCTTGCCTCGTGAATTTGTACGAGAGCGATGCGCGCATGGGGCTGCACGTCGATAGCGACGAGGACGCGTGGGACGCGCCGGTACTGTCGATCTCGCTTGGAGATACGGCGCTGTTTCGGATTGGCGGCAGCTTGCGTTCTGACGCGACGCGCAGCGTTCGGCTCGCATCAGGCGATGTGTGCATGCTCGGCGGCGCTGCGCGACGTGCGTATCATGGCGTCGATCGCATCATGAACGGCACGTCGCGCTTATTGCCGAAAGGCGGGCGGCTTAATTTGACGGTGCGGCGGGTGACTGTTCCGTCGTCGCCGGCGGCGTTGCTGGAGCAGCCGTCGTCGTAGCTGGCGCTTCCGGCACGGTTGCGCCTTCGTCGCCCGGAGCTGTGTAGCCAACCGCGCGTGGATCGGGATGACCGCTCACGAAGTCAGGCGCCCAGCCCGGAGGAGGACCACCTGAGCCCATCGGAATGTCGCCGAGCGCCATGTGATGGGCCTTCCAGACCATCGCCATGTGAATGCGCGCGTAGCCCGACGGGTGGTCGTAGAAGAACCATTCCTCGAACGCCGTCGGCTCCATTTTGCGATATTCCGACAGCAACAGCGCGGATTCCGCGAAGCCATCTGGCTCACGCGCGGCGTTGAGGCCGAACATGTCCGCCTGGAGTTCGTGAAAGCGCGTGATGTTGTTGCTGATCGGCGTCGCCAGCAAAAAGATGAAGCCGATAACCGAAAACAGGAGTGGCATGCCTGCTGGGTCTGCGACCGATCGGATTCCCCAACGCTCGTCCTTGGATAGGAAATTGAACAGGAAGTTCGCCAGTCCGAACGCGATGACGATCATCAGCGCGTTCATCACCAGAAGCGAAACCGTGTGCTGCAGCACGTAGTGTCCGATTTCGTGACCCAAGACGGCGCGCACCCCACCCGGTGACTCACGCTGCAGCAGTGTGTCTGCCAGCGAGATCCGCGTTGTATCGCCGAAGCCCGAAACGTTGGCGCTGACGCTGTTGGTCTGACGGGAGCGGTCGTAGACGAGCACGTCAGTCGTCGGCACGCCATTGGCTTCAGCGATCTGAATGACGCTCTCGCGCAACGCGCTCTGCGGCATGGGATTGTAGCTGTTGAAGAGCGGCGAGATGTACACCGGCGCGAGCATGCCGATGATCGCAACGAATACGAGCGTCGCGACGGTGCCCCATATCCACCAAGTCTTTTTTGCAACAGCGATGATGAGATAGAGCATGCCGATCGCGAGCGAACCGATCAGCAAGCTGATGCCGAACTCTTGTAGATATTCGCCGAACCACTGCGCGAAGGTTTGCGTCGAGAGATTGTAGTCATGCTCACGCACGAAGCCGACCCAATAGTCCCAACCGAAGGTGATCACTGCGCCGACGAGCGTGTAGACGAGGGCGAAGAGGACAACGACGAAGAAGTAGATCTTCACGTTCTTCTCAAGCCAGGCGCGGATGTTCTTGGCGAAGCCCAGTTGAAGGAATGCGAACGCGAAGATGAAACCGATGAGCGGCCCGACGAACTGAATCCAATAGCCGCCCTCGAAGTAAGAGTCTGACCGCGCGCGGGAGGCTTCGTCCATCGTCGCGAGCCATTGTTGTGTCGCCACATCTGGATCGAAGGGAAGGGCGGTGGCCATAGCCGGTCCCGCAAGTGCGAACGCAGCCGCGAACGCGGCCAAACCCAAAAACCCACGCATAGAGATGCCCCCGCTCAATTTGCTCTGGCCGAAAGCCTGCGCCCGCTCCACATCACGCGCAAGAGGACGCGCGTCGGGCGCGTGTCTGGAGGAGACGAACGATGCGACTCGATACACCCGAAGGCAATTTTCCGCCCACGCGCCGCACCATGACGGCGTCGCTGTTCTTCGCAGGCTACGCAACGGCGGCGCTCTCGTCGTGCGCCAGCCCTGTGACCACACCAAGCGATGAGCTTATCACGGAAGATGTGCGTGTGACGGGCGCTGGTGGATACGCGCTGCCGTCATACGTAGCGCGGCCCGCGGGACGGGGTCGCCATTCGTGCGTCATCGTCGTGAATGAGATTTTCGGTATCCACGATTACATCAAGGATGTTTGCCGCCGCTTTGCGCGTGAAGGTTACGTCGCGATTGCGCCGGACTATTTCGATCGCGCCGGCGACCCCGCGCCGATGACTGACATGGATGCCATCCGCAATATCGTTGGCGCCGCCAACAATGAGCAAGTGATGGGCGACACGCACGGCGCCATCGAATGGCTGAAGGCGCAGTCGTTCTCCAACGACCACATCGGCATCACCGGCTTCTGCTGGGGCGGAACGGTTGTGTGGATGGCGGCAGCGCGTTTTCCGGACGTGAAGGCCGGCGTCGCTTGGTACGGTCGTCTTGTGCATCCGGCGGCTGGCGGCTGGGGGGCGGACGAAGATCGTCAATGGCCTTACGATATCGGCGGCACGCTGCACACTCCGGTGCTCGGGCTTTATGCCGAGAACGATCGGGGCATTCCGCTTGAAAGCGTTGAACAAATGCGCGCGTCGCTGAACGCGGCGGATAATCCCTCGCATTCGGAGATCGTCGTTTATCCGGGCGTCGGGCATGGCTTCCATGCTGACTATCGCGAGAGCTACAATGCTGAAGCGGCCGCTGACGGCTGGGCGCGCTGTCTCGCCTGGTTCCGCGCCAACGGCGTCGCCTAAAGGATCCTCCCATGCGCTATCGCAAACTCGGCCGCACTGGCCTTGCTGTTTCTGAAATTTGCCTCGGCACCATGACATTCGGTGGCGACGGCATCTGGAAGGCCATCGGCGCGCTTGAACAAGACGCCGCCAATAAACTCGTCAAAGGCGCGTTCGATAAAGGCGTTACTTTCATCGACACGGCTGATGTCTATTCAAACGGTCTCTCTGAGCAGGTGACGGGACAAGCGATCAAAGACTTGCCGCGCGATGAACTCGTCATTGCGACCAAAGTGTTTGGCCGCATGGGTGCGTACAACCCGCAGCAATCGCCCGAGGAAAAGCGTCGCTACGCCAACACCAATCTGTGGGGGCTCTCACGCAAGCATATCTTCGACGCGATCGACGCGAGCCTTGAGCGGCTCGATCTCGACTATATAGATCTCTACCAGGTGCACTCGTTCGATCCGGCCGTGCCGCTCGAGGAGACGCTTGAAGCACTGGATGAAGTCGTGAAGTCGGGCAGGGCGCGCTATCTCGGCCTCTGCAATCACGCCGCATGGCAGATCGCCAAGGCGCTCGGCATCTCGGAACGCAACGGTCTCGCGCGCTATGACTCTTTGCAGATGTACTACACGATCGCTGGCCGCGATCTTGAGCGGGAAGTTGTGCCGCTGGCAAAGGACCAGAACCTCGCCATTCTGCCGTGGAGTCCGCTCGCGGGCGGCTTCCTCTCCGGCAAATACACGCGCGCTACTGCGCCAACCGACGGGTCGCGCCGCATCGCGTTCGACTTCCCGCCGGTCGATAAAGAGAAGGCCTACGACATCATCGACGTGATGAAGGAGATCGGCGACGCGCGCGGCGTCTCCGTCGCGCAGATCGCGCTTTCATGGCTGCTGCATCAGAAGCACGTCACGAGCGTCATCATCGGCGCGAAGACAGAAGCGCAACTCAACGACAATCTTTCGGCTACGAGCGTGGAGCTTTCGAGCGATGATCTGAAGAAGCTCGACGATGTGTCGAAGCTGCGGCCCGAATATCCGGGCTGGATGCTCGAACGCCAAGGCGGCGAGCGCACGACGGGCTTGAGCTAACGCGCAAAGAAAAGCGGCGGCGCTCTTGTCAGCGCCGCCGCCCATGCGTGCGTCCCCTTAAGCGTTTCCGCTCACCGGCGCACGATCTTCACCTCATAGCCGCCGACCGTATTCGACAGGCCGCTGACTTGGATGAGGTAGTCACCTGATGTTTCGGGACGGAAGCGTAGGCGCGCATCGTTGCCCGGGCCGCTGTCGTCGTCCGAAGCGACCTGGCGGCCGCCCTGGCGAACGATCAACGCGTCAGGACCATTCGGACCCGCGTCTTCCATGCCGGCGCCTTCTTGCACGAGCGAGAGGAACGGATCGGCAAGCGGCGTATCACCTGAGCCATTGGCTTCGATCTGATACGTGACGCCAGCTTCGAGCGTGACGCGATAGACGTCGATGTCGCCCGGAATTTCGATGCGACTGGCGCGCGCGTCGTCAGCAGGATCGAGGATTTCATCCGTGTAGGCGTGGCCCGGCACGTCGGTGTCGACGGCGCGGATCGTGTACCGGCCCGTGCTTTGGCCGTCATAGGACGAGACCGCAGCGAAGTACGGCCCACCGGTTGGCGAGGCAAAGTAGAGGTACGAGTTGAGGCCGTGACCGCCGTCGTCATCGCGCGCCACTTCCGTGCCGGTTGCATCGTAGAGCACCAGCAGCGGATCGGCGAGCGCATCGCCTTCAGCGCCATCGACGTAGAAGCGATAGGGGCGGCCTTCGATCAGCTCGACCGCGAACCAGTCGACGTCACCGGCGGCGCCGACGAAGCTGGTGCGCATGTCGCCGTTCGCCTGAACGGCATCAGCGCCTTCCATGCTGTCGCCGATCTCACCGCCGACGAGGTTGATCGCGTAGCGACCGACAGCGTCTTCGGTGAAGCCACGCGCTTCGACGTAGTACGCGCCAGCGGCCGGTGCCTGGAATTCGAGCCATGAGTTAAGGCCGTCGCCGCCGTCGTCATCACGCGCGAGTTCGGCGCCATCCGGGCCGTAAAGCACGAGGTAGGGGTCACCGATGCTGTCCGGCGTGCCGGTGGCTTGCATGCCGATGCGGACACCTTGGCCTTGCTCGAGCGTGAGACGGTACCAGTCGCGATCGCCCGCCGGCGCGAGCACGCCTTCGCGATAATCGCCTTCCGGCGCGAGGCTGGCGTCGGTCGTGGCGTCTGCAGGCACATCGCCGTTGAGCGCCGCAAGCGTGTAGCCGCCAATCGCTTGGCCGCCGAATGAACCAGCTTCGACGAAATAGTTGCCGGTGCTCGGCGCGGTGAACTCAAGGTATGAGTTCAGGCCATCGCCGCCGTCATCGTCGACAGCGATTTCAGCGCCGTGCGAGTCATGCAAGCGGATCAACGGATCGTCGATCGGGGTGTCGCCGCTGCTGTTCAGCGTGAAGCGATACGACTGACCTTCGGTCAGACGAACGCGATACCAATCGGTGTCGCTCGGGAAATCGAGCGTGCCTTCGATGGTTTGGCCCGCATTGATGCGGCCGCCAGTCGAGGCAGAATTGCCGACATTGTCACGCGGCAGGCGCTCAGCTGTGATGTTGAGAGCGTAGGGGCCGGTGTAGGCGTCGCCGTAGCCACGCGCTTCGATGAAGACTTCGCCGTTCGCGGCGGGGATGAATTCGAGCGCGGAATTGAGCGAGCCTTCGCCGTCATCGTTCTCGGCCAGCACGTTGCCGTCGCGATCGAGGACGCGCAGCACCGGATCGCCGAGGCCGCCTTCGCCGGCGCCGTCGAGCGTGACGTGGTAACGATTGCCGGTGCGCGCCGAGAAGCGGTACCAGTCGAAATCGCCTTCGTATTCGATCGAGCCGTTGGTGGTGCGGCCAACGCTGGCGCGCGCACGTGTGCTGACGTCGCCCGCGGCGTCATCCGGCGGCACCTCTTCTGACGAAACGCCGAGACGATAGGCGCCGGTGGCTTCGCTGCTGAAGGCGCGGGCTTCGACGTACACGGTGCCTGTCTGCTGCGGCACGTAGCGCAACGCTGAGTTCAGTGAGCCGTTGGCGTCGTCATTGAAGGCGAGCTGGTTGCCCTGCGCATCATAGATGCTGAGCAATGGGTCGAGCGCTTCGCCTTGTTCGTTCTCAAGGCCGGCGAGCGCCAAATTGTAACGGCGGCCGGTTTGGACATCGAGGCGAAACCAGTCGGTGTCGGCAGCAGGGGAGATCTCGCCATCGACGTTGCCGTTGAGCGTCGCGGTCGTTGACGCGTCGCCTGGCTGATCATTGGTTTGCGCGGACGCTGGCGACAATCCAAACGCCATCAGCGCAGCTACTGCCGCGCCAAACAAAAGCTTTCCACGCATGTACTGGTCTCCCCTCAAATCGTGACGGACATGGTTAACTATCCGTCATGTCAGACGCAAAGCGGAATTCAGGCGGAATCCAGCCTTCTGGCGTAATTCCCCCTTCATCGCCGCAGAGCGATGGACGCGTTTGGCATAGCTCGCAACGCGCCGAGGCGCGAGAAAAAGCCTCGCGTTAAACCTTGATGTCCACGTGTGGGGCTGGGGCGCCGCCAGCGGGCCCGACCGAAACGAGCACCATGGCGGCGCGTAACGTGCGGTCACCCAGCACATAGCCGGATTGCAGCACTTCCTGCACCGTGCCGGCAGGCTGATCGCCGGGGGCCTGCGCCACCGCTTGGTGCACTTTGGGATCGAAGGGCTCACCGCGTGCGCCGATGCGCTTCAGGCCGTGGCGCGCGAACGCATCGACCAGCGAACGCTCCGTGAGTTCGACGCCGGTGAGCAGGTTGCGGAAGCCTTCGTCCTGATCATCGCGCGGCGCGGTCATGAGCGCGCGCTCAAGCGTGTCGGCGATGGGCAGCAGATCTTGCGCAAAGCGATCAATCGCGTAGGCGCGGGCTTCAACGGCTTGCCGCTCTGCGCGGCGGCGCGTGTTTTCTGCGTCAGCTAAGGCGCGGAGCATGTCGTCCTTGGCTTTGGACAGCTCGGCTTGCAGCGTCGCCACGTCGTACGCTTCACCTGCGGCGTCGTTCGCGGCGATTTCCGGCTGCTGGGGATTTGCTTCGTCCGTCATTCCATCCTCATCGTTCGCCGCGTCCGTCGAGCACCCGGCCGACAACGCGCGCTGTATAATCCACCACGGGGATCACCCGCGCATAATTGAGCCGGGTAGGGCCGATCACGCCCAGAGCCCCGACGACTTTCCGTTCGGCGTTCATATAGGGGGCGACGATCAGACTCGACCCCGACAATGAAAAAAGCGGGTTTTCCGAACCGATATAGACTCGCACGGCGTCCCCAGCCTTGGCCAGATCGAGCACTTGGATGAGATCGCGGGTCTTCTCCAGGTCATCGAACAGCTTTCGCGCCCGCTCCAGGTCCGCGACGGCCTGTTGATCCTGCAGCAAGTTCCCGCGCCCGCGGACGATCAGCGAACGCCCGAGCATCGGATCTTCACCGGACCATTCGACCAAGCCTCTTTCCACCAACCCGGCTGCAGCTTGATCAAGCGCCGCGCGGTCGTGCGCGAGAGCATCGGTTGCAGCGGCGCGTGCTTCCGACAGCGTGCGGCCTTTGAAGCGGGCGTTGAGATAGTTTGCGGCCTCGCCGAGCGCGCCTGACGGCAGATCCGCCGGTGTGTTGATGATGCGGTTCTCGACCTGGTTGTCTTCGAACACGAGCACGAGTAGCGCTTGGCCGGGCCCGATGCCGACGATCTCAGCATGGCGCACCGGCGCGTCGCGCTCTGGCGTGACGACAAGACCGGCGCCGCCAGCGAGACCGGAGAGCAAATCGGACGCTGCGCCCATCACATCCTGTGGGTTTGAACCCGCCGCGGCGATACGCGCGTCGATCTCGCGCTTTTCATCCGGCGGCACGTCTCCGAGCTGCAGCAGACTATCGACGAAGAAGCGCAAGCCCAGTTGCGTCGGCAAACGGCCCGCCATCGCGTGTGGCGCTTCGAGCAGGCCGAGGCCGGCGAGATCGGCCATCGTGTTGCGGATGGAGGCGGGTGAGAGCCCGACGCCCGCCAGCTTTGAAAGCGTGCGGGAGCCGACGGGCTCGCCGGTCGTCAGATACGACTCGACGATCTCGCGGAAGATTTCCCGCGCCCGCGCATCAAGCGAGGTGAGATCGGAGGAGGGCGGCAACACCATGTTTGGTTCTAGGTAGCGAAGGTGCGCAGCTGCGCAAGCTGCGCTTATGTCTTGGCCGCTTTGCGTTTTGTCGCTGGCATGGCGCGGCGCATGTATTCGTCGAACTTAGGCACGGTAAAGCCGATGAGACCGCGCTCGGGCGAGTAAGCCATGCCTTTCTTGATCAGTTCGTCGCGGATGGGCGCGGCCTGGCTGAGGCTGAGTTTCATCGCGTTGGCGACATCGGAGGAATTCACCGGCTCGGAGCCGAAATCCGCCATCGCGCGCGCGTATGCTTTTTGCCGCTCTGTGAGACGGGCCAAGCGCACTTTGAAGATACCTTCGTCGAGCGCCGCGATCGCAGTTTCGCTGGCGCGTTTCGCATCCGCCAAAGTGATCGGCGATTTTTCCGCCGCGTCCCAACAGTGCGAGCCCCATACCTGCAGAAAGAACGGGTAGCGGCCGGTTTGCTCGATCACATAATCGAGCGCGTCTTTGGCATACTTCACGCCCTCGCGTTCAGCAGGAGCGGAGAGGGCGAGGCGTGCGCCAGCCTCATCGAGCGGCCCGATCGGCGGATAGTCAAACAAGCGCTCTGCGTAGGACTTCGCATCGCCCGCGAGCTTCGCCAGTTGCGGCAGGCCGCCGCCGAACAACAACAGCGGCAATTGGCGTTGCGCGATCTTGTGCATCGCCATGATCAACGCGCTGAGGTCGTCTTTCTGTAAATACTGAATTTCGTCGATCAGCAGGATCACAGCGCTGTCGCGCTTCTTTGCGGCTTCGGCGATGGCGACGAATAAGTCGGTGAGATCGATCGAGAGATCGCCGGTTGCGGGCGTGACGGAAAATCCGAAGTCCACATCGCCGACGGTCGCTTTGAACATGCTCGCGAACGAACGCAGCGCCGCGAAAGCTTTCTGCACTTCGTTACCAGCCTTCTTCACCCGATCGAGGCGATGCAGGATGTGCTGGAGCTGCGGCGCGAGCTGTTGCGCCAGCGGCGTGCCTGGATCGATTTCCAGAAGTGCAGTCTGGCAACCTTCTTCTTCGGCGATTGCCTCGAAGGCATTCAGCAGCACGGTTTTGCCGACGCCGCGCAGGCCCAGCATGATTGCGCTTTTCGCCGGCCGTCCGCCCTTTGCGCGGGCCACCGCGACGCGCGCGATCTCCACCAGATTATCGCGTCCTGCCAGCTCCGGGGGAGGGACACCAGCGCCTGGGTTGTAGGGGTTGTGGGTGGCTTTCATATCTTTGTTTGGGCAAGTTAGGCCATATGGGCCAAATAATCTTATAAAGGACTATGAAGCGGCTATTAGGGCGACTCGCCCAAACCAGCCCGAACTTTCTTATGCGGTATTGGCTCCTATAGGTTTGTTTGGCTGATGGGGCCAAACATTGCCTAACAATCCAATAGGGAACCATGATTTTGCCCGGTTCCATGTCGAGGAAGCCGCCATGTTGCTGAGAACCCTCGCGCTTTGTGCCGGCCTCTGCCTGGCCACGCCCGCCCTCGCCCAAACCTCGATCACGCTCGAGGCCGCGCCGGTCGCCATCATCGACGCGCAGATCAATGGCCGCCCGGTCCGGCTTGAGGTCGATTCGCGTATGCCGGACATGTTGGCGCTCTCAACGCCCGCTGCTGAACGCCTTGGGGTTCGCCGTCTGCCGTTTGCGCAGGTGCAAGTCGGTATCGAAGGCGGCGGCAGCATGCGCGGGCGCATTGCGCGCCCAAACATTCGCTTTGGCGAGCGCAGCGCACGCAACATGGCAGGCATATTTCCGGTGCCGGTAAGCACGCTCGCTGACGGTGTCATCGGGCCGGGCTCGCTGCCGTATGACATCGTCACACTGCGCTTAGGCCCCGATGCGTCAAACCATCGCGACATTGTCTTGCCGCTTGAGAACGGTGATCTCTGGTACACGCAAGCCGAAGTCGGAGGGCACACGTTACGGGTGCTTTTCGACATCACCAATGAAGCCAGCATCTTCAATCGCGCAAGCGTGCGCATGTTTGATCGCGAGGGCGCCATTCCAGCTGCGGGCGAACTGGCCGAGCGCCCACTCATTCTCGGGCTCTCCACCAACATGCAACCGGTGACCACCCAGCTGACCGCCTATGGGCTTTCTCTTGGCCCAACCTTCGCGCGCACGCTTGCCCCGCTACTGGGCGCGCTTGAGGAAGACGCGATCGTCGTTGAAGGCGAGGGCGAAGCGCAGACGCCATCGCTGACGATTGGTCGCGCGGCGCTCACACAAGCTGGTTGTTCCTCGATCAGCGCCAATCGGCGCACGCGCCAGCTCACATTGCGCTGCGCCGCCTAGACGCGCGGGCCGCAATCAGCCAAGAGCGCTGCTCAATCACTTCAGGAGTTTCCATGCGTCCCTCAGGCCGCGCGCCGGATCAATTGCGCGACGTTACGCTCGAAATTGGCGTCTCGCGCTATGCCGAAGGCTCGTGCCTCGCGCGCTTTGGCCAAACGCACGTGCTCTGCACAGCAAGCGTGGAACAGGGCGTGCCAGGTTGGCTGAAAGGCCAAGGCAAAGGCTGGGTGACGGGCGAATACGGCATGCTGCCGCGCGCGACGCACACGCGCGGTCGCCGTGAAGCCGCGCAGGGCAAGCAGAGCGGACGCACGCAAGAGATCCAGCGTTTGATCGGCCGGTCGTTACGCTCAGTCGTAGATATGAAGTTGCTGGGCGATCGCACAATCACGCTCGATTGCGATGTGATCCAGGCCGATGGCGGCACCCGCACGGCGGCTATCACCGGCGCTTGGGTCGCGATGGCGCGGGCGTGCAAATATTTGGTCGATGAGAAGGTGATCAAGGAAAGCCCGATCACCGGCCAAGTCGCCGCGATTTCGTGCGGCGTGTTCAACGGGACGCCGATCCTCGATATCGATTACGCGGAAGACTCAAGCGCCGAGGTGGACGCGAACTTCATTCTCTCCGGCGACGGGCGCATGATCGAATTGCAAGCGACGGGCGAGAAGCGACCGTTCAGCGATGAAGAGTTCGCGGAACTGATGCGTTTGGCGAAACTTGGTTGCGGGCAGTTGTTTGAAAAGCAACGCGCCGCTGTCGGCTAAGGAGAAACACATGCGCTCACTCGTGATCATCGCCGCTCTGTTCGTCACCGGGTGTTCGCAGCCCGCCCCGACGACAGAGGCCGCCACTACGGAGGCGCCGGTCACGAGCGTGCCGGGTCCAGCAGCATTGCCAGCCGGAGCGCGTGACATCGTTTGGGGCGACGCACCGCAAGCAGTGCGTGATTTGATCGCGACGACGCCGAACACGTTCTTTCCAGACCGCGTTATCGAGCAGGCGCCCGGAGCGGACGGCAGCGTGATTTATGAGCTTTGGTCAGCCAGCGCGTCCGAGCCGATTGATGTGTCTTACGCGAACGGCCAAGCGGCGATCATGCCGCCCCGGCACTAATGCGCTTCTCGATTGCCGCGCGCCTGAAAAGCTTCACCTTCGCGTTTGAAGGTTTCGCCTTCATGCTGCGCACACAGCATAATGCCTGGGTGCACCTCGTCGCGACAATTGTCGTCATCGCGCTGGGCTTTGTGTTGAACGTGAGTGCTGATGCGTGGCGTTGGCTGATCGCCGCACTGGCGTTGGTGTGGGTGGCCGAGGCGATGAACACCGCGTTCGAACATCTCTGCGATGTGGTCGCGCCGCAATTTCATGAATCAGTGAAGCGCTCGAAGGACATCGCCGCAGCTGCGGTGTTGGTCTGCGCGATTGCTTCGACCTTGCTTGGCGCAATCACCTTCGCGCCCTATGTGCTGGCGCTGATATGATTGACGATCTTCTCAAAGCCGGCGCGATCGCGCGCATCGCACGCGTGGGCTATCCGCCGTTCGAAGGCGACGACCCGATCGAGATCACGTTCGAGAGCGGCGACGTGTTCAACATCGATATCGGTTTTGAAGGTGCAACTGATATCGTGGTGCGGGAAGGGACGTTGCTCGAAGCGGCTTACGGCCATCTGCGCGAAGAAGAGCCGGCCGCGTTCGCAGCGATCGAACGCGATTGGTCGAGCGAAGACATCGATCTGCCGTGGCTGCTTGGCGCTACGCTCGCAAATCCGCGCCGGCTGGCGATGACCAATCCTTATCGCGTCGATGTTGGGTACGTGTTTGAAATCAACGGCCGCCAGTTCGCACTGTTTGGCGAAGCGGATTTTATCACCGCAAACGAACTCACTGATGACGAGAACGAGAATCTGCGATTGGAAGTTGGCGCGTCTTATCTTGTGGCGTGATCCGCCGCTTCTTCGAGCGCGTCATCCTCACTCGGCTCGTAACTCAGGATTTCGCCCGGCTGGCACTCAAGCACGCGACAGAGCGCGTTTAGCGTCGAGAACCGGATCGCCTTCGCCTTGCCAGTTTTCAGGATCGACAAGTTCGCGAGCGTCACGCCGACTTTTTCGCTGAGATCAGTCAGCGACATGCGGCGATCCAACAGGATGCGATCGAGAGTGACGCGGATCGCCATTAGATCGTCAGCTCCTGTTCTTCCTTGAGGCGCGCGCCTTCGCGGAAGACTTCAGCCAGAACGATTAAGATCAGGATCGAACCCCACGTCGACAGGTCGACGCGCATCTCGAACTCGGCGCTCTCTGCGAGTTGGGTGTGTGTCGCAGCCATGAGCACGGTCGTTAGGCCGAGCAGCACGTAGCGTGAGACCTCGATGGCGAGCATGATCATCCAGATCGCCCGCAAATGGTTGGCGTTTTCCCGACGGAACGGCTCGCCCGAACTGAAACTGTCGAAGAGGCGCCGCAAGCGCCAGACGATCATCAGGGAGCCGCCGATCGCGACCGCGCCGATCAGGAAGGCGGGCACCAGAACCGGCCACGTGTAGCCGGCGATGTCGCCGAACTGGACGTTTTCACCATTGATGCGGAGGTGATTGTCGCCGGTCAGGACGTCCGGGCCGATCGCGCCGGACGCAGATAGGGCCAGGAAGGCGCCGTAGCCGATGGCAGCCAGGCCAAGGCACACGGCCAAAAACCAGAGCACGCCCCACACGACGTTGAGGCCGATGCGGATGATGGAAGCGACGGAATCTCTGCCGAGGGCCTTCATGGCTGTTGGAAACCTCTTTCCAGGCTGACCCTAGCCTGGGTTTATTGATAAACGATATAGACCCGCCCGCCCGTAGTCAAACAAGTGTTGCAACTATGCCCCGTCTGACCGGCCGATTGGTCGTTGCTTCCCATAATGCCGGAAAAGTCCGCGAGATCGCCGCGCTGCTTGGGCCGTTCGGGGTCGAGCCTGTTTCCGCCGGCGAACTGGGCCTGCCCGAGCCGGAAGAGACGGAGACCACCTTCACCGGCAACGCAGCTTTGAAAGCGCGCGCTGCGGCGTTGGCTTCTGGTCTCCCTGCGCTGGCGGACGATTCCGGTCTCGAGGTCTTCGGCATCGGCGGCGATCCGGGCGTCTATTCCGCGCGCTGGGCGGGGCCGAACAAAGACTTCCGCGCAGCGATGCAGCTTGTTTGGGAGAAACTCAGCGCAAGCGGTGATGATCGCAGCGCCCGCTTTGTGTGCGCGCTTGCCTTGGCGCAATCGGACGGCAGCGTCGAAGTGTTCGAAGGGGAGGCGCGCGGCACGATCGTGTGGCCGCCGCGCGGCGAGAAGGGCTTCGGCTACGATCCAATTTTCGAGCCGCTTGGTATCGACCGCACGTTCGGTGAGATGGCGCACGAAGAGAAGTTGCCACTGACGCATCGTGCGCGCGCATTTGAGAAACTCGTCGCGTCGCTCAAATGAGCAAGTCCGGCATCTATGTGCACTGGCCGTATTGCAGCGCGATCTGCCCGTACTGCGACTTCAACGTTTATCGCGCGCGCGGCGCCGACAACGCGCCTCTGCTTGCGGCAATTGCCGCTGACCTTGAGACGCACGCGCAGCGCTTCGGCCGTCGTGACGCTGTGAGCTTGTTTCTAGGAGGCGGAACACCGTCCTTGTTGCGCGGCGCGGAGATCGAGCAGCTCATCGACGCCGCGGCGCGCACGCTCGGACTTGCGGCTGATTGCGAGATCACGCTGGAATCCAATCCAGAGGACGCGCACCTATTTGACGAGCAAGCCGCCGCCGGCGTCAATCGCTTCTCTGTTGGTGCGCAGGCTTTCGATGACGACGCACTCCGCGCCCTTGGCCGCAAGCACGATGCGGCTGCTTCGTTGCGTGCGGTTGAGGTGGCTGCGGCGACACGTCAGCGCGTTTCACTTGATCTTATCTATGCGCGCGAAGGGCAGAGCGTCGAGGCATGGCGCGGCGAACTCACACGCGCGCTCACTCTGCCGGTTGAACATCTCTCGCTCTATCAGCTCACGATCGAACCCGGCACCGCATTTGCGCGCCGTGTTGATCGCCATCAGCTCACGCCACCTGACGATGACCTGTCCGCGGAGCTCTATGAAGCGACGCAGGAGCTTTGTGACGCTGCGGGTTTTTCGGCGTACGAGATCTCAAACCACGCGCGCTCTGTCGCAGCGAGATCGCGGCACAACGCGATCTACTGGAACAGCGATGATTGGATCGGCGTCGGTCCTGGTGCGCACGGACGCGTTATGCACAGCGGCGCTCGCATTGCTACGGAAGCTCAGCACCGACCGGTCGATTACATCGATGCTGTGAAAGAAAACGGCGTGGGATGGATCGTTGAATCTCGCCTCACGGCGCAGGAAGCCGCGGATGAAGTGCTGCTTATGGGACTGCGCGTGGAAGAGGGTGTGGAGCTCGCGCGCGTCGAAACGTTGCGCGGATCGCCACTCAATCGCGAAGCGCTGGCTTGGCTCATCGAGAAAAACCTCGTCGCGCAAGAAAACGGCCGCATCCGCCTGACGCGGAGCGGCCGTTTGCTCACGAACAAAATTGTCGCCGAGCTAGCGTCTTAAGTCCCGCTATTGCGGAAGCGCCGCGGCGCAGCTTCAAGCACAGCGCTGGTGCTCTGACCGACCTGCATGATCGCCAGGCCTCGCTCGATCGCGCCGTTAGAGCTGAAACGGAAAAGTCCATCCGAGCCCGCAAATCCTTCGCGGTTTTCGATGGAGCCGCGCGAGATGCCGTCAGCGCCGCGATCGCGCGAAAGCAGTGCCGCCAAAGCGACCGCATCGTAACCTAAGCTTGAAAGGCGCGTCGGCGCCTCGCCGAAGGCCGTGCGATAGCGGTTTTCAAATTCGACGCGCGCGCCGGGATCGGGCGATACGTACCAACCGCCGGCAAGCGAAGGCTCGCGCTCAGCTTCACCGGCCCAGACGCTTGTGCCCATGAGGCGGGTCTGACGCGTGTCGACACCGGCTTGCACCAACGCCGTGCCGATGGCGCGAAGCGGCGCGCCGTTCTCGGCGATGATGATGCCCTGCGGCCGTTGACCTTGCGCGACCGCGCGCGCGGCAGCGGCGGCGTCAGCGTCAGTGCGGTTGTAGAGCTGCACCGTCACGACGGTCACGCCGTGCGCTTGCGCCTCTGAGCGGAGAGCGCTTTCAACGCGGCGACCATAGTCATTCGAAGGCGCAAGCAGCGAGATCGTTCGGATATTTTGCGACGCGGCGTACGAAACCAGCCGCGAAACTTCGTCTTCGAGTTGGAAGCTCAGCAAGTACACGCCGTTGCCGCCAACCATGCGATCAGACGAAAAGCCGATTACGGGCACGTTCGATGCGGCGGCGGCATTGCCCGCGCCGGTCACGCCTTCGCGCACGACCGGGCCGACGATGATGTCCGCGCCATCCGTAATCAGAGCGCGAGCTGCAGCGTTGGCGGAAGCTTCGGTCGAACCGGCGTCGCGCGGAATAAGCAACGTGTTCTCGTTGCCGAGTTCGAAGAGCGCGAGCTCAGCGGCGTTATAGAGCGCAGCTGCGTCCTGTGGGCGGAGCGTGAAGGGGAGTAGCAGGCCGACGCGAACGATCTGGCGGCCGCGCATGAACGGTGGCGTCACGCCTTCGTTGGTTTGGACCTGTTGGTCCGGCGGCGGCGTCGTGACGGGCCCTGGGCCAGGCCCTGGCGCCGGTCCCGGGCTCGGCGCGGTGGCGCAGGCGGCCATCAAAGCCGCAAAGCTGATCGCAACAGCCGTCTTCAGGCTTGGCGCGGCGAGCGGACGCGCCGATGATTTGGCGGCAGTCATGAAAAACCCTTCGTCGAACTCTGAGAATTTGCGCGACCGTATCGGCGCCCGCGAATCCAGTCCACCGCTGGAAGCGGGCCTTTATGTGGTGGCGACGCCGATCGGGAACCTCCGCGACATCACGTTGAGAGCGCTTGATATTTTGGCCACAGCAAGCCGCGTCTATGCGGAGGATACGCGCGTCGCGATGAAGCTGATGGATGCGTACGGGTTGAAGCCGAAGCTCGGCGCCTATCACGAGCACAATGCCGAGGCGATGCGCGAGACGATCCTCGAGGCACTGGAGAAGGGCGAGAGCATCGCGCTGATCTCCGATGCGGGCACGCCGCTTATCTCAGATCCCGGATTCAAACTTGCGCGCGCGGTGATTGAGGCGGGGCATCGTGTGTTTCCAATTCCGGGCGCTTCGGCGCTGCTCGCCGCCTTGGTCGTCTCGGGACTTCCGACCGACCGCTTCATGTTCGCAGGCTTTCTGCCGCCGAAGCAGGGGGCTCGTCGTGCGGCAATCAACGAAGTCGCCGACGTTGATGCGACGTTGATCTTCTACGAAACCGGTCCGCGTTTGGCGGACTCGCTTGCCGATATGGCTGAGGTGCTTGGGCCGCGTAGCGCTGTAGTTGCGCGCGAACTCACCAAAATGTTTGAAGAAGCGCGCCGCGACACCCTCGCTGATCTCGCGGCGCATTACGCCGAGGCGGGCGCGCCGAAGGGGGAGATCGTTGTCGTTATCGGTCCGCCTGAAGCGAAAGGTGAGGTGAGTGACGAAACACTCGACGCGTTTCTGCTGCGTGCGCTGCCGCGCGGCGTGAAGGAAGCTGCGAGCGAAGCGGCGCGCGATCTGGGCGTGCCGCGCAAGCGCGCCTACCAACGCGCGCTCGAACTCAAGGATCGCCCGTGAAACGCCAGAAGGCCGAGCGTCGCGGACGCACGGCCGAATGGGTCGCGATGGCGTTTTTGATGTGCAAAGGCTATCGCATACTGGGTCACCGGCTGCGCACGCCGTACGGCGAAGTCGATGTTGCGGCATGGAAAGACGGCGTCCTCGTCATCGCCGAAGTGAAGGCGCGCAGCACCTATGATGCCGGCGCTTATGCGGTGACGCCCATGTCGCAACAACGCATCGCGCGTGCAGCGCAAACGCTTGCGGGCCGCTGGCGGCTTACATCCGCGCCGATACGCTTTGATTTGGTAGTGGTTGGTTCAGGTCTGTTGCCAAGACATGAACGCGGCGCCTGGTATGATGAGCGTTCGCGCGCGTGATCTTAAATGTGCCGAAACGATCCAAGCGCAAAATCCCTCTCATTATGCGCATTCTTTCCAAGATACTTATCATCACCGCCGCAGCGTTCAGCGTGAGCGGTTGCATGACCGCCGCGATCGGCACGGTTGCGAGCGTCGGTATCTACGCCGCCCAGGATCGCACGATCGGCGAGGGCATCGACGACGCTTCCGCTTCGCAGCAAGTAAAGATGCGCTTGATGGCGGCCGATAGCGCCGCGTTCCAAGAGGTTGACGTCGAAGTCGCAAATCGCGCTTTGTTGCTCTCGGGCACAGCGCCGACGGCCGAACATCGCCAAGCGGCTGAAACGATCGCGCGCAGTGTGCACACGATCGACCACGTTTATAACGAGATCGCTGTCGGAGAGCCTTCGACGATTGTGCGCAGCGCGCAGGACGAACTCATCACCGCGCAAATCCGCGCGCGTCTCACGGCGAGCCCGTCGGTGCGCGCCATCAACGTCAACATCGAGACCTTCCACGGGAACGTCTATTTGATGGGGCTCGCGCGTTCGCAGCACGAACTTGAGCGCGCAGCCGAAATCGCCAGCGTCGTCGGCGGCGTTCGCCGTGTCGTTTCGTTCATGCAGGTGCGCGCTCCGGACCAGCCATATTACGCGCAGGCCCCGACCGGCCCCGAATATCGCGGCGCCGATGGCGTGCCTGGCGGCGATATCTCGACCGGCGGCACGAACTAATTTTCTCTTAAATTCCCGCGATTTGGGTGGCGCACACGCACGCCTGGGGGTAAGTTTGTGGATCGCTTCGCGCAATGCGCGACGGCGTTCATTTTCTGTTGCCCGTTTGTTCTATATCTGTACAATATCCCGCATCGCTTGTGGATAAAGGGCGGTCGCGATGCAGACCTGCGCCAACGCAACAACCGTAGCTTTCGCCGGACTCGAAGCCCGTCGAGTCGAAGTTCAGGTGCAGATGACGGGCGGTACGCCTGGCATCGTCATCGTTGGACTTGGGGATAAGGCCGTCTCTGAGTCGCGCGAGCGCGTCCGCGCCGCCTTCGCTTCGATCGGTCTCGCCATCCC
>JBEBHI010000160.1:0-7651 GCA_040080935.1 Terricaulis sp.
ACGCTGGTAAAGCCCAGGCCCACAAGCACCGCGGCGGCGATGCCCATTTGATAGAGCGGCGGCATGACGAACGTCGCGCCGTCGGGCCATGGCAGCGGCAGGCGCCAAACCGAAATCGCGCCGACGCACGCGAACGTAAGCGCGGCCAGCATTGCGGTGACTTGCGGGCGCAGCACAGTTGCGCTGACGGCGACGGGCGCAACGAAAAGGAACACGAATGGATTTTGCAATCCGCCTGTGAGGGCGAGCAACAACGCGAGTTGCACGGCGTCATAGCCAAGCTGCGCTGCGGCTTCCCATTCGCGCGCGAGATCTTGGCTGCGGCGCGTAAGGGCCAGGTTCACCAGAACTGAGACGCCAATGGCCGCGAGCGCCCAACTCAGCGGGAAGTCGACGTTGAGGCCGTAGCGGACAAACAAGACCGCGAAGGTCTGGCCAAAAATGGCCAGCCACCGGAGCAGGACGAGCGTGCGGATGCGCACGCGGCTGGTGGCGCTCCAGAAGCTCGGGATCGGCGCAGGCGGGCGGGGCTCAGTGACGGCCATCCCCTCTCATCGCTGTGGCCGCGCTGCCACTCAAGGGCAGGTGCGACAGGATGGCGGCAAAACCCTTGTCTTTTTGACATTGATCCTGCGAAGCGTTCGCAATAGGAGTCGCTGCGATTGCGAGGGAGTTGCAAAATGCGGGGATGTTGGGGGATTTCGGCGCTGGCGCTGAGCCTGGGCATCGCAGGCACCGCAGCGGCCCAAACCGCCGATGAGACGACGCCTGATGCAGATTTGACCGTCACCGCGACACGCACCGAGCAGGACACGTTCAACGTTCCGAACGCAGTGACGGTCATCACGGCAGAAGAGATCGAAGAAAATCTCGCCACCGACATTAAAGACCTCATTCGTTTCGAACCCGGCGTTTCGGTCCAGAACAGCCCGGCGCGCTTCAACACAGGGCTGGCGGCGACTGGCCGCGATGGCAATGCGGGCTTCACGATCCGCGGCCTCGGCGGCAACCGCGTCCTATTTCAAGTCGACGGCGTGCGCGTGCCGGACACGTTCGACTTCGGCCCGATCCTGTTCGGCCGTGGCGATTACGTTGACCTCGATCTTCTGCAGCGCGTCGAAATTCTGCGCGGCGCGGGTTCGGCGCTGTACGGCAGCGACGGCCTCGCCGGCGTCGTCAGCTTCACCACGAAGGATCCGGAAGACTTCCTGGCTAGCGACGAGCAATACGCGGCGCGCGGACGCGTCTCGTACGCGAGCGCCGATGACAGTCTGGCAACGGGCGTTGCCGCTGCTGGCCGTTGGGGCGACTGGTCGTTGCTGGCGACGTACAACCATCGCGACGGCCATGAGCAAGAAACAGCCGGCAATGTCGGCGGCAACGGTGCTGCGCGCACCGAAGCCAACCCGTCCGACATCGAGTCGGATTCAGCGATGGCGCGTTTGGTATTCCAGCCAAGCGACGCGCACCGCTTCCGCGTGACCGCCGATTACGGCAACCGCACCGTGTTCACGCGCGCATTGACCGCAATCAATGGTACGACGACGCTTGATCTGTTCGGTGACGACGAGACCGAGCGCCAGCGTATCGCGTTCGACTACACCTACGAGGGCGACGGCTTCGTCCGCGATGCGTTCGCGGCGATTTTCTACCAAACCTCGACGATCGAGCAGTACACGTTCGAAGACCGCAACCCGGCGGCCGACCGCTCGCGCCGCAATGAGTTCAACAACGATGTGTGGGGCGTCTCCGGCCAAGCGACGAGTGAGTTCGTCACCGGCGCAGCTGAGCACACCATCACCTACGGCGGCGACTATTCGCTGACGCAGCAAGAAGGCCTGCGCGACGGCACGACGCCACCGTTCGGTGAAACCTTCCCGGCGCGTCCGTTCCCGAACACGGATTTCACGCTCGCGGGTGCGTTTATTCAGGATGAGATCAGCTTCATGGATGGACGCGTCGCGTTCTTCCCGGCGGTGCGTTACGACTCGTTCGAAATCGAGGGTGAACGCGATGCGCTCTATCCAGCGTCAATCGCGATCGCGAACCAAAGCGACTCACGCGTCACGCCGCGTCTCGGCGTCGTGGCTTGGCCGACAGAAACGTTCGGTGTGTTTTTCAACTATGCGCAAGGCTTCAAAGCGCCGTCGCCGAGCCAAGTAAACAACGCCTTCGCGAACCTCGCATCCGGCTACACCTCGATCCCCAACCCGAATTTGCGGCCTGAAACGAGCGAGTCTCTCGAACTCGGCGTCCGCACGCGCGACACGACGCTCTTCGGCGCCGATCTGCGTGCGCAAGGCAACGCGTTCATGGGCCAGTACGAGGACTTCATCGAGCAAACGCAGACTGGCAATTTCGGCGACCCCGCCATCTTTCAGTGGGTGAACTTGGGTGAAGTTGAAATTTGGGGTCTCGAAGGCCGCGCTGATCTCACGTGGAACAACGGTTTTGGTCTCGCGGTTTCGGCCGCCTTTGCTGATGGTGATGAGATCGATCCCGTTAGCGGCGCACGCGCGCCTCTGGAAAGCATCGACCCGCTGAAGATCGTGATTGGCCTGTCCTACAATGATCCGGATGGGCGCTTCGGCGGCCAGGCGATCGTCTCGTACATCACGCGCAAGGACAACAACGAAGTCACCGCCGCCAACGCGTTCCGTCCGGATGCGTTCGCGATCCTCGATCTCACGGCGTACTGGAATATTACCGACGCGGCGACGTTGCGTGCGGGCGTGTTCAACGCTACCGACGAGACCTATTGGTGGTGGAGCGACGCGCGTGGTCTGACCGTGCCGTCCGCCAGCTTGGAAGGTTTCAGTCAGCCGGGACGCAATGTCAGCGTTTCCATCGCCTACCGTTTCTAAGGAGACTTCGATGACCCTGCCGCTTACACGTCGTGCTTCAATCTTGGCGCTTGCTGGCGCCGGCATTGCGGCTGCGACGCCTGCGCTCGCGCAAAGCGGCAGGCCGTCTCCGATTGAGCGTGATCGTCAGTCCATCCTCGCGATGGCCGGCGACTATCGCGTGCGCTTCGACTTCAATGAAACGGTGGCGTTTGTTGGCGACTACACGCCGCGTGAACCGTCAACGAGCGGTGGCTTCGAAAGCGTTCGTGTGATCGAGGACAAGGGCGAGTTTATCTCGCTCCAGCACATGCTGGTCGCCAGCCAGGGCGATCAGACGTTTGTGATCAAGCATTGGCGCCAAGATTGGCAGTACCAGCCGCGCACATTGCTGACCTACGAGCGTCGCAACTATTGGGCGCTGCAAAACGTCTCGAGCGCCGCGCGCCGTGGCGCCTGGTCGCAAACGGTTTGGCAAACGGATGACTCGCCGCGTTACGGCGGCATCGGCCGTTTGGATTACGCCAATGGCCGCGCGTCGTGGACGAGCGGTGCGACCGCGCGCCCACTCGCGCGCCGCGATGCGATCCGCAATCCGCCATACGAGCGCTACAACTCGATCAATCGCCACGCGCTGACGCCGGCAGGCTGGGTGCATGAGCAAGACAACGAAAAGCTCGGCACGCGTGATGGCCAACTCGTCGCGATCGTGCATGAGGATGGCTACAACACGTACGAGCACTTCGATGGTTACGAGGTGTCCGCCGCCGACGCTTATTGGCGCGACACCGCCGACTATTGGGGCGGCGTGCGCGAGGCGTGGGATTCCACGATCAATCGCCGCCGCGGCGTTTGGGTTGAGGAAGAGGCGCAAAATGGCGCGATCACTGGCCCAACTTTGATGGGCTTGGCTGACCGCATCCACGCCAGCGAAATCCAAACCGGACCGGCGCTTGCTGAAGCGCAGACGGCGATCACCCAAGCAACAACCCAGAGCGCCTAACGGCGATCGAGAACGACAACCATGGGCCCAAGCTCATGGTTGTCGTCATAGCGCCCAATGCTCGGCGCCCAGATGCTTGAGACCGTACCGTCAAGGAAGAGTGCGTCGCGGCACTTGAGTTCGTCGCGGAAGAATCGCGCGAAGCGCCCGAACGACACAAACCCTGAACTCAGAACAAAGTACGCGGTGTGACCGTCGCGCAAACCGACGCCGTTGCGGATGAGGCGTGAAGCGCCATCGTCGGCGATGCGCGGATGCAGTTCTCCGTCGATGAGCAGCATCGGCCCAGATTGCGTCGCCCAACGCGGAGTCCGCAGTTCACGTGCATAGGATTCCGAGACTTCGATGTGCAGGGCGCCATCGTCGCCCTGCCAAAAGACGCCGTTGGGTTTGAGGTGAAAATTGCCGGGCCCGTCGGTGAGCGAGATGGCCTTTTGTTCTTCGCCGTCCTGTACGTAGAGGCCGATCGGCGCGCCAGCCTCGTTGAACATGCCGGCGTTCATAGCAAAGCGGACGTGACGCGCGTCGGCGCCCAACGCGCTTTGTAACGCCTCGAAACTACGCAAATAGCCGCCGCCGTTTGGCGCATGCGAGTAGAGGCGCATGTCTTGGCGTCGCGCATCGTACGTGCAGACGATGAAGCGCGAGCCTTCGAATTCACGCGCGACGCAAGGCGCGTCGCGAGGTTGAAGGCGCGGCAAAATGAAAAGGCCCGCCGCGGCGATGAGGCCGAGAATGGTCGCGATCGCGATGAGGGGCGTGCGCGGCAGTTTCATCCAAATGCCACATGCGCAAATTCGCGCTTTTGCTCAAGCTTTGCCTGCGGCATTGCGCCCCCTGTGCCCTCGCGCCGCGTTGATCAGCGGGCGGCGTGGGGCTCAAGCTAATAGGATGGCAGAACCTGTCGAAACGCCGCGCCGCAATCTGACGGGCGCTGTCGTGCCCGCCGTCGCGGTGGCGGGTTTGGCGGCGCTTGGCGCGATGTTGCTTGTGGGCACCAACGGCGACGGCGCCAAACAAACCGCCGCAACGCGTGATTGCATCCAACAAAATGTGGACGCGGTTGGTGGCCCGATCGATCTGGTGGACGCCAACGGCGCGCGCGTAACCCAAGCGGATTTCGCGGGTGAGCCGGCCGTCATCTATTTCGGCTTCACGCACTGCCCCGATATCTG
Source organism: Terricaulis sp. (assembly GCA_040080935.1). GTDB lineage: Bacteria > Pseudomonadota > Alphaproteobacteria > Caulobacterales > Aquidulcibacteraceae > Vitreimonas. The sequence continues at coordinate 5,022 of JBEBHI010000160.1, forward strand.
CCCAACGAGCATGTACACACTGGCCGAGGCTCTCGCCGCGTCGGGTGGTTACGATGTGCAGCCGATCCTGATCACAGTCGATCCCGAGCGCGACACGCCCCAACGCATGGGTGAATACACGCACACAGAAGGCTTTCCGCCTGGCCTAGTGGGGCTGAGCGGCACCCGCGCGCAAGTCGATGCGGCGGCCAGCGCTTTCCAAGTCCATCATTCGCGCTCGCCGATCCCTGGCGCGCCGGCGGATACCTACAACGTCGATCACTCGTCGCTGCTCTACGTGCTCGACCGCAACTGGCGGACGGTTTCGATCATCCAGACGATGAACAGGGCCGATCCGCTGAATCCGGCCAGCCCGTTGGTTCCGGTCACGCCGGAAGCCATCGCCACCTGCATCGCGGCAGGGCTGGAGCGGGCGCAAAGCTCCTGATTATGTGAAGCGCGTCGTATTGCGCCTGCCACCGGTCCCATTACATTCGAGCCACGGAAAGCGGTCGGGTTCAGGAACCCGGCCTGGGGGAGCCGGTTAAGACTTAAGGCGTAGTCGCCAGCCTGGCGCTGCAATGCGAAAGGCTCGCCTGCTGAGTTGTCTTAGCTTGTTGGAAACAGGGCGACGCGCAGTATCCCGTTGGGTTGCTGCGCCGCAGCAGAAGGGCTTGCATGCTCTATTCACTTTATGAACTCGGCCATATGTCGGTTGCGCCTCTGCGCATCGCGGCCCTGATGCAGTCATCGATGCTGCGCTCGCCGTTCAATCCGATGGGCGACACCGAGGCCGGCCGCACGGCCGCCGCAGCCGCGGACCTCTTCGAGTCCATGACGCGCCGCTACAAGAAACCTGATTGGCAATTGCCGACTACGACGGTCAATGGCGTGGAAGTCGGCGTAACGCCGGTCAGCGCTTGGTCATCGCCGTGGGCGAACATGATTCACTTCGAGCGCGACGCTGATGCGCTGAAGCAAGCGCGCGGCGACAAAACCGATCCGACGGTGCTCATCGTGGCGCCGATGTCCGGTCACTACGCGACGCTCCTCCGCGATACGGTAAGCGCGTTTTTGCCAGACCACGAAGTTTACATCACTGATTGGGCCGATGCCCGGATGGTGCCGGTGATCGCCGGCCGCTTCGATCTCAACGACTACATCGATCACGTCATGGGCATGCTGCGCGCGCTTGGTCCGCAGACGCATGTCGTGGCCGTCTGTCAGCCTGGCCCCGCAGTCCTCGCCGCCGTTTCGTTGATGGCGGAAGAAGACGATCCGTGCACACCGGCGACAATGACGATTATGGGTTCGCCTATCGATGCGCGTAAATCACCGACGGCTCCGAACCTGCTCGCCGAACAGCGTGACATCGGCTGGTTCAAGACGAACATGATCCACACAGTGCCGGCTATTTATCCGGGCGCATTCCGGCGCGTGTACCCAGGTTTCGTGCAGCTCGCGAGCTTCATGGGTATGAACCTTTCAAGCCACGTGGACGCGCACAGAGGTTACTTCGAGAACCTTGTGAAGGGCGATGGCGAGCCGGCCGAGAAGCACCGCAAGTTCTACGACGAATATCTCGCCGTCATGGATCTCTCTGAAGAGTTCTACATCCAGACGCTCATCGAGATTTTCCAAGAATATCGCCTTCCCAACGGCACGATGACGCATCGCGGCCGCAAGGTTGATCCGAGCAAAATCACCAAGACGGCGCTGCTGACCGTCGAAGGCGAGAACGACGACATTTCCGGCATTGGCCAGACGCAAGCGGCGCATGACATTTGCGGAAACATCCCTGAGCAAATGCGCCGCGACTACATCCAACCGGGTGTCGGTCACTATGGCGTGTTCTCAGGCCGCCGCTTCCGCACGGAGATATATCCCCGCGTGCGCGAGTTCATGCGTAACTTCCACTCGAACGCATCGCGCGGCGTGCGGAAGTTGCGCGTTGTGGGGCAGGACTAAAACCACATGGAGTCATTCCAGACAGCCGAAGGCTGATCTGGAATCCAGCGCCAAAGTCAGATGCGTTTGCCCTGGATTCCAGATCGCGCTCCGCGCGTTTGGAATGACTGAGTTTAGGCTTTGGGTCCGCTCCAGCCGCCAGCTGGATTTTCTTCCGCAAGTGTCATCGTCTTTCCCTCGGCGCGCCGAACGGGAATTGCGCTTGCGTCGAAGTCGGCAAGACAGCGCACATTGATGCCGTAGTGATCGGGCATCGTGCGCTTGCGATGAAACGGATAGATGCCGCACACCTTGCAGAAATAGTGGCGCGCGATTTTCGTGTTCCACTGGTACAGCGTGAGCTTGTCCTCGCCCGCGAGCAGTGTGAACTTGTCCTCAGCCACGGTCGTCATCAGCGCGTTTTTCTTCGCGCAGAGTGAAACAATCGCACGTATAAACATCAGTGATTTCGGCATCGATTTGGAATTGGACGCCGCCGCAGTGACACGATCCACGATAGAGAGGCATGTTCTCACCTTCCTGCGCACGCTAGCAGCGCAGGCGGGTCGCGTGAATCAGCCCGACGTGAGATTCTTGCGCATGCGCTCCGATTCGCGACAGAAGGTCGAGCCGGGTCAAACCGAGATCGAAACGATCGATGGCCGCCGCGTGCCGGTGAAGCTGATCGTGAATCCGCGCGCGCG
>JBEBHI010000161.1:0-7591 GCA_040080935.1 Terricaulis sp.
TGCGGCGCGAGCGCTGCTGGCTCTGGGTGACGCGCGATCGCCATGACGTGATCCAAGTGCTCATGCGTGATCATCACGCGTTGCGCACGCGTCATCGCGGCTAGCACGTCTTCGTATGTCTGCTCGTTGAAGCTGCCTTTGCCTTGCGACATTTGATCGAGCGTTTCGCGATCGACTGCGCCGTCAATGATCGTATCGCCGCCCGGCGCGACGATCTGGAACGAGTTGTAAGAGAGCGTGCGCTGGCCGTCGAAGGCGCCGGATTCAACGGCAAAGCTCGGCGCTTTGCTTTCGCCAACAAACTCAACGTTCACCGCAGTCGGCAGCGTTGCGGGCGCATCATTGGCAACGAGTTCGCGGTAGGCCGCGATGTCGACGACCCCGTCAGCGTTCGCGGGCGCGGAGGCGTCGAGCGCCGCCCACCAGAAAAATGCCCCCAATGCCGCGAGCACAATCGCGATCCCAGCCAGCCATTTCATAGCGTTTCCCCCACCACGTCTTCGCGCGGCCCCGATAGCACGATCTTCATCTTGTCCGCTGGGAACGGTTTGGCTAGCGCCAATGCGTCATCGTTTGAACCTTCTAGCCAAACATCGATCTCATCGCCTGTGAGCATCACAGGCATTGCCTCTGCGTGAACGGGTTTCGTGAGTTCGTTCGGCGCGGTGGTGAGGATCGCGTAGAGTAGGTGCGTGCCGTCCTCCTTACCGCGAATACCGCTCCACGGACGCCAGATGCCGGCAAAGCAAAACAAGGGTCGATGGTCGGCAAGACCGAACCAGCGCGCGACCTTTGGCGTGGAGTCCGAATATTCCACGAAGCTCGTTGCGGGCACGACGCAACGGAACCTCGCATCGTCGAGCCAACCCTTCCAATAATTCGATTTTAGATTGCGAACGTTGGTCACTGGGCGTTTGCCACCGCCAGCAGGCGGAAAGCCCCAGCGCATCATCACCATCTCGCGCATGCCTTCTTTCGAATTGCCAACGACCGGCGCCATTTGGTCCGGAAAAATCGCGGGCAACGGCGGCTGATTTCCGGTGCGATCGCGCATGGCGCGCGTGTAGGCGACGGCGGCCTCGCGCGATTTGGTCATGGAATAGAGGTTGCACATCAGGAGGGCTGTTTTGCCGGGGCGACCCGCGCCTTGACAAGGTGCGGCGCAACATGCGCTTTCCGCCGCGAAATACGCCCGCTTTTCTGACTCGGGGCCCGGAGTTTCCCATGCACGCTTACCGTTCCCACACCTGCGGCGCTCTCCGTCCGGCTGACGCTGGCAAGGATGTGCGCTTGGGCGGCTGGGTGCACCGCAAGCGCGATTTGGGCGGGCTGTTGTTTGTCGATTTACGCGACCATTACGGGATCACGCAGCTGGTGATTAATCCGGGCTCGGCGGCGTTTGCGCTGTTCGAACGCGTGCGCGCCGAAACGGTTGTACGGATCGACGGCAAGGTCGTTGAGCGCGCCAAGGACACGGTGAATTCCGAACTCGCGACCGGTGAGATCGAAGTGCGGGTTGAGGACGCGGAAGTTCTCGGCACCGCCGAAGAGTTGCCTCTGCCGGTGTTCGGCGCTCCGGATTATCCGGAAGAGACGCGCCTCAAGTACCGCTTCCTCGATCTGCGCCGCGACAAGCTACACAAGTCGATCTTGCTGCGCAGTCAAGTTATCGCGTCCCTGCGTCGTCGCATGATCGATCAGGGCTTCACGGAATTCCAAACGCCGATCCTGACGGCATCGTCGCCGGAAGGCGCGCGCGACTTCCTGGTGCCGTCGCGTCTGCATCCGGGCAAGTTCTACGCGCTGCCGCAGGCGCCGCAGCAATTCAAGCAGCTGCTGATGGTGGCGGGCTTCGACAAGTACTTCCAAATCGCGCCATGCTTCCGCGACGAGGACGCGCGCGCTGACCGCTCTCCGGGTGAGTTCTACCAACTCGATTTCGAGATGAGCTTTGTCACGCAGGAAGATGTGTTTAACGCCATCGGCCCAGTGCTCGCGGGCGTGTTCGAAGAATTCGGCAACGGCAAGCGCGTTACGCCAGCCAACGAATTTCCGCGCATTCCGTATGCGGAAGCGATCTCCAAGTACGGCTCGGATAAGCCTGACTTGCGCAACCCGCTGGTGCTGCAAGACGTCAGCGATCACTTCCGCGGCGGTGGCTTCGGTTTGTTTGCACGCTTCCTCGAAAAGCCGGGCCAAGCTGTGTGGGCGGTGCCTGCGCCAAGCGGCGGTTCGCGCGCGTTCTGCGATAAGATGAACAGCTGGGCGCAAGGCGAAGGCCAGCCAGGCCTTGGCTACATCTTCTGGCGCGAGGGCGAAGAAGGTGGCGCGGGTCCGATCGCGAAAAACATCGGTCCGGCGAAGGCCAATGCCATCCGTGAGCAACTTGGCCTCAAGGTCGGCGACGCGGCATTCTTCGTCGCTGGCGATCCCAGCGTCTTCTACAAGTTCGCGGGCCAGGCTCGTAACAAGGTCGCGGATGAGCTGAACCTTGCCGACAAGGATCAGTTCAAGTTCTGCTGGATCGTCGACTTCCCGATGTACGAGTGGAGCGAGGAAGAGAAAAAGATCGATTTCTCGCACAACCCGTTCTCGATGCCGAACTTCGATCACGAAGCGTTCTTGAAGCTCGATGTGAGCGATCGCGCGACAATCGAGAAGATCACGGCGTTCCAGTACGACATCGTCTGCAACGGTGTGGAGCTCTCGTCCGGCGCGATCCGGAACCACAAGCCCGAGATCATGATCAAGGCGTTCGAACTCGCGGGCTATCCGCAGAGCGTGGTCGAAGAGAAGTTCGGCGGCATGCTGAACGCGTTCCGCTTCGGCGCGCCGCCGCACGGTGGTTCGGCGCCGGGCGTGGACCGCATCGTGATGTTGCTCGCGGGCGTCGACAACATCCGCGAAGTCATCGTCTTCCCGTTCAATCAACAAGCGCAAGACTTGATGATGCAGGCGCCGAGCGAAGTGACGCCGAAGCAGCTGAAAGAGCTGCACATCCGGATCGCGGAAGTCCCCAAGAGCTAACTTGCTCGGGCCTCGCGCGCACCCTACGGTAGCGCAGGGAGGCGTCGATGGGTTTGGCTAGATCTTCTATTGCCGCCGCGGTGTTGGCGGTGATGTGCCTGGCGCCGTTGGCGTCCGCGCAAACGAGCCCGATCGCTCAGCACTATCGCGCCTATGTGGCTGCGCTTGAGCGCGGCGATCTGGCGACGGCCGCGAGCGAAGCGCAAGCGGCGCTTGATGCATCACAAGCGCGGGACGGCGATGGCGGGCGCACCGCGGTGTTGGCGTTCAATCTCGCCAACGTCCATTTTCAGGCTGGCCGATATGCAGAGGCGCGGCCGTTGGCCGAGCGTGCTCTCGCGTTGGCGCAAGCCGGCGCGCGAGGCGTTGATCCGGCCGCCGCGCAATTTGTGATCGCGCGATCGACGCTGGCGCTCGACGGTGAAGGACGTGCGGGGCGAGACGCTGCGGTGGCGCTCAATGCGTTGCTCACGAGCCCAAGCGCGGAATCGCTCGCTGCGGAAGATCTCTACGGAGCTGCGGCTGAACTCGGCAATTGGGGGCTGGCGCATGACGATTTCGATCTTGCGCAGAGTGCGTGGGCTCTCGCTGGCGCCCATGCCGAGGGTTCGCCGTTCGGCGAGGCGTTTGGTTTGGGTCGTGCGCGAACAAGCGAGGGCATTGCCGCTGTTATCGCCGAGCTTCGACGCAATCGGCTTATCGATGAGGACGAAGGTCACGACGCGCACGCGTTGCTGAGCGAGGCCGTACGCGTGCTTCTTCCCTTGGCTCGGCAAGAGGCGCCGACGTTGGAGTTGACGGTGGCCCAGCAGACTTATGCTGAGGCGACCGCTTGGATGAGCGCTCTCGAAAGCAAGCTCGCTGCAGATGGCCGCCGCGTGCCGGAGACGCCAGCTGAAGCGCAAGGCGATGGCGATGGTTTTAGCGAAGTAGGTCCCGTCGATCTTACGCGGCCGCGCTGCATGATGCGTATCATCGCCAATCCGTTGCCGAGCTATCCCAGCAACTCTCAGGTGGGATCGGTTGTCGTGTTTTTTCGCATCGGGGCAGGCGGCGAAATCGTCTCGGGGCGGGTGGCGGCGCGTGCCGGCACGGAGCAGTTCGCAGAGGCGGTTGAGCGCGTCATCGGTCGTTGGCGGTTTGAACGGGTTGCGGAGTCGCCGGCCAACTGCCGTATGGAATCCAACGTGCTGCAGACGGTTCGATTTGTGATGCCGGACTGACCGGCGCGCGAGCTAGTAACCGGTTTGGCCGCCTGGTCGTGAGCGCAGGAGTTTGAACCGGTGGAAGCCGAGGTCCTGTAAAGGCGCCAAATCGAAGTCGATCATGCCGAGCATGTCGCGCTGCTTCAGCGGCTGGGAGCATTTGAACTCGCCGCTGCCGGTTTTGTTGTATTTGGAGATCGAGACGTAGCAAATCTTGGATGGGCAAGTGAGTGCACAACCGGCGTTTGCGAAGAGCGTGATGCGCTCTTTCGAGGGAAGTCCTGACAGAAATTCGGTTTCGCTGTTCAATTCCATGGGCAGGACGATTGTATCGTAGAGATCCAAGGCAGCGTTTACGCGCGCGTAGCTGTTCAGGTTCTTGATGACGCTGGCTTCTATGCGATAGCGCGGAAAGTCGCGGCGGATGCGCTGCGCAAGGCTGTCATTGGTGACGATCGCTGCGTTTCCGTCGCGATGGTATTTTTCCAACAGCGGTTGAGATGCTTCGTATTCCTCGTCGCTGACATAGTGATTGGTCAGCGGGAGCCGGACGCCGATGCCGGCGTAGTACATCTCGTGGACATCGTAAGGCGTGAGTTCGGGGCGTGTGAAGACGCGCCCCCCATAGAGCGTGGTGTGCTCAACAAACCCGAACACGCTGTCGATCTCCGCGATCGGAACGGTTGGAAAGTTGCGCGCGAGAAAGGCGAGTATTGGGACATCGTTTGGTTTGCCCCGCGCTGAGATCGTAAACTTCATGCCGTCTCCCGTCTTGAAGGTGACGGGCCCGCGGCCTCAATTCTTGATCGAGATCAATTAGTCGCAGGTTTCCACACGCATGCCGCGCGGAAGCCGCGTGCGAGTGCTGCCGCAGGCTTGGTCCAATTGGGCCTGTGTCAGACCGCGCGTGTTTCGAAGATCAGCGCCGGAGAGGTCAGCGTCTTCCAGGTTCATGCGCGTGACGTCCGCCGCGCCGAAGTTGGCGCGCGTAAAGTCGGCGCCGCGGGCGTCGGTTTGCTGAAGCCGTGCGCGGTCGAAGCGGGCGTGCGGGCATGAGGCGTCGATGAGGCGCGCGCGCGTGAGGTCGGCTTGCGTGAAGTCAGCGCCTTCGAATTCGGAGTGTGAGGCGTCGGCGCGGGTGAGCACGGCATTTGAGAAGTCACTGCCGCTGAAGTTCGAATGCGTCATGCGTGCGCCAGTGAGGATGCGGCCGGAGAGATCGCAGTCTTCGCAGACACCGCCGTATGCGGGTTGTGCTTCAAGGCGCGCGCCGGCGCCGAACGGCCAGAACGCGGAAGCCTGGCCAGCCCACACCGCGCCAAGCGCGGCTGCCGCAAATACGGCAAGGCGGAAATGTGTCAGCACGGCGCCGGGTTAGGCGCGCTCAAGATGTCGCGCCAGTGAACATGCAGTAAGCGAGAATTGTTACTGGTTGTTACCGCAGGTCGGGATAGTCATCCCGGCCGGGAGCGTGGTCGTGGCGTCGCCGCAGGCAGTATTCAATTGCGCCTGTGTAATACCGATCGCGCCATCGAGTTCCGCGCCGGAGAAATTCGCGCCGGCCACCACCGCACCGTTCATGCGCGCGCCGCCGAGATACGCGCCAACGAAAGTCGCGCCCTCGAGGTTGGTGTCGCTCAGATCAGCGCCCGAGAGGCGAGCGCCGAAGAAATTGGTGAGCGACATGTTCGCGCCGTGGAAGCGGGCGCGGTCGGCAGTGGCGAGTGAGAGGTCGGCTTGGCGAATGCGTGCGCCTGAGAAGTCGCGGCCGGGGATGGCTTGGTAGGCCAAGCTGATCTGGAAGAGGTCGCAATTGGCGCAGCTAGCGCCGCCGCGCACGCGGGCCGCAATGGCGTCGCGCTCGGCTTGGTTGGTGATCGGGCCGCCCGTGGCGGACGGGGCCTGCGCGAAAGCGGGCGTGGCGAACGCCAACAGGCAAGCGAAAAGCGCGGCGCGTTTCATAATGGCGCAACTCCAGAAACTGTTTCCGTCTCCGTCGCATGAGGCGGGCCATCAACCTTGCCGGCGCGCATTAACTCATACGCGGCGTTCAGCGCGATCTGTGCTTGACGCACGTCTTCGTGGCGCCGATTGATGTCCTTAGAGGCGTTTTCGAGCAGGTCTTCGCGCCGCTGACAGGCGCGCTCGCGTTCTTTGAGGTCATTTGCTGTGCGGGCGGCGAGGCTGTTGCGCTCGGCGTCGCGTTTTATGCGCAAACGGCTATCGAGTTGGTTGAGCTGTTCAGCAGCGCGCAGCAAACGCATGGCGACCAACGGATCGCCGTTGAAGAGATGCTGGCAGGCGCGGCCCATCATTTTCTCCGCGCGCTTCAACAAACCACGCGCTTCGGCTTCGGCGCGGCGGTTCTTGGAAGGAGGCATGCGTAATCCTTGTTGCGGGCCTTGCGCAGTGCGAGGCCGCGAGGTGCGGAGCGGGGACGCGAAAGCTCGCGCCGATGATGCGGAGTAGAACTCCGCGAAGAAGGTGCGCGAGAGCGAAAGCCTTGCGCGTCCCCGGCGATCGTTTGTCGCTAGCCTTTGCGCCGGCGGAGCTGTTCGTTCCGTGAGGCATCAGCCAACGGCGAGCGGGCTTCCCAATTTGAAGTCCCGGACCCGGCGGTTTCATCCCCGACGGCATCGTTCTCGCTCGAGTGCATCGCCGTTCGAGCCAGGATTGGCGCCAACCCCTCCGCGTGAACTGCGACGGGGAGAGTTTACGGGTGGTTGGAAGGTGTTGGATTGATTTTTTGCGGGGCGCGGGATTTCAGGGATTTAGAGCGGAAAGTCGGGGGATAGAGGGAGTGTGCATCCTCGGATTTTGAAGAGAGACCGCTGTTGGCCCTGAGCAGACATTAGCCGCGCGCGATGATACGGTGGGCGACGTGACGCGGTTTCCAATTCGCCCGTGGCTCTTGCTGGTGGTCATTGGTGGTGCGCTGGCTCTGATCCTGCCCGCCAGTAATGTCTATTTGCACATGCAGGAACGGCGCGACTGGACGCGCGATTGCCAATTGCGATTGGACAGCGATGTCGAGCAACTGCCGCGCATTGCACGTTTCTGCGAAGCATTGGACGACTCGATAGCAAGGCAACCAAACGACTTGGCTTACGCGATAGCGCATCCGCAAGTGCGCTATCCCGCGACGATTGCGCTTGTCCTTTGGCTTTGTTGGGCGGCGTTTTGGGCTGTTTCGTTAGCGGCGTTCGGATGGCTCTATAGGCTCTTCCGAAAAGCTCCGGCGTGAGCTCAATGACCGCTTCCGGCGAATGGCAGCCTTTGAAACGAACGCGCCGAGAGTGCGCCTCTCCCCTTGTGGGAGAGGGATCGCGGCCGCTGCCGTTTCGGTTTCGCAGATTTGG
>JBEBHI010000307.1:0-1964 GCA_040080935.1 Terricaulis sp.
TGGCTGCCGCGCAGGCCGCGATCGAGCGTGATCCCTTAAGCCCCACGCCATTTGCAAAATTGGCCCGAGCGCTTTTGCGTGTCGGACGTAGCCAGGAAGCCGGTCGCATCTATGAACAGATGAACGCGCGGTGGCCGGATGCATGGTGGGATGTCTGGGCGCTCTACTCTGTTCGCTACGGGATAAGCGACAGTGATGTCGTGCTGAGAGCGGCGCCGCCGCGCGTCTCCGAGGACATGAAGACATGCTGGCGACAGTTGGCGACTGCTTACGCCTCATCCAGCCGGGCGCTACGACGTGCCGGCGCAGATACGGCGCGGCGCTGCGAGGCTGACGGACGAATAAGCAGTAATACAGCCGAGTTGATGCAGATCGGGCTTCTTGGCGATGTCGATGCATTCTTTACGCGGTATGGCGCGTTCTTGGACCGCCGCTCTCCATCTGGATTTCTGTTCTACGCTGGGGAAATCTTCAATCCGACCGAGCGCGATCTTCGCGCCGATCCGCGATTTCTTTCTTTGATGAGAGAGAGCGGCATCTATCAGTACTGGCGCGACACCGGCACGCATCCGGATACTTGCGACCTGCCGCAAGAAAGAAACTTCGAAGTTTGCGCCAGCTTGCGCGCGGACCAGTCGCGGGATAGCGGCCGGTAGAGCAGCGGACTCTAGCGTGAAATGCTGGAGGAGACCGGTCCGAAGCGCGCGATCTCGTTGAAGCCTTGGCCACTTTTGAGGATCGCGGCGTTTTCGGCGCTGAGCAGCATCCATTCGCTCGCGGCCTCGAAGCTGTCGAATTGGCGGACGTCGGCCCAGGGGCTTTTGTCGGCGTTGCGCGTGGTGAGCCAGTGGCTGAGGAAGCGTTGGCCGCCGGGGCTTTCGCACACCCAGCCCGAGCGGCGCATGAACATCAGATTCAAGGGCCCGAAGAGTTCGCGGTGCGCAGTGAAGACGCCGTCGAGATTGGTGAGCGAGATGCCGGAGACGTCGACGTCGTCATGAATGACGCTAATGCAGTCAAAGCCTAGCCATACAGGGTAGGCGGCGTTGAAGGCGGCGTGATCGTGCAAATCCTGCGCGCGCATGACGCCAGTATATTCGACACGGCTAAGTTCGAGCGTCGAGTTGTGACGGAGAACGATCGGCAAAGCGGCGTCTCCTTAACTTGCGCGGGATTGCGGGATGGCCGGCGTGTCGTCGAAGCGAACCAGTTCTTCAAAGCCAGCGCCCGTTTGCAAGGCGAGCGTCTGAGCTTCGCTGAGTACAAGCCAATCGCCGGCTTCTTCAAAGCTCGCGAATTGTCGGAGCGTGGTTGACATCACCTCGCGCGCTTCGCGCTTGCCGCTCCAATGATCGACGTGCGCTTGCGCAGCAGGGCTGAAGCAAAGCCAAGCCGAGCGGCGGATGATTTGGAAGTTGATCGGCTCGTACATGACTTTGTAGCGGCCGAAGAGCGTGTTCAGTGCTTCCAGTCCGACGCCGTCGAAATGGCCGCCGGGATAGACGATGCTGAGGCAATCGCACTTCAGGAAGGAGCGGTTGGCCGCAAGGTAGTCGGCAACGCCTTTGAGTTCGGCGAACGAAATCGCGCCGTGGTATTCGGCTACGTTCAGCTCCAAGAGCTCATTGTGGCGCAGTACGACCGGCACGAACGCGAGGCTCCTTCAAGGTAAAGCGTGTGCTCAATTGCACTTTCCGAAAGGTTAAAGGTGCTGCGCGCGGTGGTGCGTCGCGCGGGTTGGCGGGGTCGTCGTAGGACTCATTGACCCGCAACGCGGCGTTGGCGTTGGCTTAGCCGATGAGAGCTTTTCTGATTGCAACGCTTTTCCTTGCCTCGTGCGCGAGTGCCGCGCGTGCGGAGGCGCCAACGGCGGCGCCGGTGGTCGCAGCGGAGCGCGCCTTTGCGGCGCGTGCGGGCGAAGTGGGCTGGGTGCCGGCGTTTCGTGAGTTCGTTGCGCCGGATGG
>JBEBHI010000308.1:0-1955 GCA_040080935.1 Terricaulis sp.
GAGAAGGCCGAAGACTACATGGGCCTGATGACGCCGGTGCTGAAAAGCTATCTCACCGACAAAGGCTACGCCAACGCCACCAATTGCCAGCAAATCTTCGGCGGCCACGGCTACATCGAAGAGCACGGCATGAGCCAGTTCGTGCGCGATGCGCGCATTGCCATGATCTACGAAGGCGCCAACGGCATCCAAGGTCTCGACCTCGTCGGCCGCAAGCTCGGCGCCAATGGCGGCCGCGCCATCTTCGCGTTCTTCAACGAGCTCGACGATTTCGTGCACAACCACGAAGACGATGCTGACTTGAAGGAATTCGTCGAAGCCGTGAAGGGCGCCAAGGCCCAGCTACAAGATGGCACGATGTGGCTGATGCAGAACGGCATGACGAATTTCGACAATGCCGGCGCCGCAAGCCACGACTATCTCAATCTCTTCGGCCTCACCGCGCTCTCTTACATGTGGGCGCTGCAGGCCAAGGCTGCGCTCGCCGCAAAGAAGAATGGCGGCGCCGGCGATCCTTACTTCGACACCAAGCTGACCACCGGCCGCTACTTCATCCAACGCATGCTGCCTGACGCGAGCGCCCACTTGGCAAAGCTCAAGAGCGGCGCCGGCCCCGTCATGGCGCTCGCCGCGGACGCGTTTTAATGGCGGCGCACACCGCCACCGTCACTTGGCAACGCGGCGACGATGACTTCGCCGCCGGTCACTATTCGCGCGCACATGAAATCGCCTTCGACGGCGGCATCACCGTGCAAGGCTCTGCCTCGCCGTCGGTGGTGAAAGCGCCGTACTCGCGCGAAGACGCGGTCGATCCTGAAGAGCTTCTCGTGGCCTCGCTCTCGACCTGCCACATGCTTTGGTTCCTCGATCTCGCGCGTCACGCCGGCTTTGTCGTCGATGCTTACGAAGACAGCGCTTCGGGCGTGATGGGCAAAGACGATCGCGGCCGCATCGCCGTCACGCAAGTGAAGCTCAATCCGCAAGTCTTGTGGGGCGGCGCAAAGCAACCCGCGCCAGAAGACGTGCGCGAGCTTCACCACAAAGCGCACGAGCGCTGCTTCATCGCCAATTCATTCCGGGGCGACATCGCCATCGGCGGCGGGGAGGCGCACTGATGAGCGATCGCCTCGATCTCACGACTCGACTTGAGCAGAAGGTGGCGCTGCGCGCGCGGTTGGACGCGCGCGTGCGTCAGGAAAGCGCCGACGAACTGTCCGCTTCCGCTGATCCTATCGCTCTGAAGGAAATGGACGAAGACCTCGATCGGCTGCGTCATCAGATCAGTACGCTCGATGTCGAGATCGCGGAGCTCGAGCGAGAGATCGCAGACGGCTCATAAATTTACCGCGCTTCGCTCAGCCCGAGCGAAGCGGTCAGCGGAGTAGGCGCCCGAAAGACCTAAGGTCTTCGCGCCAGGGACGACTCCGGTCTCATGCAGGGTGAAGCGGCGAGCGCGCCGCAAACGTTGGAGTACGGAAGATGGCTGAGGCCTATATCTATGATGCGGTTCGCACCCCGCGCGGCAAAGGCAAAGCGAACGGCTCGCTGCACGAGCAAACGTCGCTGCAATTGGCGACGCAGGTGCTCGAAGCCATCCGCGATCGCAACAACCTCGACACCTCGAAGGTCGACGACGTTTACATGGGCTGCCTGTCGCCGATCGGCGAGCAGGGCGGCAACCTTCCGCGCATCGCCGTCCTCAACGCCGGCTACGCGCAAACCGTCGCGGGCGTGCAAGTCGAACGCTTCTGCGCCTCCGGCCTCGAAGCCTGCAACATCGCCGCCGCCAAAGTGAAATCTGGCGAGGCCGAACTCGCCATTGGCGCCGGCTGCGAAAGTATGAGCCGCGTGCCGATGGGCTCGACCGGCGGTTCGTGGGCGACAGACCCGTCGATCGCGATGAAGTCCTACTTCACGCCGCAAGGCGTCGCCGCCGACGCGATCGCCACCAAGTA
>JBEBHI010000162.1:0-7488 GCA_040080935.1 Terricaulis sp.
GGGCGATAGCGCTGGCGCTTATCTCGCGGCGACCGCGACGCTTGAACTCAATCGCGCAACGCCGGGCGCCGTGCCGTTACAAGTTCTGCTCTATCCGCTCGTTCACGTGCGGGATTCGCTCTGGGCCGACGAAGAGCTGCGCAACTTCCGTTTCCTCGGTCGCGTCGCCGCACTTTACATCGCGCGCAGCCTTGGCGCTGAAGCGCTGCCTTCCTTGCTCGATGTTGATCTCTCCGCCGCGCCGCCGACAATCATTGCGGGCGGCGGGCCAATGGATCCTGTGCGCAACGATGCCAAGGCGCTTGTTGATGCGCTTCGGAAGGCCGGCATAAGCGTCACCGAGAAGAAATATCCGGTGCTCATGCATGGCGGGCTCAACTTCACCGCCTATTCCAAAACCGCCACTACGGCTCTCCAGGATGTCGGCCAGCTAGTGCGTGAGGCGTTTGCACGCTAAACAGCCGCCACGAATTTGGGGGAGGATGTCTCATGCGCGCATTTTTGATCGCCGGTTTAGCAGCATTGGCTGTTTCCGCTTGTACGCCAGCTGAAGACGAACACGGCGCTTTGTCCGAAGGTTGCGACGCACGTGCGACGGCAACGTGGAATACGCCAGCCGATCCCAACGCCTCGATCGAAGCGATCACAACCGGCCCAGATTGCGCGCGCGCGATAGCAACGCTCATCATTCGCAACGGTTCGGGCGTACCGATCTACTCGGAAACGCACCAACCATCGCAAGTGATGAACCTCGCGCAAGCCAGCACACCGGCTGCAATGCAAACGGCGCTGCAGGAATGGATCGATCCCGCCGGCAACACGACGATGCAATCAAGTTCGGCGTTGCCGGAATGGCCGGCGAATGCCGATAGCCCGCAGAACGGTGAATTTCCGTTCTATCCGGCTGAAGGCTCGACGCGCGAAACCTACAACGCGGTGCGTGACGCGAACGTCCCGATGTATTGCTATGTGCAGGGCATGGAGAGCTTGAACTGCTTGGCGCTGCAAGATGGCGGCCTCGAAAGCGTCGGCGTTCAAAGCTTCCCAGGCTAAACGACGCAGGCGAGGTCAAACATGACAGCGAGAGTTACAGTTTGCGAACGACCTGACGGCTCGTTTGAAATTCTGCTCAACGAGGAAGGGCGCGACGCAATCGTGCGCGAGCTTCAGCGACTTGATAGGAAATGGGATCACTTTCACCTGGATCATTTCGCAGCCCCAGAGATCGCGTTTGCTACGGATATTCTGCTCGCGGCGGCGCCTTACAACGAAGGCGACAAGGTGTTTACCGTTGGAAAAGTGCTCCTGCGTCCCGACGATTGGGACACTGAGCACTTTCCGCATGTCATGCCCTCAGTGGTTGTCTAACGCTTCGCCAGAACAGCTCGCGCGGCGTCCAAGTCGGGCGGGCTGTCGACGCCTTTGGGAAAATCGCTGATCGAGTCCGCGCGGATGATCATGCCCATCTCTAGCGCGCGCAATTGTTCGAGCTTCTCGCGTTGCTCGAGCGGTGATGGCGGGGCGGCGACGAAACGCGCGAGTGCATCGCGACGATAGACATAGATGCCGACGTGCCGCTCGATTGGGCCATCGCCGTGCGGCGCAGCGGCGCGTGTGAAGTAGAGGCAGCGGCCATCGGCGGCGCGGACGGCTTTCACGACATTCGGATTGTTGCGTTCGCTCTCATCAGCCGAAGGCGAAACCAACGTTGCGATGTCAGCGCCATCGCGCAAAGCCGCGACCGCTTTCGCAACATCCTCGGCGCGCATCGTTGGCATATCGCCTTGGAGGTTCACGGCGACGTCGTAGCGGCCGGCGGGGTCGAAGGCCTCCAACGCGGCATGCACGCGGTCCGAGCCGGAGGGGAGATCGGGGTCCGTGAGGGTGACATTCCCGCCGGCCTTCAGAACCGCTTCGGCGACTTCTTCTTCACAGGCGGCGACCAGAACCGGGCCGGCATTGGCGGCCTTCGCGAGGTCGACCATCCAGGCGATCATGGGTCGGCCGTGGATATCGGCGAGCGGCTTTCCGGGGAGCCGGGTGGAGGCCATACGGGCCGGGATCACGACGACGGGGTTCATTAGCTCCCAGTGCCGTGCGGCGGGTTGACGCGCAAGGGCGCTCCAGGCCGCATGGCGTCACCGTGGCGGCTTGGCGAGCGGCGCAACGCACGCCATAAACCGCCCAACTTTTCGGGCGCCAGCAAGGCAGGGCGATGAGCGATCTCAGAAACAATTCGATCCTTGGTGCGGGCATCGCGGCGGTGCTCGGCGTGATGCTTGTCGGTATCGGCGCCGAAACTTTGGTCCACCCGAATTACCCAGAGAAGGCGGCGTATCTGCCGGACGTGGTGATTGAGAGCGCGGGCGGCCCTGCTGCTCCGTCTGGTCCGCCGGACTTTGGCCGTCTCTTCGCTGATCCGGCTGGTCTGCAAGAACTCATCGCACGCGGTGAGCGCGTCCACGCGCAGTGCGTCTCGTGCCATAACTTTGATGCCGGCGGTCCTAACGGCATCGGCCCGAACCTGCATGACGTGTTTGGCCGTCCGGCTGCGAGCCACGCTGGATTTGAATATTCCGAAGCGATGCGCGGTCACGGCGGCAGCTGGGATTACTTGGCGCTCAACGAATTTCTGACGTCGCCCAGCACGGTCGTGCGTGGCACGAAGATGGCTTTTGCCGGCCTTCGCAATGATCAGGACCGCACTGCGTTGATCGCGTTCCTGCGCTCGATTTCGCCGAACAACGTGCCGTTGCCAGCGCCGCTTCCGGAAGCTGCTGCTCCCGAAGGTGACGCGGCTGCGACGACGACGGAAGCCGCCGCGCCTGCGCCGGCGCACTAACGCACCAGACTTTAGGCAAACAAAAACGGCGCCCCGCGTGAGCAGGGCGCCGTTATTGTTTCGACGTCGCTTCGCTTACGAAATGGCGGACAGTTGCGGACGCTGCTCGAGCGTGTCGCCGCTGATGATCGTCGAGCCCAGCATGTCGAGGAATGCGTCACCCTTTTCGGTGCGCTCGACGAACACGTTGCGGCCGTCCTTCGGGTCGCGGCGGCGTTGGACGAAGCCCAGACGCGACAGCGTATCCAAAGCGCGCGTGATCGCCGGCTTGCCGACATTCAGCGTCGCCGCCAGGCCGCGCACCGTGTGCGGGGCTGGTTGCAGACGGACCGTCATCAGGACCGCCATTTGGCGTGCCGTCAGATCCGGCGCGTCCGAACGCACCGTCGTAACGGTAACCCGACGCCACAAGTCCAATGCTTCTACTTGGTTCTGACCCAGTTCCATGCCGACCTCCCAGATTGAATCGCAAGTGGAAGATTCGCTGATTTGGTGGTCGGTGCAAGCACGAAACCACAAGATGTTGTGGAAGGGACGAAATGATTAACCAAATCTTGATGGAAGAAGCCGAAACGACCCTTGTCTGATTTGGCGTTTTTGGCCTCTGAAAAAATTTGCGTCCGGATCGAACCGAAGCCCATCCAATACCGACTTAGAGGCTGTGAAGGGACGAGTAGGCCGTGGTTCGCGGACTTGATCATGCGCTCGACGACTATCTCGTCCTGCTGGCCCAGGGCGGCTCGCGCGATGCGTTCGCCCGCTTGGCGGTGCGTTGGACGCCGAAATTGTTGGCGTTCGCGGCCCGCACGCTTGGAACGACGGAGGCTGCGAAAGATGTGGTGCAGGACACTTGGGAGAGCGCCGTGCGCGGCTTGCCGCGGCTCAGCGATCCCGCCGGCTTTCGGGCCTGGATCTACGCGATCGCCGCGCGCAAGTGCGCCGATGCACTGCGTGGGAAATATCGCCAAGCGCGCATTGCCGAGAGCGCGGAAGCGATGTGCGCGGACACGGTGGAAGCCGAAGGCGCGCATAACGCTCGCCTCGATATCGCCGATGCACTGAAGGTGTTGCCCCCGGAGCAGCGCGTCGCTGTCAGCTTGTTTTTCAGTGAGGGGATGAGCGTCGCCGAAATTGCGACCATCACTGGCGTCCCGGCCGGCACTGTGAAGTCCCGTTTGTTTGCGGCGCGCAAAGCGCTGCGTGAAGTTTTTGGAGACGATGATGTCAAATCTTGATCGGGCCATTCGTGATGCGCTCTCGAAGGAGGATGCTGAGTTTCTTTCGCGCTTCGATGATCATTCTACGCCCGTTGGCGAGGTGTTGGATACGTTTCGGGGCCAGTGGGCTTTGATGAACGCTTTCGCGGCCCTCATAACCTTCGCGATGTTCGGCGCGTTCGCTTATTGCGTCTGGCATATGTTCGCGACGACGGACGCGCGCGACACCGTGCTGTGGAGCGTCGGCGCGATTATCGCCATGCTCGGCGTCGCAATGCTGAAAATGTACTTCTGGATGGAGATCAACAAGAACGCCGTGTTGCGCGAAGTGAAGCGTTTAGAGCTTCAAATCGCGCGTCTGGCCTCGCGCGACGCAGTTTAAGCCGCGCCGCCGAAGCGCTTCTTGATCACGGCCCAGCTGGCGCGAAGTGCTTGTGCTTCGCCGCCAGCAGGGCGGGACGGCTTTTCCTTCGGGGCCCAGGCATAGACATCGAAATGCGCCCAGGCCGGGACGGTCACGAAGCGGCGCAGGAAGAGCGCACCGTAGATCGCGCCGGCCATGGCGCCGTCGCCGGTGTTTTTGAGATCGGCGATCGGCGTGTCCATGTCGCCCTCGTACGCGTCCCAGAGCGGCATGCGCCAAACCGGATCGCTCGTTTCGATCGAGGCTTGCGCGTACTCGGCGGCGAGCGCGTCGTCGTTGGTGAAGAAGGGCGGAATGTCTGGTCCGAGCGCGGTGCGTGCTGCGCCGGTGAGCGTGGCGAAGTCGAGCAGTAACGCGGGCTTGTCTTCGCAGGCGCGGGTGATGGCGTCGGCGAGGACGAGGCGGCCTTCGGCGTCGGTGTTGTCGATTTCGACGGTGAGGCCTTTGCGGCTCGGGATGATGTCGCCTGGACGGAAAGCGTTGCTGGAAACGGAATTCTCGACGACCGACAAATAGAGATCGAGCCGAACGTTGAGCTTCGCGTCCATGATCACTTGCGCGAGGCCGAGCGCGTGCGCCGCGCCGCCCATGTCTTTCTTCATCAAACGCATGCCGGCGGACGGCTTTAGATCTAGCCCGCCGGTATCGAAGCAAACGCCTTTGCCGACGATGGCGACACGCGGTGCGTTGGCATCGCCCCAGGTGAGATGGATCAAGCGCGGCGCTTCGGCAGAGGCGCGGCCGACGGCGTGGATGAGCGGATAGTTTTGCGCGAGGAGTTCGTCGCCGACGATGGCTTCGAAGCTCGCGCCGTAGCGCTCTGCGACGGCTTGCGCTGCTGCGTGCAGGGCTTCGGGGCCCATGTCGTTGGTTGGCGTGTTGACCAGATCGCGCACGAGCCAGCTGGCTTCGATGATGCGCGCAGCTTCGGCCAAGTCCGCGCCTTCGGGCGGGGCGAGTTGCGGGGCGGGGCGTTTGCGCTTTTTGTAGCGATCGAAAACGTATGCGCCGAGGCCCCAGGCGATGGCGGTTGCGGCGCCGCCGAACTCGCGCGGCGCGAAGGCGATGCGGTAATCGCCGGCGGGCAAATGTTGCGCGAGCGCACCGATGACGTTGACGTTGGCTTTGTCGCCCGCGCCGAAGAGCACGCGCTCGATTGCTCCGTCTGTCGCGGGCACCAAGAGGATTCGGCCGTTCTGGGCTTGGAAATCATGTGCGGCTGCGAGGCGGCGCAGCGTTTGGGAATGGCGCTCGACCCATTGGCCCCACTCGCTTGTGCGAATGACCTCGATCGGCACCGCCGCGGCGTTTGAATCTTTCAGGAAGGGTAGGTTCGCCATGTGTCGTTCCTAAAACGTCATTAGCCCTTTGTTGAGCATCGGGGCGCAGCATTAGGCGCTTATTAGGATTCGCACCCATGTCCCGCCAGCTTGCTGCTCTCCCGCTTGCGCTTCTTGCCGTCTCGTCGCTTGGCGCGTGCGCCACTTTGGGTGGCGGATCGAATGAAACGACCGCCGCTGCCGCGACAGGCGCGCCCGAGGGGGCTCGCCCGATCGATCGGCACGCGCGTGAGCAAGTGGCGCGTGAAGATACGCTGACGCAGATGGCGTTCTGGGCGGCTGAGTACCAGACCTTCCCCAACGATCTTGAAGCGGCGCAACGTTTCTCCGAAGCGCTGCGCAAGGGCGGGCGAACGGATCGCGCTGTGCAAATCTCGGCTGAGGCGCTGAGCCGCTTTCCCGATGATCGCCAGCTTATGACGACCTATGGCTACGCACAGATCACGCTTGGGCGCCCGCAGCAGGCGTTGCGGCCCTTGGCGGTTGTTGCGGCGGCCGAGCCGGAGAACTGGCGCATCCGTTCGGCTTTGGGGGCAGCGCTTGATCAGCTGGGACGTTTCCCGGAAGCGCGGCAAGCGTATCAAGAAGCGCTGACGCTGCAGCCGAACAATCCGCGCATCCTCACCAATCTCGGCGTTTCGCACATCATGGCCGGTGAGCCGGATGATGCGGAGCCGATTTTGCGCCAAGCGGCGGCGCTGCCTGGTGCGCCGGCTGAGGCGCGTCAGAACTTGGCGATCGCTGTGGCGTTGCAGGGCCGCTTCGATGAGGCCGAGCAGATTGAGCGTGCGGATCTGCCGCCAGCGCAAGCTGCGGAGAATATCCAGTATCTGCGCGGGCTGTTGAGCGATCCGCGGCGTTGGAATGATATGGGTCGCGGGCGCTAGGCGCGCGCGGGAGTGGGACGCACAGTTCGTCATTCCGGACACGCGCAGCGTGATCCGGAAGCCAGGGCCACCAGCGGTTAGTTTGCCCATGGGTTCCGGGTTCAATGCTGCGCATTGCCCCGGAATGACGAGTGTTAGCCGCTATCAAGAAGTAGAGCGTGTGCGCGCACGGCGGCTGAGAAAATGTGAATCGTGAGCAGCGGATCGTGGCGATCGCCGACGAAGCGGCGCGGCGCTTTGAGTGCGTAACGCGTGATGACTTGGCGCGATCGCGCGACGCCGATGCGGTGCGCGCGGGAGAGGCGCGTCACGTAGGGCGCGGGGTCGTGCAGCATGCGGCGCAGAGCTTCGGCGCGGCGGGCGATGAGGAACGCGTCGGAATTGCGTTGTAGTGGCGCGCGCTCGGGCGCGGGTAGCGGGCGCGGCGCGTCGGCCCAGAGGGCGCGGATGCGTGGCGCGTGGCGATCTGAAACCGTGCGCTGATCGCGCGGGATGGCGAGCGCAAAACGAGCGGGCCAAGTTTCTGGGTTGGTGAGATCGATAGCGCGCGCATTTGCAGCTGCGCGGGTGCGGCGGCGTGTTGGCGGCAATGTGTAGAGGCCGCTGGCGCTGAGTTTCGCTTCTATTGTGCGTGGACCGCGTTGTGGTGGCGGCGCGAAAGTTGCGGCTTCGGCGAGGAGGAGCTTGCGCGCGAGGATTTCGATGAGCGCAAGCTGGCGGACGATGCCGGTGCGCATGCGCGGCGCGAGTGTGAGTGTCGCGATGATGGCAGGAGCGC
>JBEBHI010000163.1:0-7477 GCA_040080935.1 Terricaulis sp.
GTTGCGGCAATTAAAGCGGCGCCGGGCGGCTCGGTGTCAAATACTGAACACCTGAATCGAAGTTTACGCGCCCGTCAGGGGTAAAGGCGCGCGGTCCGCCAGGCCTGGCTTGGATCATCTCGCGTGAAGGTCAGCCGGTCGTGCAGCCGGAACGGACGATCGCGCCAAAACTCGAAGCTGAGCGGTGTGAGTTTGTAGCCGCGCCAATAGTCCGGACGGGGCACCTCGCCGACGCCATACTTCAGCGCGTACTCGGCGATGCGTTTCTCCAGCGCCAGACGATCCTCAAGCGGACGCGATTGCGCGCTGGCCCACGCGCCGAGGCGCGCGCCGCGATCGCGGCTTTTGAAATAAGCGTCGGCCTCAGCATCCGATACAAATGAGATCACGCCCCGCGCACGCACTTGCCGCCGCAGTGACTTCCAATGGAACACCACCGCCGCGTGCTGGTTCTCGCCGAGCTGCGTCCCCTTCGCGCTTTCCGCATTGGTGTAGAAAACAAAGCCCCCGTCTTCGAAGCCCTTCATCAGCACCATGCGGACATCGGGAAAGCCCGACGCGTCAGCGGTCGCGAGCGCCATGCCGTTCGGATCGTTCGGCTCCTTTTCCTTTGCCTCCCTAAACCAGCGCTCGAACAGCGCGAACGGCTCGTTCTCGGCGAACAGCGCCGCATCGTCCGGCGGCGGCGTGGCCGTGGGATCGTATTTCGGTGAAGGCGGTATGAGATCGTCGCCTGACATGGCTTCTCCGGCTATGGCGTCACGTCTAGCACGGCTGGGGCGCGCATCCGAACCCGCGATCCGACGCATCTACAAGGCAAACGGGGGATCCTGATGAGGCAAGTAATTCTGGCGCTCGCAACGCTCTTTCTGAGCACCGGCACGGCCGCCGCACAGCACTACCAGCTCACCGACCTCACCGGCGCCTTCACGGCCGCCTATGACCGCACGGAAGGCATGCCACTTTCGGTCCGCATCAAAGCGTTCAAGACCGACGTCGCCGATCAGTTTCCCGAATTCTATGGCCGCCAACGCTACCCAGGCTTATCGCAAGCCGACTACGACGCTCGCATTGGCCGCGTCATCGAAGGCTTCGCCGCCAACCGGGAAGGCTATTCAAGCAAAGCCGCGCAATTCGCCGCTCTGTTGGCGCCTGCCTATGCGTCCTTCGTCCAGGAATTTCCGGACATGGGCGAAGCTGGCCAGATCTACCTGCTGCACAGTCTCGGCGAAATGGACGGCGGCACCCGCAATTTCACCGGCGAACCGGTGCTCATTTTCGGCGCCGACGTAATGGGCCGCGCACATCCCTATGCCGATGAAGAGCCGTTTTTTCATCACGAACTCTTTCACGTTTATCACGTGCGCACGTTCGGCGGTTGCCCGCAGGTGTGGTGCAGCCTCTGGGTGGAGGGACTAGCGGTGTATGTCGCCCAATCTCTGAACACCGATGCGACGCCAGAGCAATTGCTGCTCACCGTTCCCGAAGACATCCCTGGCCCCGTCGACGCCAATCTCCGCGAAGCGGTATGCACCGTGCGCGACCGGCTCGACTCCACCGCGTCGAACGACACCAATGCGCTGTTCAGCTTTCAACGCATGAATGAGCGTCTGCCGCCACGGTTTGGTTACTACATCGGCTACCTCGTCGCGCGTGACGCGGGCCGGCATCACACCATCCAAGAGCTGGCGCACATGGATCAGGCGACGGCGCGACCGATCATTGAAGCGTCGCTGGCGAGACTAGCGCGCTGCACGTGAACTGATTTGCCGGGACTCGTGGCTTATGTCAGTTAGGCCCGGCTCATGTCGCACAATACGTTCGGCCACCTGTTCCGTGTCACCACTTGGGGCGAAAGCCACGGGCCGGCGCTCGGCTGCGTCGTTGACGGATGCCCGCCAGGCCTGCCGCTCACAGTCGCCGACATTCAGTATTGGCTAAACCGCCGCGCGCCGGGCACGAGCCGCTTCGTCACGCAACGGCGCGAACCTGATGAAGTGAAGATTCTTTCCGGCGTCTTCGAAGATGATCGCACCGCCGGCCAACTCACCACCGGTACGCCGATCTCGCTGATGATCGAAAACGTCGATCAACGCGGCAAAGACTATGACGACATCCGCGACCTCTATCGCCCTGGCCACGCCGACTACGTCTATGACGCCAAATACGGCTTCCGCGACTATCGCGGCGGTGGACGTTCATCGGCGCGCGAGACTGCGGCGCGCGTTGCCGCTGGCGCCGTAGCGCGCCGCATTCTGGGCGACGTGCAAATCCGCGCCGCCGTTGTGCAGATCGGCAAAATCGCCATCGATCGCACGCGCTGGGATTGGGCCGAGACCGAGAACAACCCGTTCTGGTGCCCGGATACCGATACGGCCAAACGCTGGGAAGAATTGCTCGACGCGACACGCAAAGATGGCAACTCCGTCGGCGCCATCGTTGAAGTGGAAGCCACAGGCGTCCCCGCAGGTTGGGGCGCGCCGGTTTATGCGAAACTCGACGCCGAGATCGCGGGCGCGCTGATGAGCATCAACGCCGTCAAAGGCGTGGAGATCGGCGCAGGCTTCGGCGCCGCTGAACTCACCGGCGTCGAAAACGCTGACGAAATGCGCGCCGGCAATGACGGCAAACCGGTGTTTCTCTCGAACGCCGCGGGCGGCGTCCTCGGCGGCATCTCAACGGGCCAGCCGATCATCGCGCGGCTTGCGATCAAGCCGGCCTCATCGATCCTCACGCCGCGCCAAACGGTCACCCGCGACGGCCAGAACGCGGACGTTTCGACCAAGGGCCGTCACGACCCATGCGTTGGCATTCGCGCCGCGCCCGTCGCTGAAGCCATGCTCGCCTGCGTCCTTGCCGACGCGATGCTACGCCACCGCGGGCAGACCGGACGGGGCTGACTCCGGCGCAGTCGCCGCCGCGTGCGCGCTTTCGCGGACAGTGCGCGCAATGTGATCGCCGACCGCCGCCGCTACTTCCGGCTGATCGAAGTACGTCGTGTGGATCAAACTATCCCACGTCATCGCGTCGGTGGTGAGGTTCGTCAGCGAAGCGCTGGAATCGCCGCCAACGCTGAACAGCGCCCAGCGGTACTTCTCGATCAGCTTGCCGGCGGCGCCGTTGGCGCCCTCTTGCATCCGCGTGGCGCATTCACCTGTCAGCACCAATTCCTGCGTCGCATGCGTGTGTGAACGCGGCGAGACGTTGAACAGCATCTGATCGCCGTCGCGCCCCATGGCGACGCCGCGCAAAACGCCGCCAACAAAGCGGTTCATCGACCCACGTGTACCCACTTCCTGCACGAAACCGCCGACAAGCCAGCGATACGCGAAATAAACCAAGGTGAAGATGGCAGGCGCGAGCAACAGGCTCATCAGCGTCATGGTGACAATGTTGCCCGCTATGTCCTCGTCAGCAATACCTTCCATCATGCCCAACAGATCGCGCTGACCGAAGGTGTAGAGCAACGGATTGATCAAACCGACGACCAGCACAGCAAGCACGCCGAACGCGATCGCCGCGCCGCGCGAACCGCGGAAAAGCGAGCCACGCGGAAATGGTTCAAGATTGAGCTCTTCGACACGCTGCAGGAATGAGATCGCTTCGTCATTCCGGTGCCAAATACTGAACACCGACGTGCGGGTGTTTCCCCCGGTCTTCGGTCGTAGAATACGCCGAATGCCCTGCCGGGACATGTTCAGCATGAACAACGTCGTCGGCCCCACGATCAGGAGGTAGATGGCGGCGATCACCAATTCTTCTTGCCGACTTCCAACCTCGAAGAGGTTTTCGCCAGTCGCGATGCCCCACACCAGAATCGCGGTCACGAGCGGGAAGATGATCGCGCTGCCCCAAGCGATGAGCATGAACAGGATGCCAGCAATCCGTTGGAGCCCGCCGGTGCGAACGTTGAAGAACGGCGTGCCGACGGTGGTGAGGCTGTCGAACTTCTCACGCTGAGGACTGCGCCGGAGGCCCCACTTCAGCAGCACCGCGGCATCGTTGGCGACGTTGCCGCCATGGCTGTGCCCGACGACGTGGATCGTGTCGTAGTGCTTGTAGAGGCCGCGAATGCGCGCTGCGAGCTTGTTAGCGCCGCGCTCGCGATCCCAAGCGCTGTTCGCGCCAGTCCAAAGATGCGGGATGATTTCCCCGCTAATGCCTTGGCTGCTCAGATGTTGAAGCAGTCGCTGACTAAATTGCGAGCCGCGCTGAAACCACTTTGCGCCGTCCGCGCTTTCCGCCGTGTCCCCAGTGCCGTGCACGGTGACGATGGCGACTTTGCCTTCTGACATGTCCCACTCCCACGGGCCGCAAGCTAGGGCTCCGGGAACTTTCCGGCAATCGCAAGCCCATGAAATTATTGATCGCGGGCGGTCGAAAGGCGGGCGCTCAGCATGATCTGAAACAAGCCGTCATGTGTAAGCCGGCGCACGATCACTTCCGCCGCGCCCTCTTCCACAAGGTCGGCGCTCAGCGACGCCCAGTCGCTGTAGCGGCCTGTGTCGGCGAGTTCAAAAGCACGGGTTCGGAGCGCGCCGAGCGCATCGGGTTGGTCTGGCATTGCGCGGCGAACGCGCGTACAAACGATGCGTTCCTGTGGGGATCGGGAAATGTTACGGAAGCGAAAACAATCTCGTCGCCGTCGTCGCGTGTCGTTCAAAGAACGCGTGCGCGAGATCGGCCCGCGTTTGCACACTGCCTTCCGCAAGGCGCGTGTCGCGCTTTGGCGCTTCAAGCGTAGCCCCGAACAACAAGATCGCGCGGCCATGGTCGCGACGTTTGCTTTCATTGGCCTTTTCGCGATCGGCAGCGTCGACGCGATCATCACCGGCGGCGCCGACTTCGCGCCCGGCTCGGCCTACGCCGCCGAGTACAGACCAGCACGCGTGATGCCGACGTCAGCGCCCTCGACGGAAACGTTGGCGGTAGAGGAAGATGTGGACGCCAACGAGGCGCTGAAGTCCGCGGGCGAGATCGATTACAGCTTCACCACCGAGGAACTGCTAGGCGGCCCGGAGCCTGTGTTGGCAGTGGTCGAGGAACCCGTCGTCGAGAGCTTCTCGTTCGAAGGCTTGAAGGCCTCAGCTGAGCCCGTAGCCAGCGTCGCTGCAGAAGACACAGTCCTCTAACCGAGTTCATAAGCCATCGGCTGGAACGAAGGTATGGGCCTCGCGTTTGTCGCGCGGAGGCCGATGGCCATGTTCGATGATAATCCGGTTTTGAAAGAGCGCCTGATGGGCGTCGGCGCGTTCGCAGGCATCGCGATGTTTGCGATGGGCGCCGTGGACGTGCTGGTGACCGGCGGCTTCGACTTCGGCGCCGAGCGCGAGCCGTATGATCGCGCCCAGCCAAGCGCCTACGTACGCGTTGTCGACGCGGCCCAGTATGTCGGCAACCAGGTTCAGCGCATCTCGTGGGATGACACGTTCGCCATTGGAGAGGCGCAAGCGGCGACGACCGAGGGTCTGGTTGGCGAGAATGATGGTTCGCAACCATCCGACGCAGAAAGCCAACCTTCGGAAGACGAGCTTCTACAAGCGGTGGCTGACCTCTATGCGCAGCAACCTTCGGACGAACACTATTCCAACGACACCTACACTGAAGAGGACGCGCAGCCCGTCGAAGACGATAAACTCGCTAGCGCTTCCGAAAACGCGTCACCTTGGTGAGGAACGCGAGCTCGGTTTCTTCAACTTCAAAACCGTGCTCCGCGAAGAGCGCCGCGAAATCTTCCTTCAGGTAAGACGTAAAGTACGGCTCGTGGAAACCAACCGGAAAATATTCCAGCATCCGATCAAGATCAGCCGCGTCGCCGGTTTGAATAGAGTCGGCGAGCACGAAAGTTGCGCCCGGCTTTAGAAGCCGTGCAATCTCGCGAGCTGCGTCACGCCGCACGCGCGGCGGCAATTCGTGAAAAAGATAGACGCACGTGATCGCATCGAAGCTCGCATCCTCAAACGGCGCCTGCTCGACCGCGCCATTGACGATCTCGACATGCGGCCAGTTGGCGAGGCGCTTGCGCGCTTCCTCGCAATAGGCGGGCGAGAGATCGAGGCCCGTCGCCGGAATGCGTGGGTACGCGGCGAGCACTTGGCGCAGGAAGCGGCCGTTGCCGCTGGCGACGTCCAGCAGTTTGACTTTGCGCTGATCGGTGCCGCGGATGGCGCGTGCGAGTGAGCCCAAGGAGATGCGGCGCATCGCGTCGGCGGCGCCGCCGAACAGGATCTCGACTTGCGTGTCGTAGAGCTTGGCGCTGTCTTCGCTGAGCCAGCCGCCGGACTGATAGTGGAAGTTCTGCAGATAATAGGTCGGGTAGCGGCCCTCGCCTTTGGCTTGTTCGCGCACTTCAGTGCCGTCTCGCTCCAGGCGACGCTGATCGACGTTCGGCAAATCGCGGAAAAAGTTGGCGGAGCTACGCAGCGCTTCGATGGCGCGGGTCAGACGGAGATCGTCTGGCGCTGGATAGAGGCCGGCTTCGATGTTGGCGCGATCTTGCGCAAAGAGTTTGAGGAACGCGCTGCGGATGCTTTGCGCGTCGCCTTCAGGTGATTGCGGTTCGAACTTGGGTTCGCCGGGGCGATTGAACGGGCCGGAAATGCGTCGCGCGAGCAAATACTGGCTCATGTACCAAGCCACGCGCGCCCCCTGGGCAGCGGCGTAACGGGCGCGGCCAATATCGCGCATCAAGCTCATGGGCCAAATGTAGCGCGCCGAGGCCCTCGCCTCCACCCGCACCAGCGTCGCACGCGCGGCATTTCTGTGACTTCGCCCTAGCCGCCCAGCTTGGCTTGGATCAGCGGCGCGCACTTCTCACGCAATAGCTCCACTAGTTCCGGGTCCATGAACTGATAGTCGTCAGGCACATCGAGCACGTGCAGGTCCTTGAACCGCGTCTCTTCGCGAAACTCGGCTTTGATCCGCGACTTGTGCTTTTCTTCCATGACGAAAATCAGATCCGCCCAGCGTAGATCAGCGACGGTCACACGACGCCGCGCGCTGCGACTCGTGCCGGCGGAGCGCACATGCACGCCGGCTTGCCCTCGCCAGACCTGTTCGCCTGTCGGGCTGCGCCACTGATTGCGGCTGCAGATGAAGAGGACGTTCACTGCGTTGGTTTCCATCAGCAACTTAGTCCACTCAGTGTTCGGCCAAACCATGCCGAGCTGCTGCGCGCGGCGTAGTTTGACGCTTCTGGTGTACAGTAGCTTCCAACATTTCTCGGGCTTTGCAGGCGGCGCCTTTGAGCAATGCTTTGCGTGCTTGGCACGCTGCGAGCGGCGCCAAGCCAACGTACGTTGGGACGACATGAAATTTTCCTGTGTTTGCGGGGTCAGCAGCCGCGGCAACACAGAATGAAACGCTGTTAGAGCAGCAAGTGCGCATGCGCAAGCTGCAGAGCGCAGATCTTCGGCCTAGTAGTTCGACCATTCAACCAAGCGCCAATGGAGCAGGAGCGCGATTTCAGCCGCCTGCG
>JBEBHI010000309.1:0-1931 GCA_040080935.1 Terricaulis sp.
AAGAGACAGTCGGTAACCACATATACCCAGGCTAGTGCCGTCAACCCGAGCATGACAAACAAAACAATGCCTTCCCACGGCGTGCTTGAGTCGATGAACGCCATTGAGATGCCAGCCGCGTTCAGAATTAGTGCGATTACCAAAATAGCTATTGCCACCGGCTTTAGTCCGACCAAATTTCGGCGAAACCCAAAATCTATATTTTCGTCGGCGATCATTTTGAACTTTGACTTGTCGCGTGTCGCTTCGAGAAGCCACGCCACACACGATCGGTAGTGTCCGTCGGCGACTGCGAGATTAATCTGCTCTTCGTCAGCTGTAGGCACGACCAAGCCACGCGTGCGCAGAAACGCGTGATAGCGAGCTTTAGTCTGACCGTCTATGCGAGTGTCGCGGTGCCTTAGCGCGATGGTCGTTGGAAGTCCGCCGAGATCACGCTCGATGCGCTTTTGAAGTAAGCGTCCACGGTAACGCGCAATTCTTGAGACGAGGAAGATCAGTCCGCAGAAGACTACGACGCCGAGCAATGCTGTCGCGCTGGTCCACACTTCTTTGAGCCAGACCGCCACCAAGAGTAGTAGCGGTAGGATCACCAGCAGGGCAGGTTTCAAACGCGCGTTGCGATCATATCGATCAAAACCGACGTCAATCGTTGTGACCATTTCTATGTCACTCTTCTTGATCGTCAGGGTACGGCATTGGAGTCATCGTGGTCCAGCCCGGCCGGTCAGGCGCGTTGTGACTTGTTCTAAAGCTCTTTCCTTCTGTGCAGGCCACGAACGCGCCGCGGTGGGACATTGCGCGAACTACGGCCCTGCGTGGATGCGCCTCATCGGCCTTTGCGGAGCTAATCATCGCCGTGAAGGTCGTCGATGACGGCGGGCTTGGCAGACGCTCACCAAGAAGCCTGTCGAGTATCTCGGTCGACACGTTTCGTCTTGACCCGTGATGCGGCACTTGGAATTTATCAATGCCCGGTAGCGTTAGGCCAACTGTTGGCGCGTAGTCCGCCGCCTCAGCTAGCGCTTCTCGACCGGCATCGGCGGTAAGAAGGATAGTCTGCCCGTCGATCCTCGCGAACTGCACAACGCTCATCTCGTTCTCCGCGCTTGTTTCCTGCGTTGAGAACACCTCGTCGCCCCACGCCGAGCGGATCAAGTTGATAGCCTTCGCAACGGCGGACCGAACTGCCTCACCAAGAGCATTCTGCGCTGGTTGCGATGTGCTTTCTGGCGTTTTGTCTGATTCGATAATGAGATTCAGATACCGCTCGTAACTAGGAGCCATCACTATGAAGTGGCCAATCTTCGCACCTTGAAACGGTTCATACATCGGGATGTTCTTGCGAATGGCGATCTCTTCAAGCGCCACCAAGTTCGGGTAAATTTCTCTTAGTCGAACTTTGAGATTCTCTACCGAAGTGAAGCGCGTGAAATATGGGATCAATACATCCGCGTAGAGCCATGGTCGTAAGATCCAAAGCGCTTCAACTTCGAATGTCTCGAGTACGGTTCTCAGGCCTCCCGCGTGATCGCCATCCGAGTGCGTCGAAACGACGTTGTGAATGACCGTGGGCGCGCCGTAGTGCGCGTTGATGTGTTTGACCATCGCATCGCCAGTGCTCTGAAAGCCGGCGTCGACGACGTGGATGTAAGTGTTGCCCGAAACTTCGTATCTGATGGCGATCGCATCGCCGCTCTTCGACGTTTCAACGTCCAGAAAATCAATTTCGAAAAGATCTGCCATTTTCCTGTCTCTAACCGACCGACTCGACGACTCCTTCCAGTACCACATAAAGGCGTTCACGGAACGTTACAAGTACGAAATCTACTAGAGATTGTGACGTCGCTCACCACCTCCCACCCGCATGGGGTCGCGCTCAAACTGGAGCTGCGATCGCGATGGGACTGAAGGGCTATCACACACTCTGT
>JBEBHI010000164.1:0-7415 GCA_040080935.1 Terricaulis sp.
TCAAGCGGCGCCTGCCCAAGCTGGGTGGCCGCAAGAAGTGGGGATACGCATGGGCGTTTGGACACCGGGGCCGGGGCCGAGTGACGGGCCGGATACGTTCGTTGGTGACGCGACGAACGAAGGCGTGCGCGGCGAGGACGGCAACGATGTCCTCGAAGGCAACGGCGGCGACGACACGCTTTTCGGTGATGGCGGCGACGACATTCTTCGCGGCGGCGCTGGCGACGACACGCTTATCGACAATTTCGGTAACGACGCATTCTACGGCGGCGACGGCAACGACGAAATTACGCCGACCGGCCCCGGCAATCGCACAATAGATGGCGGCGATGGCGATGACTTCATTCGCATCTCAGCGGGTGCTGCAGGCGTGTTCACGATCCAGGGCGGCGCTGGAGCCGACACCCTGCATGCAACGTACGGCATTATCTCGCCCGGCTCGACGATGGCGGGCGTCGAAACATTCATCCTGACTCAAAGCGGCATTGTCCTTGAAGCGTCATTCCTCTCGGGCATCACGAATTTCTGGGCGGGTGGCATCGCCAACTTAAGCCTTTCTTCGCCTGGCGTGATCGATCTCAGCACTGTGAACGTGCCGTCGAGCTTCGTGATCGATTCACCGCAATCGTTGCCTAGCACCGTCAACGACGCCGCGATCACCTTCACCGGCACCGACGGAAACGACGGCCTCATTTTGCCGGAAGCCGGCGGTGCGCGCGTCACCGCCATTGGCGGCTTAGGCGACGATATTTTGATGGGCGGCGCGCGCAACGACTGGCTGTCGGGCGGCGAAGGCAACAATTTGCTTGAGGGCCGAGACGGCGACGACACGCTTTTGCTGGCAAGCGGCGTCTCTACCGCGCGCGGCGGCAACGGCGACGACATTTTCGAGATCAGGGGATTGTCCTCGGCAATCATCGAGGGCGGGGCCGGGACCGATACGCTTTATATCGTGCCAGCTGTGAGTGTTGGTGAGGTCAACGGCTTGGCAGCCGGCACTTCGATCAGCGGCATCGAGCGCACCGTTTTGATGGGCGGCGGCGGGTTCGTCACGATCGCCGGCGGCGTCCTCCCAACGTCCGGCGAACTATGGATCAACGGTTTCACCTTGGTTCACGCCACAGCTGGCGTGACTGACTTCACGCAAATGGTGATGCCATCGAGCTTCACGTTCCAAGGTCAGACGCGCAACGCGATCATGAGTTTCCAGGGATCCTCTGGGAATGACAGCATTCTGTTTCCTGCAACGACGATGGCGTCGCTGGCCTTTGCGAATGGCGGCGATGGCAATGACGTTTTGCAGAGTGGGGGTGCAGGCGATTCACTGCGCGGTGAGAATGGCGACGACACGCTCATCGGCGCTGGCGGAGACGACACGCTCACAGGCGGTGCGGGCGCGGACAATCTGAGCGGTGGCACAGGCACGGACTTCCTCGTTGGCGGCGCTGGCGCTGACGTTCTGGACGGCGGCGATGGCGTCGACACCGCGAGTTATGGCAGCGCGAACGGGGTGGCCGCGATCCTCTACGCCGCCGCTTCAAACACGGGAGACGCGGCAGGCGACACGTACGC
This sequence comes from Terricaulis sp., assembly GCA_040080935.1. Lineage (GTDB taxonomy): Bacteria > Pseudomonadota > Alphaproteobacteria > Caulobacterales > Aquidulcibacteraceae > Vitreimonas. Next base: position 1,573 of record JBEBHI010000164.1, read on the forward strand.
GTCGATCGAAAATCTCTACGGTTCGATGGGCAACGATCTTTTGGTCGGCGACAACTCTGCCAACCGGCTCGATGGCGACACCGGCAACGATCAGCTCGGCGGCGAAGGCGGCAATGATCTTGTTTATGGCGGCGCCGGCAATGATCAAGTTTGGGGCGGCTTAGGCGCCGATCAAGTCGCTGGCGATGAAGGCGACGATTCCGTTTGGGGCGGCGCCGGCTCGGATCAAGTCTGGGGCAATGACGGCAACGACGCGCTCGACGGACAGGATGACGCCGACAATATCTGGGGCGGCAACGGCGACGACAGCATTTGGGGTGGCGCTGGCAACGACGCGCTTGATGGCCAAGCTGGCCAAGATTCCATGGAAGGAAACGCGGGCGCTGACTCGATGTGGGGTGGCGGTGGCAACGATCGTCTGTGGGGTGGCGATGGTGATGACGTCATCGATTCCGGCACGGGCGAAGACCGTATTGATGGCGGCGCTGGTAACGATCGTCTCTTCGGCCTTCACGGCGCTGATACTTTGTGGGGCGGCGATGGCGACGACGTTCTAGACGGCGGTATCTTCGACGATCTGCTTGTCGGTGGCGCTGGCCTTGATCAGCTCTGGGGCGGCTTCGGCAATGACGTCTTCTGGATGGATACGAACTGGGGCGTCGACATCATTTATGATTTCGAACACACGGCTAGCGACGTGATTGTGTTCTCGTGGTCAGGGCTCACGGCAGGCCAGCTCGGCTATAACTACGATTCCGTGCACGACCTCACGTCGTTCTGGTTTGCGGGGAATGTGCTCTACGTCCACGGCTTTGCCGATCTGAGTGACGTCATCGTTTACGGCTAGCGATTAGGCAGCGCTCGTTAGCGCCGCGACGATCACCCAGACGCCGGTCGCGGCCATCACTATAGCCGCAGCGATGCGCACGTAGTTCAGCGGCACGACGCGCGTGACGGCTTCGCCGAAGAGAACGGCGGGGACGTTGGCGAGCATCATGCCGAAGGTGGTGCCAGCGGTGACGAGGGCAATGTTTTGGAATTGCGCGGCCAAGAGCGAGGTCGCGATCTGGGTCTTGTCGCCGATCTCGACGAAGAAGAATGCGATCAGCGTGGTGAGGAAGACGCCGCCGGCTTTGGTGCTGCCTGCGTTCTCGTCTTCCTTGTCGGGAATGAGCGCCCAGCCGGCCATGACGATAAAGGCGGCGCCGACGATGAGTTGGAAGGTTTGGCCGGTCAGCCATTGCGCGATGAAGTAGCCGAGGGTTGCGGCGGCGGCGTGGTTGAGCAACGTCGCGCAGAGGATGCCGAGGATGATCGGCAACGGCGTGCGGAAGCGCGCGGCGAGCACGATGGCGAGCAATTGGGTTTTGTCGCCAATCTCGGCGATTGCGACGAGGCCGGTGGAGGTGAGGAACGTTTCCATGATTGAACTTCCGGGGCCTGCTTTGACACGACGACGCGTGCGTCCAAGCGGCCCTCGCTTGGATGCTGCATCGTCGGTCTCGCCAAGTGGATCATGTGATCCGCCGCCTGCGCCATGCTGTTGCCAGCAAGTATGTTGACGCGGGCGCCGCTGAACGTTGCGGCCGGCTACTCCCCGAGAACGAAGGCTACATAGGGTTGAGCGCAGTACGCGTCAAACGTGCGAGACGTTCGCATTCTTAGCGCCGGCTGAAGATACGCAACGCCTCCTGCAGCACGGGATCGTCAGTGGCTTGCACGATCGGCGTGGCGATCAAAACGTCCGGCGTCACGCCTTGCACGCGCGCGTCGCCACTTGGGCGCACAATATGAGCCTTTGGAAAGCCTACGCTGAGCCCTGTGTTGGGCAGCGTGAAATGTTCCATCGCGCCGTATGTGGTCGCGAGATCGGAGGTCGGTTCGCCGATGACGCGGCCAAAGCCATAATCCTGAACAATCGCCGCCGTCAGCACCGAGTTGGAAAACGACCGGCGATTAATCAGCACGAAGACGCGGCCCTCGAAGCGCCGTTCAGCGCGTGGCTGGCTTATCTCGATCGGGAAGTCGATCACATCGCCGTTGGAGGCGTTGGCGTACGCCGCCGCCAGTTCATGGCTAACGGAATCGCCCGCTGTGTCGCCAATGCGCGCTGCATTTGCCGCCGTCGCCTCGGCGCTGACGCGGATGCGAAACGCCGAGGCGAAACGGAAGAGCTCATCGGCGAACCAAGCGATCATCGGGTCGCTGAAGGTATTGTCGCCGCCAGGATTGTCGCGCAAGTCGATAAGGAGCGTCGAAGCGCCGGCTTCGAGGAAACGCGCGAACGAAGTGTCGATAAACGCGCGGAATGAGTCGGTGTTGTAGAGATCGTCGCTCTCTACGTTGAGAAAAATGCCTGGCCGCAGATAGGCGACGCCATCCGGCATCGTGCGGGCAACGCGCTCGGTGTAGTCGATCTCCAACGTCGGCGGTAGTTCAGCGGCGGCGGCTCGCATTTCAGTGCGGGTGCGCGCTTGCAGAGAGAGGGTTGCCGTGGCGCCGTCTGGCTGACGCAACTCAACGCGAAACGCATCAACCTCGCCGCGTTCGAGCCAAAGCAGCGCCGCGAACTGCGGGGCCAGTTGCGCGTGCAGCAGGTAATCGTTGTCCGCTGATACGTTTCGACCCAGGCGCGCCAGCAAGGTAGTGACGCTTTCGCCGTCAATGCTCAAGATTTCCTGTCCCGCCGCTATCGCATCCAAGCCGCTCAGATTCTGCGAAACGTAGAGCCTGTCCGCCTCGATCTGCACGCCCAGCGGAAACACTCGTCCAGCCGCCACGCGGAACGTCTCATAGGCCTCGCTCGGAAAGCCTAACGTCGCGTGGGCCACGCGACCCGCCGCTGCAAAGCGCTGCAGCAGGACGTGCGCATCAAGTCGCGACATCGGCGCATCGATGCTTGCGAGCATGTCTTCGTAGAGGTCGTCATAAGCGGCGCGCGGCGTGTTGGCGTAGAGATTGTAGTGCGCGCGCTGCAGGCCTTCATACAGCGCGGTCAGATCGGCGCGCACCGCTGCGGGCGGGAGGAAGTCTGGCGCTGTCCGGCTCGTCGCCGCACACCCCATCAGAGCGAGGGCCAAGAGGGCGCTCATTAGCTTCGACATGTGCGCGCTCCGTGACGTGTCAGCGGCAAATTGAATATTGACGACTAGGCTTGCGACTTCGGACGTGCAGCCAGCACCGCGAGCAGTGCGATGAGGCCGGGCACGGCTTGGATGTAGAGGATGCTGAGTTTTGCGGTCAGGCCGCCGTAGACGCCAGCAACGATCACGCAGAGCAGGAAGAAGACCATGAAGTCCCGCGAGACGCGGATGGCGCCCCAGAGCAGGCCAAGTGCGAGGAAGCCGTTGTAGAGGCCTTGGTTGGCGGCGAGCACGGCGGTTTGGTCGGCATATTCCGCCGTCATGCCGAAGACGCGCTGGCCGATGGTGCCGGTCCAGAGAAACATCTCGAGGACCAGAAAGCCGAAGTGCAGCAGCGCGACGAGAGCGACGAGGATGCGCGAAAGAGCGGCCATGGGCAGCGTCTCCAAAGAACAACGGGCCGGAGCTTAGCTCCGGCCCGTCAATCTTGTCTCGCTATGTCGACGAGTGCTCAGCCGAACTTGCGCTTTAGATCCGCAGCGCCGTCCTGAACCAGGCCGGCTTGGGCGGCGTCGCTCATGCGGTCGCGGATCATCTTTTCGGCGGCGGCGATCGCAGCTTCGGCGGCGGCGGCGCGGACTTCGTCCGAAGCCTTCGTGCCTGCTGCTGCAATGCGGTCGTTAGCCTGCTGTTCGCGGCGGGCCATGGCGGCTTGCATCGAAGCGCGGGTTTCTTCCGCAACCAGAGCAGCTTGCTCCTTGGCGTTCGCGACGATTTCCTTGGCTTCCGCCTCGGCCGCCGCGTGCTTGGCGGTGTAGTCGGCGTGGAGCTTTTCAGCTTCTTCGCGGAGATGACGCGCTTCGTGCAGTTCCTTAGCGATCTCGTTCGAACGCGCATCGAGCGCGCTGAGGATCATCGCTGGCACTTTCAGCCAGAACATCACCACAAAGAAGATCGCGAATGCGACGAACGCGAAGAATGTTGCATCAAATTGCATCATGCTTCTCCCGCAACGCGCTGACGCTGTGCGCCGGCGCTTACCGGTGCGATCTTGTCAGCGATATCGCGTGCAAGCGCTTCAGCGATCCCTGGCACTTCCGCCAGCGCCTTTTTGCGCTCGGCATCGACCTTGGCTTCCGCTTCCGCGATCTTCTTGGCGAGGCGCTCTTCGGCAGCGCTCTGTTCGGCCGTCAGCTTCGCAGTGACGTCGGCGCGGGCCGCATCGACCATGGCGCGCGCATCTGCGCGAGCCTTGGCTACGGCCTTTTCCATATCGACACGGGCTTGCTCGGCGGCCGCACTCTTCTGCGCGGCTTCGTCGAGGTCGCTCTGGATCGTTCCGGCGCGCTTGGCGAGCACCGCAGTGATCTGCGGCAGCACAAAGCGCGAGAGAACGAAGTAGAGCAGGCCGAACGTGACCGCGAACCAGAAGAGCTGGCTCGCGAACGTCGTTGCGTCGAACGGCGGAAAGGCGCCGCCTTCAGCACCGTGCGCGGCCGCGTCAGCAGCGCCATGCGCTGCTTCCGTGGTCGCGTGCGGATCGACAGTGGTTGCGTGAGGCGTCACCGCCATTGGTTTAGCCTTTGGCTTAGGTGAACATCAGCAGGAGCGCGATCAGCAGCGAGAAGATGCCGAGCGCTTCGGTCACGGCGAAGCCGAAGATCAGGTTGCCGAATTGCTTCGGGGCTTCCGACGGGTTGCGCAGGGCGCCTTGAAGGAAGTTACCGAAGATGATGCCGACGCCGATGCCGGCGCCGCCCATGCCGATACAAGCAATACCGGCCCCGATCATTTTCGCTGCTTCAACGTCCATAAGTCTCTCTCCAGTTTTCTCTTTGCGATGGCCGCTTAGTGGCCAGGGTGAAGGGCGTCGTTCAGGTAGATGCAGGTCAGCAGCGCAAACACGTACGCCTGCAGGAACGCAACCAGGAATTCGAGCGCGTAAAGCGCGACAGTCATCGTGAGCGGCAGAGCCGAACCGAGGATCCAGATGCCGCCGGCGGCGGCCATCATTGGCACGAAGCCGGCGAACACTTTCAAGACCAAGTGGCCCGCGAGCACGTTCGCCCAAAGACGAACAGCGTGTGAGAGCGGACGCGAGAAGAACGAGATGATCTCGATGATCACGACGAACCACAAAATGTACCAAGGCACGCCGGATGGCACGAAGAGCTTCAAGAACTTAAAGCCGTTCTTGGCGATGCCGACCGTGATGACGGTGAAGAACACCATCAGCGCCATTGTTGCAGTGATGATGATCTGGCTGGTCGGCGTGAAGAAGTAGGGGAACATGCCGAGCATGTTCGCGGCGAAGATGAAGAGGAAGAGCGTGAACACGAACGGGAAGAAGCGTTTCACGCCTTCCTCGCCCGCGGCATCCTTCACCATCGAATGGATAAAGCCGTAAGCCGTTTCCGCGACGACTTGCGCGCGGCCTGGCACCACGGCCGCTGGACGCATCGCCGCCCACATGAAGCCACCCGCGAGAACGACGCCCGCCGCCATAAAAGCGGTCGCGTTCGTAATCGTCGCATCGAGCGCGCCGAAGTGAATCGGGTCGCTGATGTTGTTGATGTGGAACTGGTGGATCGGGTCGTTCGACAAAACTCAAATCCTCAATCGTCGTCGTCCGGGATGGACGGCGCGTTCGGGTCCGGCGGGTTGGCTTTGTTGAACGACTGCGCCACGCGCACGACGTTCACAATGCCGGCCGCAAACCCCAGCCCAAAGCCGATGACGAGCCCCACAGGTGAGCTGTGG
>JBEBHI010000310.1:0-1924 GCA_040080935.1 Terricaulis sp.
TTTACTGTCGAGGCCGTGGCGCCGGTCGGCGGATCAGAGAAGATTTCGTCAACAGGCATCCGTGAAGCGATTGCGCGCGGCGACATGGCCGCGGCGAGCGAAGCGCTGACGCGGCCTTGGGCCATCGAAGGCGCGGTGCTGCGCGGCTTTCAGCGCGGACGCACGCTTGGCTTTCCAACCGCGAACGTAGCGCTGGGTGAATATGTGCGGCCGCGTTTGGGCGTCTATGCGGTGCGGGTGGATTTGGGCGATGGCGTGCTGTTGCCCGGTGCGGCCAGCGTCGGTGTGAACCCCACCGTGGATGCGCCCCTGCCCGAGCCTTTGCTCGAGGCGCACCTCTTCGATTTCAGCGGCGATCTCTACGGCAAGGCAATCGAAGTCGAGCTAATCGCGTTTCTGCGCGATGAGGCGAAGTTCGATTCGCTCGGCGAATTGAAGCGGCAAATGACGCAGGACGTTATCGACGCGCGGCGGGCTTTGATCGGCGTCTAGAGTCATTCCAGGCGAGCGGAGCGAGACCTGGAATCCAGGGATCGTAGAACTCGCCGTTAGCCCTGGATTCCAGATCGGGCTCCGGCCGTCCGGAATGACTCAAGCTGGCTTCGCTGTCGCTTTCACTTCGGCCTCGCCCATCAACACGACCTTGTCGTCGACCCGGCATTCGCACTTCAGCTTCACGCGGCGGCCGCGTTCGATGAGTTCGAGCACCTCGATCGTCGTCTCGACCGTGGCCCCGACCATCACCGGTGCGCGGAAGCTCAGTGTCTGCGAAATGTAGATCGAGCCCGGACCAGGCAAACGCGTGGCGATGATCGCCGACACGAAGCTAGCGGTAAAAACGCCGTGCGCGATGCAGGCGCCGAACGGCGTTGTTGCAGCGTAGGCGTCATCTAGGTGGATTGGATTGTGATCGCCGCTGATCTCGGCGAAGGCAGCGACCTTTTCTTTGGTCACGACATTGCGCGTGGTCTCGCGCATGCCGACGGCGAGGTCTTCGAAATAAATGGTTTGCATCTCGCTCATGTTTGCCAATCCTCACGTGGTCATTCCGGGCGTAGCGAAGCGAAGACCCGGAATCCAGGGGCAACCGCTCCGGCGCCAGCCCTGGATTCCGGATTGCGCCGCGCGTCCGGAATGACGAGGAGTGTTATCTTCGCGCCTTGAAGAAATCTCGCAGCAATGTCGCCGCAGCTTCGGCCTCGATACCGGCGGTGACTTTGGGTTTCCAGTGCGTCTGCGCGTGATCCCAAACCCGCGCGCCGTTCTCGACGCCGCCGCTCTTGGGATCGCTCGCGCCATAGACCACTCGGGCAATGCGCGCATGGCTGATCGCGCCGGCGCACATCGCGCAGGGCTCCAGCGTGACGTAGAGCGTGAGATCGGGCTTGAGACGATAGTTGCTCAGCGTCTGCGCAGCCTGGCGCAGTGCCTGGATCTCAGCGTGCGCCGTCGGGTCGTGCGCGCTGATCGGCGCATTCGCCCCGGTCGCAATAACCTGCCCGTCCGCGTCCACAATCACGCAACCGATCGGCGCTTCGCCTGCCTCAGCGGCGGCGCGCGCCAGATCGAGCGCTTGGTTCATGAATGCTTCGTCGCTCACGGGCGGCGCAGCTCCAAAAGATCGGCGACGACATCGCCCTGAGCGATGGTCTCGAACGTGCCGGGCACAATGGCTTCGCGATACTGACGCCTCGCCTCATCGTCCGAATGGTGCATCCGCGTTTCCATGGCCTTCTTCCAGGTGTCTTCGTCTGGCCACTGGGCATAGGCGATGTAAACGCCATCGGCCTGCTTATGGAGCCTGGAGCCCCAGCCGCCGAACTCCGCCGCGATCCGTTCGGTGCCGCGACGCCAGCCCGTCTCGAATTGCGCCTCACACCCTGGTAGCACCTGCCACCTATAGATCACCGCGAACATGGCCAAA
>JBEBHI010000165.1:0-7363 GCA_040080935.1 Terricaulis sp.
GTTCGCTAATGTCCCGGAAGTAAATCGCCAGCCCGCCCTGTGGCGATGCGAACGCACGTATCTCTAAGCGCGCATTGAGCGGCGGATAGTCGAGTTCGAACGTCGTCGAGCCGCCATTGGTTTTAACCTTCGCGTACTCTCTATAAGCGATCGTATCGACGGCCTCGGGGAACTCGTCCCATATATTGCGGCCCATCAGCTCGGCGCGGGAACGCATCACGATCCGTTCCGCTTGCGCGTTGATGTACGTGAAACGCCAATTGGCATTGAGCAGCAGGAAACCGTCAGGCATGCTTTCGAGGCTGGCGTAGAGCTGGCTCGCGAGCCCGCCGCCATCGATCGCCGCGTCAGACTTGTCAGCGCCGCTCATGCCCTTCGGCGGTACGGCGTCGGCGCGGCAAGTTCAAGCTTCTGCGGTCGCAGAATAGGCGCAACTCGCCGTGGTTCTCATTGCTCGGCGGGACGCTCCGCGCCACAAATCCTAATGAAACCTTAACAAAATCGTTGCCGTTTCGGTCGCTTACAACCTGTGGCGGAAACCTCTCGGAAACACATTCGCGGTAAATCGGGAACCGCTCGCATCATGCCGCAGAAGCGTCAGGAGTGCGCGTGGGCTGACTGAATGTCGGCTCTCAAGACCAAGAAGGTCCGCGATGACGATTTCGAGCTTGTCCACCGCACAGATTGCGGCGCTGTCGACTACGGCGATCCAGAGCCTCTCTTCGACGACATTAAGCTCGTTCGCGGCCACGCAAATTGCCGCAATTAGCGCCACCGGCGTTGGCGCACTTTCAAATTCCCAGGTCGCAGCGCTCTCCGCCACGCAGGTGAAGGCGTTCACGACCACTCAAATCCCGAATTTCTCGAGCGACGTTTCCTTCTCTTCGGCGCAATTGCTGGCCCTGAACGACGTTCAGCTCGGCGCCTTTACCGGCACGCTCGTCGCCAACATCAACGCAACCACCGTCGCCGCCTTCGCGACCACGCAGATTCAAGCGTTCAGCGCCGCCAACATCTCCGCGCTCGACGAAACGCAAGCGGGCGCGCTCACCACGACGCAGATTTCAAGCCTCACGACCGGGCAAGTCGCCGGCCTCACCGCCACCGACATCGGCGAATTGAGCACGCAGCAAGCAAGCGCGTTCACTGCAACGCAAATCGCCCGCCTCTCAGACACGGCCGTCGCCGCCTTCGACGCTACGACCTTCGGCCAGCTGACAACGACGCAAATCAAAGCCCTCACGACAACGCAAATCGCATCGCTGGACGCTGCCGATCTCGGCGAGTTCACTGCAACGCAGATCGCCGCGCTCGCAACCACCCAAGTTCGCGCCATCGCCGCCACCAACATGACGGCGTTCAACGAAACGCAAATTGGCGCTTTCACCTCGGCCCAGTTGCAAGCGCTGAGCAACACCAGCCTCGCCGCCCTCGCCGACACCCAGATCGCCGCGCTCTCCACAGCGCAAGCCTCCTCGCTCACCGCGTCGCAAATCACGGCGCTCGACGCAACCAACGTCGCCGAATTCAACGCCGCTCAGCTTCATTCTTTCAGCGGCACGCAAGTGAAGGCGCTCACCGCCACGAACATGGCGGCGCTCGACGCCACGCAGATCGGCGCTTTCGACGCAACCCAAATCGGCGCCTTCACCGCCACCACGATCTCCGCATTGGCTGACGATCAGCTCGGCGCCCTGACGGCGACGCAAATCGGCGCACTTTCGGCCAATCAAGTGAAGGCGCTCACCGCCGGCAACATCGGCGCCCTGACCGAGACGCAAGTCGGCGCCTTCAACATGACGCAGATGCAAGCGCTGACGAACACCGCGCTCTCTGCCCTCGTCGACACGCAAGTCGCCGCGTTAAACGCGACGCAACTCACGGCCCTGAAGACCACGCAGATCGCCGCGCTCAATGCGACCGACATGGCCGAATTCTCGACCGACCAGATCGCCGCCTTCTCGACCGGCCAAGTGAAAGCCTTCACCGCCGCCAACATCGGCGACCTTTCGGAAACGCAGGTCGCCGCGATGACCGCGGCCCAAGTCCAAGCGCTGACCAGCACGCAAGTCGCCACGTTCGACGCCAGCCAACTTGGCGCGATGACAACGACACAGATCGCCGCGATGACCGCGAGCCAAGTCCGCTCGCTCACCGCCACTAGCGTCGGCGCCCTCGCGGACACGCAAATCGCAGCGTTGACAGCCACGCAAATCGGCTCGCTCTCGGCTACGGCCTTCGCCACGTTCGACGCCACGCAGGTAGGCGCCCTCACCAACGCCCAAGTCGGCGCCATCACCCGCGCGCAAGTCTCGTTGCTCACCAACGCGACGCTCTCGGCGCTCGACAGCGCTCAGGTCGGCGCAATGAACGCCACGCAAATCAAAGCGCTGACCACGACGCAACTCGCAGCGCTCAACGCGACCGACATCGCAGAATTCAGCGTCGCCCAGTTCGGCGCAATGGCTACGACGCAAGTCGCCGCCATCTCAGCGACCAACATGGCCGCCCTCTCCGAAACGCAAATGGCCGGCTTCGCGACCACGCAAGTCGCGGCCATCACCGCCACCAACCTCCGCGCGCTGGCCGATACGCAACTCGCGGCGCTCACCACTTCACAGATTGGCGCCCTCAGCGCCACGCAAGTCGGCGCTCTCAACGCCACCAACATCGGCGCGCTGACGAACGCACAAATCGGCGCTTTCAACGCCACGCAAGTCGCCGCCCTATCGACCACGGCCGTCTCAGCCTTCGACGCCGGCCAGTTCGGCGCCCTCAACGCCACGCAGATCAAGGCTCTGACCGCCACGCAGATCGGCGCGATGAACGCCACCGACATCGGCGACATCACCACCACGCAAATCGCAGCGCTGACCGCGACGCAAGTGGTCGGCCTCACCTCCACCAATATCGGCGATCTCACGGAAACCCAGATCGCGACCTTCACCACCACGCAATTGCAGGCAATCTCGACCAGCAATCTGCGCGCCTTCGCCGACACCCAGATCGCGGCGCTGACCGATACGCAAGTCGCTAACCTCTCCGCGACGCAAGTCAGCGCCCTCAGCACCACCAACGTCGGCGCACTCACGACGAGCCAAGCCGCAGCGCTGACAACCACGCAGATCGGCCTCCTTTCGGGCGCCAACGTTCACGCCTTGGCTGAAACCCAGATCGCTTCGATGAACGCGACGCAGATCAAAGCGTTCACCGCAACGCAGATCGCCGCACTCGACGCCACCGACATGGCCGAGTTCGCCGCCACGCAGATCGCAGCGCTCACGACAACGCAAGTCGGCGCGCTCACCAACACCGCTTTCGCTGCCCTCGCCGACACGCAAGTCGAAGCGCTGACGACGACGCAACTCACGGCAGTCTCCGCCGCCAAAGTCACGGCGATGACGGAAACGCAAACCAACGCCCTCACGACGGCTCAACTGGCCTCGATGAGCACGACGCAAGTCCGCGCCTTCACGACCGCGAACCTCTCGGCCCTCGACGCCGTACAATCGGCCGCGCTGACTGGCGCTCAGGTCGCCGCCCTCGCCGTCACCCAAATTAACGGCCTCAACGCCACCGACATCGGCGACCTGACCACGACGCAAGTCGCCGCCATGGCGACGACGCAAGTCAAAGCACTCGACGAAACCGCGCTAGGCGCCCTGACCGACACTCAAGTCGCAGCCTTCACGGCCACCCAAATCGCCAGCCTGACGGCAACCAGCATCGAAAACTTGGCCGAAACCCAAGCCGCAGCGCTGAAAGCCACGCAGATCGCCGCGATGACGACGTCGCAGATCGCGAAAATTTCCGAAACGAACCTCGCCGCGCTCAACAGCACGCAAATGGCGGCGCTGACGGCCACGCAAACCAAAGCGCTCACCAATACCCAGATCGGCGCACTCGCCGCCGCTGACGTCGCCGAGTTCACGGCCGATCAGCTCGCAGCGCTCTCCTCCTCGCACATGTCGGCGCTCACCCAAACCAACATGGCGAGCCTCAACGAGACGCAAGTCGCCGCCTTCGGCGCAACGCAGATCGCACGCCTCGGCACCGAAGCCCTGAGCGGCCTCGACGCCACTCAAATGGGCGCGCTTACCGCCACGCAAGTTAAAGCACTCACAGCCACCCAAATGGCGGCGCTCGATGCAACCGACGTCGGCGAGATCACCGCCACGCAAATCGGCTCACTGAGCAAGACGCAACTGGCCTCGCTCACGCAAGCAAGCCTCGCTGGCCTCACCGCCACGCAAGTCCAAACGATGTCGACGACGCAGATCCAGTCGTTCTCGGCTGCCGCCCTGCACTCCTTCGACGCCGCTCAAGCTGGCGCGTTGCAGGCCACGCAGATCGCATCGCTCACCAACACCCAGATCGCCGGCCTCGATGCGACCGACATGGGCGAACTCTCCGCCACCCAAGTCAGCGCGCTGACTGGCACGCAGGTGGCGGCGCTCACCGACACCGCCGCTTCCGCGCTCGACGCCGATCAAATGGCGGCGCTGAACGCGACGCAGGTCAAGGCCTTCACGGCCACACAAATCTCTGCCTTCTCGGCCACGGACATCGCCGAACTCAGCGTTGCGCAAATCGCTCAGCTGCAAACGACGCAGATCCAGGCGCTGAAGGACACCAACATCACTGAGTTGAATGAAACTCAGATCGCCGCCTTCACCGCGACGCAGATGAAGTCGCTCTCGGCGACGAACCTTGCTGCGCTCGCCGACAGCCAGATTGCCGCCCTCACCGCCGGCCAGATCGGCGCGCTCTCAACGCAGCAAGTCAATGGCCTCACCGCCACCAACATCGCAGCGCTGACCGAAACGCAAGCCGCCGCGTTCACAACGACGCAGATTTCTGGCCTCTCCTCGGCCGCTGCGCATGCCTTCGCCGCCACGCAAATCGCGGCGATGAGCAACACCCAAGTGCGCGCCTTCAGCGCCACGCAGCTCTCAGCTCTCGACGCCACTGACATGGCTGAGTTCAGCGAAACGCAGGTCGGCGCCTTCCTGACGACGCAAGTTGCCTCCCTGTCGTGGACCAACCTCGCAGCACTGACTGACACGCAAATCGCCACCTTCTCGGCCAGCCAAGTCCAAGCCATCTCCACCACGGGCATCTCGCATCTGACCGAAACGCAAGTCAGCGCCCTGACGACGACGCAGATCGCAGCGATGTCGACGGCGCAGGTGAAGGCGCTCTCGAACACCAACCTCTCGGCCCTCGACGCCACGCAGGTCGCGGCGCTCACCAACACCCAAGTCAGCGCCCTGACGACGGCTCAGCTGAACTCGCTGAACGCCGGCGACGTCGCTGAATTCTCATCGGGCCAGATTGCCGCCCTCAACGCCACGCAAGTCGCCGGCCTCACCGAGACAAACATTGGTGACCTGAGCGAAACGCAAGTCGGCGCCATGACGGCGACGCAGATCGCCGCGCTCAGCGCCACCAACGCGCATGCGCTGGGCGACTCGCAGATCGCGGCCCTCTCCACGACCCAAGTCGCGGCCATGACCACGACCCAAATCGCAGGCCTCGACGAAACCGACATCGGCGAATTCGCCGCCACGCACATCGCCGCGATGACGACCTCACAAGTCCAAGCGATCTCTGCGACGAACCTGCAAGCCTTCGCCGACACGCAAATCGCGGCGCTGACCGCCGCTCACCTCGGCGTCATCACTGCAACGAAGCTCGCCGGCCTCGACGAAACCCAAGTCGGCGCCTTCACGGTCGGCCAAATGGGCGCGCTCTCGACCAGCCAGCTCGCTGCCATGAATGCAACGAATCTATCGGCGCTGGCAGATACTCAAGTTGCCGCCCTCTCGGCAACGCAGGTGCGCGCGTTCTCGGCAACTCAGCTCAACGCGCTGCAGGCCGCTGACATCGCTGAGTTCACGACCACGCAAATCGCGGGCATGAGCACAACGCAAATCGCTGGCCTCAACGCCACCAGCGTCGGCGCCCTCACCGACACGCAAATGGGCGCGATGACGGCAACGCAGCTTCAGTCGATGCTGGCCGCCAACGTTCATGCGCTGAACGCGACGCAAGTCGCCGGCCTCGGCAACTCGCAGGTCTCGGCCTTCAACGCCACGCAGATCGCCGCCATGGACGCGGCCGACGTCGCTGAATTCAGCGCCGATCAGATCGCGCACATGACGACGACGCAGATCAAAGCCTTCGACTCCACCAAACTCGCGGCTCTCGATGAATCGCAAGTGGCGGCGCTGACGGCAACGCAACTGGCGGCCATCTCCACGGGCAACATGTCGGCCTTCACCGCAACGCAAATGGCGGCGCTGACACTGGCTCAAATGGGCGCGTTCTCGGCCCAGCAGATCTCTTCGCTATCAAACGCCAACCTGGCCGCGCTCGATATCTCACAGATCGCCGCGCTCTCGACCACACAAGCCAAGGCGCTCACGGCGACGCAGCTCGGCGCCCTCGCCGCCAACGACGTCGCTGAGTTCACCGAGACCCAGCTCTCGGCCATGTCGACCAGCCAAATCGGGGCGCTGACGGCGACCAACGTCACGGCGCTCTCCGACACGCAGATCGCCTCGCTCACCGCCGCGCAACTCGCGAAGATGGGCACCGAAGCCTTCGCGGCGCTGGAATCCACACAAATCGCGACCCTGAACGCGACGCAAGTTCGTGCACTGACCGCAACGCAGCTGGCATCACTCAGCGCCAGCGACGTGGCCGAGTTCACTGACACCCAGCTCGGCGCCCTCACGACGACGCAAATCGCCGCCTGGTCGAACACCGTGATCGAAGACCTCACGGTCGGCACCATCGCGGCGCTGCAAGTAACCCAGATCCCGTCCTTCACGACGACGCAGCTGGATCACCTCTCGACCACGAACATCGCGAACTTTAACGCCACGCAGCTCTACGCCCTCACCTCGACGCAGGTCGCGAGCCTCGATGGCGATCAGATCGAAGCCTACCTCGCCGCCGTCTAACGACGCGACGTGAGCTCGAACCCAAACGCCTGGCGCCCCAGCGCCGGGCGTTTCCATTAATATTTCGGCAACGCAAATCACCCGAGTTTCGCGCGCGGGCGCGTGAGGTCCGCTTTAGCGGGCGGCATTTCCATGTCTCAAACGGCATTCGTGACGGCTTTGCAGAAGGTCACGACCGGCTCACTCGGCCTCAATGAGCTCATCGTCGCCGCTCAGCAGCTGACCAATGCCAGCCAGCCTGATCTCGCACGACAGCTCTACCAAGTGTGGATCGCCATGAACGGCGGCAACCCACTCCTCTTCATCGCACATTTCAATTGCTCGACCTTGCTCGCGCAAGCCGGCGATCACGCCGGCGCAATGGCGTCGTTGCGCGCCGCGCTTGCCGTAAACCC
>JBEBHI010000311.1:0-1904 GCA_040080935.1 Terricaulis sp.
CAGCGCGTAACCGGCAACAAGCGAAGCCGCGACCAGCAAAGAGAACGGCGTCAGCCAATCCAACGGCCCGCCAACGAACACGCCGCCTTCGATCGCAACACCCTGAATGAAGCCGCCAAGCACCAAACCCTGCGCAATCGCCGCAACAATCGAGCCGCCGGAGAACGCAACTGTCCACCACTTCTTCCCGCGCTCACGCCCATGATGGCGAAACTCAAACGCCACACCGCGAAAGATGAGCGCCAGCAGCATCAGAAAGATCGGCAAATACAAAGCCGGCATCAAAGCGCCGTACGCCTTCGGAAACGCCGCAAACAAGCCGCCGCCGCCAAGCACGAGCCACGTCTCGTTGCCGTCCCAAACCGGCGCGATCGCCGCCTGCATCTGATCGCGCTCACGGCCATCCTTCGCGAACGGGAAAAGAATCCCGACGCCAAGGTCAAACCCATCAAGCGCAACGTAGAGAAACACCGCGACGGCGATCAGCACCGCCCAGATCATGGAGAGCTCAAAGCCGAACATCACGGCGCCTCCTCAATCGCTGCGCCAAGCGGCGTGCCTGGCGGTTGGTTCGATTCGGGGACGGGCTCATCGCTGTCTGGTCCCTTCGCGATCAAGCGCAAGATGTAGAGCGCGCCCGCACTGAACACGATTGAGTACACAACGATGAAAAAGAGCAGCGACGTCGCCACCGATCCAGCCGGCACCGGCGACACCGCATCAGCCGTCCGCAACACGCCGTACACAACATACGGCTGTCGTCCGACTTCCGCGGTGATCCACCCGGTTAGCACCGCTACAAACCCGCTCGGCCCAGCAAGCACGAGCGCGCGATGATACCAGCGATCAGCGTCGATGCGCTTCAGCGCCCAAGCCACTGCGCCCCAAATCCCGAGCACCAGCATCACCATGCCCATGCCGACCATGATGCGGAACGACCAGAACACGATCCAAACCGGTGGCCGATCCGCTTCCTCGAACTGATCGAGCCCCGGCAGAACCTCCTCCGGCCCCGAATTGTTCACCGCGGAACCGAGGCCTGGCACCGCAATTTCAAAGTGATTGGTCTCAGCGCTTTCATCGGGCCAACCAATCAAAACCGTTGGCTGTTGAGCTTGAGTCGTCCACCAGCCCTCAAGTGCAGCGACCTTCGCCGGCTGGTGTTCGCCAGCAACAATCCCGCTCTCGTGACCCGCCATGATCTGCACCGGCGTCACCAGCGCCATCATCAAGACGGCCATGCGCAACGCGACGCGGCTTTCAGGAATGGCGCGCTTCTTCAACAACGAGAACGCCGATGCGCCAGCCACCACCATCGCTGTCGTCAAGAACGCGGCGAGCACCATGTGTGCGAATCGCGATGGCAAAGACGGATTGAAGATCACTTCCGCGAAGTTGGTCGCGATCATCGTGCCGTCTTCAGCCCAGGTCCAACCTTGCGGGGTCTGCATCCAGGAATTGGCGGAGAGAATCCAGAACGCCGAGAACAACGTCCCGATCGCGACCATACAGGTTGAAAAGAAATGCAAACCCGGCCCGGCACGCTTCCACCCGAACAGCATGATGCCGAGAAACGAAGCTTCGAGGAAAAACGCCGTCAGCACTTCATACGCAAGCAACGGCCCGATAACGCTGCCCGTGATCGCGGAGAACACGCTCCAGTTCGTGCCGAACTGGTAGGACATCACAACGCCCGACACGACGCCCATGCCGAACGACAGCGCGAAGATCTTCACCCAGAAGAGATAGAGGTTCTTGAAGACGGCCTTCTTCGTGAACAGCCACAAGCCTTCAAGCACGGCCAAGAACGACGCCAACCCGATCGTGAAGGCTGGGAAGATGATGTGAAAGCCAATCGTGAAGGCGAATTGCAGCCGCGAGAGCAGCAGCGCGTCCCATTCCAT
>JBEBHI010000312.1:0-1894 GCA_040080935.1 Terricaulis sp.
GAGCCAGACAACGGCTTTGCCTGGCGCGAAATGGCGTCAGCACGCTTCGAGCGCGGTGAGGAACCTCTGGCCGAGTTGGCTTCGGCGGAGGCCAGTTTCACCGTTGGCGATTATTCGAGCGCGCTCAATTTCGCCGAACGGGCGAGACGCTCGCTGCCGCGCAACACCGTCGCCTATCGCCGCGCCGATGACATCGTGAACTTCGCCGGCAACGAAGTGCGTGAGCGCATGCAACGCGCTGGCCGTCGCAGCTGAACTTGCCGCCCCGCGTAAAAGCGGCCATGTCAGCCCCAATGAAGCTGGAGGCTCACGTGGTCGCGCGCATTTTGGTTCTCGTTTGCCTGGCGCTGTTCGCGGCGCCCGTCGCCTCGGCGCAGACCTTTAACGGCCAGGAACAAGCGGAAATCCGCGCCATTGTGCGCGAGTACCTGGTGCGCAATCCCGACGTTCTGCGTGAGGCTCTGGACTCGCTCGCCGAACGCAACACCGCCGAACGCTGGCAGCAAATTCGCAACGACCCGCACGACTTCGCCGTCGGCCCCGCCGACGCCGCCGTCACCATCGTCGAGTTCTACGATTATCGCTGCACCTATTGTCACCACGCTATGGAATGGGTGCTCGATCTGGCGCGCACGCGCCGCGACATCCGCATCGTGTTCAAGGAACTCCCCATCCTTGGCCCGTCCTCGATGGAGGCCTCGCGCGCCGCCCTCGCAGCTCGTCCGCAGGGCCGCTACATCCAATTCCACCAAGGCTTGATGAGCCATCCGCTCGATCAGGAGCTGACCTCTGCCGACATTGACGCGATCGCGCGCCGCGCCGGCATCGATGTCACGCGGATGCGCCGCGCAATGGATGATGCGCAAATCACGCAAACGCTAGAACAAAACCGTGCGCACGCCATCGACTACAACATCAGCGGCACGCCGGGCTTCGTCATCAACGGAGAGCTCATCCCAGGCTTCAACCAGCCGATGCTTGAAGCGCGCATCCGTGAAGCCGCACGCGAACGCCGCACGGCGCAGCGTTAAACGCGGCCTATCGCGGACGCTGTGATCAGCGATACCTGGCGCGCGATCAGGGACTGCTCGCGTCCTTTTTCAATCGCTTTCAGGTAGCCCCGCGTCAGCGCCAGATATCCAATCGCAGGAAATAGCTCGTGCGACAGCCCCGGCGCCAATTTACGCGCTTCATCGTAATTGGCCCGCGCGCGCGAACGCATCTCGGTCACGTCGCCACCATCGTGCGGCAAAGCGGAGCGCCCGCGTGCGCGCCAAAACTCCGACGCCCGCGATAGCCCCGTGTACCCCCACGCACGTCCCGCGGTTCTTACAAACAGAGGCGAAGCCACGCGCGGCGCCGCACACTGATCGACACTCACCTTCATGAGCACGCCAGCGGTCGCATCCAGATAATCGTCAACGTCGCTCCAAGTCCTGAACGGCTGCGGATCGAAATCGGCGGCGCGCGCGCCGACGATCTTCTGCATCTCGGCAGCGGCGCCTCGATCTTTCAAAGTTCGGCTCAACGCATCGAGAGCAGGATGCGCGCGCGGCGCGATACCCCTAGAAATCTCCTCGAGCCCCTCGCGCCACCATTCTAGACGGATCGCGCCAAGCGCGCCTTCGCGCACAGTTTCGGCCGTGCGCGCGATCTCGTAATTCACTGCATAGATCGCAATCAGACGGGCCCGCACATCTGGCGGCGCAAAGCGAGCCGCCAACCAGCGATCCTCGTCGACGCGCCGCACCAGAGTGTCGAGATCTTCGCTCACGCCTATCTCCTAACGCAAAACGCCCGCGCCATGACAGCGCGGGCGTTCAATGCATTACTTGCCGCGAGATCAGAACAACGTGCTCGCGCCCGTCATTGCAACCAGCATCGGCACCGAGAG
>JBEBHI010000313.1:0-1889 GCA_040080935.1 Terricaulis sp.
GGCGAAGCGGCGGGGCTCGAAGAGGGCGACGTGATCCTCAAGCTCGATGGCGAAGCGACGGCCTCAGTGGACGCGATCCACAAACTGCTGACGCGCGAGCGCATTGGACGAACTGTGGAGCTTGATGTGTTGCGCAACGGCGCGCGCAGAAAGCTGAAGCTCTCCGTGACTGCGCGGCCTGAAGCAAAAGCCGCTTAAGCCGGAACGGCGACGCCCTTTTCGTAGAGGAGCGTTTTAAGTTCGCCGGTCTGGAACATCTCGCGGACGATGTCGCAGCCGCCGACGAATTCGCCCTTTATGTAGAGCTGCGGGATCGTCGGCCAGTCCGAGAAATCTTTGATGCCTTGGCGGATGTCGTCGTCAGCGAGCACGTTCACGTCGTGGTAGTCGACACCGACGTGATCGAGGATGCGCACGACCATTTGCGAGAAGCCGCATTGCGGCTGCGCCGACGTGCCCTTCATGAACAGCACCACGTCGTGGGCGGTGATGGTGTTGCGAATGGTTTCAAGCGCGTCGGACATGCGAACTCCTTGGGCCGCAAGTAAGGGGCGTTGAGGGCTGCATCAAGCTTCCGGCTTGGGGGCAGTGTCGAGGGCGAGGGCGTGCAGTTCGCCGCCCATCCGGCCTTTGAGGGCCGCGTAAACCATCTGATGCTGCGCCACCCTGGATTTTCCGGCGAAGGCGGCCGACCGGATCGTCGCCTTATAATGATCGCCGTCGCCGGCGAGGTCCTGGATGTCGATTTCGGCATCGGGCAGGGCCTCGCGGAGCAGCGCCTCCAAGTCGGCCGCCTTCATTGCCATCGGATGTCCCTGAAAAAACTGCGATTCCAGCCCTTCTATCCCCTGGCGCATGGCATTGCACGCTGGTCTTGGGAACTGCATGACGATCACGAAAGTTTTGGTTGGAGCCTGCCCCTTATTCGGGCATCAGGGCGGGTCTGGGGGATGGGCGGTCCGAGAAGATCGCCCACTGCGTGGGAGACGTTGACAAGAGCACACTTTCCGAAAATTTAGGCGCTAGCGCCGAAAGGCGCAGGGACAGAAGACCGCGGATAGCGGCGGCCCGGGCGACGTTTGGTGGGAGGACGCAAAGCCAGGTTCAGAACAGGATCGAACCAGGCGCAGCCGACCACCGTAATTACGCAGAGATCTCTATCGCGGTGACACCGTGCGCACGCAGGAGCGCGACGGGTTCGCCAAACCGGAATTCAGGGCAGGCACAAGCAGGCACAAAGGGCAGACCATGACGTTGATGAATTCGCTGCTGATGTTCGCGCAGCAAACTACCGCACCAGCTGGAACGACACCGGCGACCACGGCAGCACCGCCGCCGCCAGCGGCTTCTGCCGCAGAAATGGCTGCAGCGAAGCAGCGCGGCGCTGAAGCGGCCGCTGAAGCTGCCGGTCAGCAAGAAGTTTCGATGATCGAACTCGTCCAACACCTCAACGGTGTCGAAATGGGCGTCATGGTCATCCTCGGCCTTTGCGCCATCTACGCCGTCGCTCTGCTCTTTGAAAAAATCTACGTCATGCGTAAGGCTTCGAGCCAAACGAAGGATTTCTTGGCTGCGTTCCGCAAGGCCAACTCGGTTGAAGAAGCCGAAGCCATCGTTCGCAAGCTCCCGAACTCGGGCATCAAGTCGATGTTCGACGCCGGCATGGCGGAAGTCCGCCGCACGCAAGACCTCGGCCTCTACACGATGCGCGATGCGCGCGACCACACGATGCAGCGCGTTTCGGCGACGATGGCCACGCGCCAGAACGAGCACCTTGAAGATCTCGGCTCGTCGATGACCTTCCTCGCGTCGATCGGCGCGAACGCACCGTTCATCGGTCTGTTCGGCACGGTCTGGGGCATCATGGTCGCGTTCGTCGGTATCGCGAA
>JBEBHI010000314.1:0-1887 GCA_040080935.1 Terricaulis sp.
GGGGTAGCGCGTTCTCAGGCCAGACCGCGCTGAAGGCACGACCCCACGACCGCCCCCTTTGGATTAGGTTCATTCGACGCCATTGAAACGGCTCCGGGCCACCGGGGCCGTTTCTGTGACTAGTTTCGGGTTTGGGGCATAGGCCAAACGGCATAGGCCGCTTGCACGAATTCGCAGGCGCAAAGGCGAGGCGTAACGTTCTCGACCGAACGGGGTCGGGTGAGATGCGCTACAGGATCGAATATCTAAAGGAAACGACGGACGAAAACGTCGTTTGCGAGATCCGCCAGCCCCTTGGATGTCGAACTCGCCACCGCGCGTCTTCAAGCGATCATCTGGGGTGCGAGTGTTCGCGAAGATCTTGGCGCGACCGGCTTTCAGATCCGCGACCTGCGCCACGAAGGCTGCATCGTCACGCTAGAAGACTTCAGCGAACCGCCGCCGACCCTGCACTAGGCTTAACGGGACGTTGGTGCCAATCGGCGCCAGCCATATCGAATTTTTATACGCGTGCTCCCTACATTAGGAGCATGGACAAGAACGCTCTCAAGACCGTGCTCTGGCGCACGCTAGGCGGCGTATTCGGCGTGGCGCTGCTCATCACGATGGCCGTCGCCCTCAATCGCTTCGTCACCGTCACCGGTATCGATCTCGCTTAAGCGAGCCGGTATTCGGTATCGACGCACGGCGGGTCGAGGCTGACCACGCGGCCGAGCTGCACAAGCCTGATCATATGCGCGAGCACGGAGTGGCACGCGGCAGGGTGCAGGCGTTTGTCGACGTCCGCATAGATCACCGACACCATGTCTTTGATGTTGGTCTGACCGGACTGCATTTGCGCGAGAATTTGCGCTTCGCGATCGAGGCGGTGGTCGATGAACGCTTGCACGAATGGGCGCACGTCACGCACCGGCGGACCGTGTGTCGGCCACAGCGTCGTGTAATCGCGATCGCGCACTTTCTCGAGGCTGTTGAAATAGTCGGTCATGTCGCCATCGGGCGGCCCGATGACGGTCGTCGACCAGCCCATGATGTGATCGCCGGGGAAGAGCGCGTTTTCTTCAACCAGTGCGTACGCCATGTGGTTGGTGGTATGGCCGGGTGTGAACACGGCTTCGATGGTCCAGCCTGGGCCGCTGAAGCGTTGGCCGTCTTCGACGTTGATGTCCGGCGTGAAGTAGTGATCGTCGCTGGCTTCGAGGCGCAGCGCATCACAATCGCTCGGCTTTGGAGGCAGCGTGCTTGCGTACACCTTCGCGCCGGTGCGCTCCGCGAGCGGATGCGCGGCGGGTGAGTGATCCATGTGCCGGTGGGTGACGAGAATGTGCGTCACGGTCTCGCCTTCGACCGCCTTCAGCAGAGCATCGATGTGCGCTTGATCGTCCGGGCCTGGATCGATGATCGCCACTTCACCGTGACCGATGATGTAAACCCCGGTGCCTCTGAACGTGAACGGGCCGGGATTGTTGGCGACGAGCCTACGGATCAGCGGCGAGACCTGCTGAGCCTTCTCGTATTCAAAGTCCATGTCACGGACGAATGGGATTTTCGCCGCCATTAGCGGATCTCAGCCGAGAACGAACTTACGGAATGCATCCCGCAACATATAGGTGGCTTTGATCTTGTCGGGCAGGTTGAGCCCGATGGGCGGCCCCATGTCGGTTTTGTTGGCGTCGACGATATAAAGTTTACCGTCATTGCGATCCCGGAGAACATCAACTCCGCCCCAATCCAAGCCGATCTCACGCGTGAAGGCGCTGATCTGATCCAGTTCTGCTTGGCTGAAGACCTCTTCCGGCGTCCGCAGCAGCACTTCCGTATTCGTATTCAAGAAGCGCTTGGTTACTTCGCGCCGCTTGATGAATACGCACACCGGCTTGCCGCCGA
>JBEBHI010000166.1:0-7238 GCA_040080935.1 Terricaulis sp.
CGCGTCGCCGCGCGCCCGAGTTCATGCAGCTTCCAGCACACATAAAGCGCGCCAGCAATAATGAGCCCGGCGCCAACGCGGATGATCGGCTCGGGGATCGTCACGGCCATCCAAACAAAGGCCGTAACCACAAACACCGCCGCGCCATACTCGATCATGTTGCGCGAGCGGATGCGCGATTGGAAACGCTGCGCATGCAGGTGCACGTCGGCGAGGCTCATGGTGAAGGGCTCCTGAGTTTGCTGTGTCCACAGCTTTTGAAGGGGATCGTGGTCAGACATTGGCGGGCTCTTGAAACAGGCGGGCAAGCTGGCCCTTCAGGCGCGACACGCGCGTCGCGATGGCGCCAGGGGACAAGCCCGTGATTTCTGCAATCGAAGCGGCGTCGAGCCCTTCGAGGTAAAGCGTGATGATCTGCCGGTCCGGCGGGCCAAGCTTGCGGATGATTGCGTTCAGCCGCGCCACCGCTTCGTTTTCTTCAACTTCAGCCGAAACGCTCTGGGCCGAGGGCAGGTGCTCTATCGCTTCAAGATCAACGAACGGCTGGCGTTGGCGCCGTTCACGATCAACATGGCTGGCCGCCACATTGTGCGCGACGCGATAGACCCAAGTGCGCACCGAGCAGCGCGCGTCATACGCAGCAAAGCTCCGCCACAGTGCGACATGCATGTCCTGTAGCAAATCGCGGCGCCGCTCGGCGTTCGCCTCAGTCGCCCGCGCCAGGCGTTGGAGCGCGCCGCCATGTTCGGCGGCGGCCTCCAAATAGCGCGCGTCCTGGTCGGGCGAGGGGTTCATGAGCGGTTAGTCTAAGCCGCCAAGGGTTTCTTACGAACCATATGCGGACTTTTCAGAGCCGTAGTCGGAGGGCACACTCCCTATCATGCGCAGCCAATTGCTTGCATTGGGGGTTGTCCTTGCCTTGCCGAGCGCCGCAGCGGCGCAGCAGGAGGCCGCTTCGCATTATCCGGTCACAGCCGCGCAGCAGCTTGTCAGCGGGCGCGTCACGCTAGAGTGCATCATCGGTGTAGGCGGGCGTCTGGCATGCGAGGTGTTCGAAGAGGCGCCGCTTTATTGGGAGTTCGGTGAGGCTGCGATGGCAATTTCCACGGAGTGGCGTGTCTCGCAGCGGACGCTTACCGGGGAGCCCACTTTAGGCGGAAGTTTGCGCCGGACACTTGTGTTTGAGCCGGGCCCGCCGCCGCACATCAGGCACGTGCGCCCACCACGGCGCTAAGCGCGGACGCTAGCGCCCAAGGCCGCAAAGCATTCTTCAATCGAGGTCGCATCCACCACCGCGTCGCGGAACGACGCCGGCGTCAGGTTGGCGTCCACAGTGTGCTGCATCAATGTGAAGAACGGCGCCCAGAAGCCGTCTTCTGAGAGAAACACGATCGGCTTCTTGTGCAGATCGAGCCGTTTCCACGACAGCATCTCGACCGCTTCTTCAAGCGTTCCAATGCCGCCCGGCAGCACCACAAACGCATCGCTCTCTTCGAACATGATGTGTTTGCGTTCATGCATGGTGTCGACCATGCGGTGCGGTACGTCCTGGTAGGTGATCTCGCGGCGTTCCAAAAAGCGCGGCATGATGCCGAGCACTTCGCCGCCGCCTTCATGCGTCGCCTTCGCAACACGCCCCATCAGGCCAACAGCGCCGCCACCGTAAACGAGGCGCATCCCGCGCGCCGCCAGCTCCGCACCGAAGCGCGTCGCCAAATCCAAATACTCGGGTTTGGTCGTATTAGAGGAGCCGCAATAAACGCAGACAGAGCGAACGGCAGGGGGCATGGAGCTGGAATCAGCCATGGGCATTGAACAGGTTTAGCCAATCAAGCGGCATTGCGGGGAAAATTCCCTATCCCTAAGTGGTCCCTTCAAGGATTGTTCCAAATGGCGCGTGGTGAAGGCAGGACAGTGTCGAAGGCGGAACCAGCTGCCGATCTCGCCCCGCCGCTGACGCGGACGATCGCGCAGCTCATGAGCCTGATCGGTGGTTTGGACGACAACGGCGTGCGCGTACGGCTGGCCGTTGCCTTTGTGCTCACGCTCGTCAGCAAGATTCTGGCGGTCGTTTCGCCATTGGTTTTGGCCGATGGCATTAATGCGCTATCGGCGGGCGATGCGTCCGGCGCGCTGCCGACGTTCCTTGGGCTTGCGGGTTTTTGGGGCGCACTGCGCTTTGCCTCGACGGCCGGGCCGCAGATACGGGACGCCATCTTCCAACCTGTCAGCGAGCAAGCCCAGCGCCGTGCGGGCACGCGCGTGTTCACACACGTCCACAATCTCTCAGTTCGCTTCCACCAGTCCAAACGCACTGGCGCTGTCTACCGCACCATCGAACGCGGCATTCGCGCCATCGACTTCCTGCTGCGCTTCCTGGCCTTCAACATCGCGCCGACTGTCATCGAACTGTTGCTCGCCGCCGGCGTGCTGGGTTTCAAGTACGGTTGGATGTTCTCCGCGATCGCCGCGGGCACGGTCATCATCTATGCGTGGGCGACGTTCGGCGTCACTGAATGGCGGCTGAAGTATCGCCGTGACATGAACGAGGCAGACACCGAGGCCGCGGGGCGTGCGGTGGACTCGTTGCTCAACTTCGAAACTGTAAAGAGCTTTGCGGCGGAGACACGTGAGAGCGAACGTTACGATCGCGCGCTCTCATCCTACGCGACGGCCGCCGTGCGCGCGTACACGTCGCTTGTCATGCTCAACATCGCGCAGGGCGTGATCATGACGATTGGCCTCGTTGCGATGGTGGTTGGCGCGGGCTGGCTTGTCGCGCGCGGGCCGATGGGGCCGGGGGACATCACGGCCGTCATCCTGATCATGACTAACCTCTATGCGCCGCTGAACATACTCGGTTTCGCCTACCGCGAAATCAAACAGACCAGCATCGACATGGAAAAAATGTTCATCCTGCTCGATGAAAAGCCCGACGTCGCGGATGCGCCGAGCGCACTCGAACTCAAGGCCGCGCGCGGCGAGGTCGTATTCGACACAGTCAGCTTTGCGCACGAAGGCAGGGACATGGGTCTTGAAACCGTGAGCTTCACTGCGCCTGCCGGCAAAACCACGGCGATTGTTGGTCCGTCAGGCGCCGGCAAATCGACCGTGTTGAAGCTGCTCTATCGCTTCTACGATCCGAGCGGCGGCGCCGTGCGCATCGACGGTCAGGATTTGAAGGACGTTTCGCAGCACTCATTGCGCAGCGCGCTCGGCCTCGTTCCGCAAGACGTTGTCCTCTTCAACGACACGATCCGATACAACATCGCCTACGGCAAACCTGAAGCCAGCCAAGCTGAGCTCGATGAGGCCGCGCGCAGCGCGCAACTCCTCGACTTCATTCAAGCGCTCCCACAAGGATGGGATACGCGCGTTGGGGAGCGCGGGCTAAAGCTCAGTGGCGGGGAGAAGCAACGTGTCGGTATCGCGCGTGTCGTGCTGAAGAACCCAGCGATCCTGATCTTGGACGAAGCAACGTCGTCACTCGACAGCGGTACCGAAGCGGAAGTGCAAGCCGCGCTTGAAACGGCGAGTCGCGGCCGCACCACGCTCGTCGTCGCTCACCGCCTGAGCACCATCGCCGACGCCGATCAAATCATCGTCCTCGACGCAGGCCGCATCGTTGAACGCGGCACGCACGCAGCGCTCATCGCCAAGGACGGACTTTATGCGAGCTTGTGGAAACACCAGGCTGAAGAACCGGAGGCGATCGCGGCGGCGGAGTGATCGATGCTACCGCAGCGTGCAACAACCGGCATACGTAATGACAAGTTCGTAAATCGGCCCGAGCGCTAACGTTCGTTTACCTTTGATCGTCAAATCTAGCGGCGACATGACGCCGGAAACGACCACCATCAATTGCGCCTGCGGCGTTTGCTACGAACGCCAAGAACGCATCCTGCCGATCAAAGACATCGGCATATTCGAATGCGTTGAATGTGGCGCGCGTCTCGAAATCTGGAGTGGGCGCACCGTTCCAGTGTTCAAACGCATTAAGAGCGAAGCCGCGCAAAAGCGCAGCGCCTAACTCACTGATCCAAGAACTCGCCAACGTTCAACACGACCGTGCAGTCATAGCCTTGCCGGCCATGGCGGCAGAAATCCACGAATGACGGATTTTCGCGAATGGCCGTTGAGAAGCGCCACGTCACGCCATCGGCTTCGTATTGCGATCCGATGCTAGCGCTCCACGCCCCCAAGCCGTCGTAGAAAGCTTGCGCGGGCGCGCCGTTGCAATGGAAGCGCAGGACGTTGCCTTCGCGATCGTATCCGGTCGATTGCACGGACTGCATGATGCAATCGGCATAGAAGGGTCCTTGCGCCGGTACAGGTTGTCCATCCGCGACTACGAGAGTGGGCGGTCCGGCCGGCGCTTCATCGCCGCCACTCGTCGCGCAAGCCGTCAGCGCAAACGCCGCCGCAATCATAGCCACAAATCTCATCGGACCGCTCCGTTCCGGAAATCGCGCTTCACGACTTGCGCCGCATTGTGGCCAGGCGCGCCCGTCACGCCGCCGCCTGGATGCGTGCCGGAGCCGCACATATAAAGGCCCTTGATCGGCGCACGATAATCGCCGTGGCCAAGCACCGGTCGGGCGCTGAAGAGCTGATCAAGCGAGAGCGCGCCATGCATGATGTCGCCCGCGACGAGACCGAAGGTGCGCTCCAGGTCCAGGGGCGACATGATCTGGCGACCAAGCACGCTCGCTTTGAAGCCGGGCGCGTGTTTGTCGACGGTGGCGATCATCAGATCCGCGACTTCCTCGCGATAATCGTCCCACGAGCGCCCGCCCGAAAGCTCGGGCTGGACGTGTTGGCAGAAGAGCGAAGCGACATGCTTGCCCGCCGGTGCAAGTGAATCGTCTAGCGTCGACGGAATGAGCATTTCCACGATTGGTTCACGCGACCAGCCAAAGGCGCGTGCGTCGTCGTAAGCGCGCTCCATGTACTGCATCGACGGCGCGATGATGATGCCGGCGGTGAGGTGGTCGCCGACTTCAGGCTTACAGGTGAACTTCGGGAGTTCGTTCAGCGCCACGTTCATGCGGAATGTGCCGGAGCCAACCTTGTAGCGCGTGATCCGCTCGCGGAAGTCTTCGGGCAGCGCGTCAGGCGGCACGATGCGCTGGTAGAGCAGCTTTGGATTGAGATTGGAGATCACCGCTTTGGCCCGGATCGTCTCGCCGTCGACAGTCACAACGCCTTGCGCTTGCGGCTCAGTCACGCCGGGCGTGTAGGGCGCCAGGAGCAGCTCCTTCACCGAAACGCCCGTGCGGATCTCCACGCCACGTTCGCGGCAGCAAGCGGCCATCGCTTGCGTGATCGCGCCCATGCCGCCGATTGCGTGACCCCAGAGTCCCTTCTTGCCGTTCACTTCACCGAAGACGTGATGCAGCAACACGTAGGCGGAGCCGGGCGTGTAGGGACTGGCGAAATTGCCGACGATGGAGTCGAAGCCAAACAACGCTTTGATCGGCGCCGACTCGAACCACTCGTCGAGCCACTCGCCGGCGGACTTCGTGAATAGATCGAGCAGGTCGCGCTTGCCGGTGATGTCGAGCTTGTTCAGACGCCCGCCAAGGCTTGCCGCGCGCATTGCCTCATCGATGCCACGGACGAAGCCGTGCTCGACCAGATTGGGCGGTTGCTCAAGCAGCAGCGCGCGCACCACGTCGGCGATCACTTCGAGGCGGCGCTCGTATTCTTCCAGCCGCGTCGCATCGCGATTGGAGAACTTCGCAACTTCAGACTGCGTGATGCCCGGGGCGGACATAAAATAGGAATCTTCCGAGAGCGGTAGGAAGTTCGAGACCTTCCGCTCGACGACGCGCAGTCCATGCCGATGCAAATCAAGATCCGCGATCACCTTCGGATTGAGCAGCGATACCGTGTAGCTCGCGACGGAGTTGCGGAAGCCTGGATGAAACTCCTCGGTCACCGCCGCGCCACCGACGACGTCGCGTCGTTCAAGCACGAGCACTTTCAGACCGGCCTCGGCCAGATACGCCGCGCAGGTCAGCCCGTTGTGGCCGCCGCCGATAATGACAACGTCGTGCATTCCGCCTCCCGCGCCGTCATGCCCTGGCGTGAGCGCGAGAGGAAGCCCGGAAACCTAGCCTGCGTCTCGACGTGACCCCGGCGCGAGGCCTAGACTCGCGCCATGAGCACATCACCGAATTTTCGCCCCAAGGTCGCCGCCTCGCTCGCCAAGTGGCACGCGATGATCGAGAGCAAGGATCTCGCAGGTCTGGCTGACATCATCCACTCGGACGCGACGTTCCGTTCGCCGATGGCGTTCAAGCCGTATCAATCGTCGCAAGCCGTGGTGTTGTTGCTGAGCACGGTGATCACTGTGTTCGAAGACTTCGCCTACCACCGCCAACTCGCAACCGGCGATGGCCTCAGCGTGGTGCTCGAATTCAGCGCGCGCGTCGGCGAGAAGAACCTCAAAGGCATCGACCTCATTCAGTTCGATGCCGACGGCCTCATCACTGACTTCGAAGTGATGATCCGTCCGTTCAATGGTCTGCAGGCGCTTGGCGCCGAAATGGGCGCGCGGCTCGGACACTTGTTGCCCGCGTACAAAGCCGGCGGCGGATAAAAATAAGCCCGCGGGCGACTGGCCAGCGGGCTTAAGAAAATCCAACCAAATGAGAAAAAGGAGCATGGCTCCAACACGAGGACGATAGCGCCACGCGCGTTAAAAACCTCTCACCGCGAGAGCCAAGCAGAACTAAATTTCAGGAGCGCCCCGAGCCAGCGGCGAAAGAAGAATGGCTCCCCGGGTAGGATTCGAACCTACGACCAATCGATTAACAGTCGATTGCTCTACCACTGAGCTACCGAGGAACATCTTCACGCCGCCGAAGCAGCGAGCGGGGTCTCTATCAAGTTCGGCGCCAGGGGAAAAGTCCCGATTGCGCTCGCTTGCAGAGCCCTCAAAGGAAAACGAGGGCCCCTTGCGGGGCCCTCGAAGGCGTTGGGTATGGTGGGGTGTCTCCAAGGGAAGACAAGGCGAATATGATCTTAACAGGTAAAGAACGCGTTAATTGGCAAACGCCGGCTAACGAAGCCTGCGAAAGCGTTGATGCGTAGGGGATTTATCTGTGGAGAAGGTTGGAGGCCTCGCCCGGAATCGAACCGGGGTGCAAGGATTTGCAGTCCTCTGCGTCACCACTCCGCCACGAGGCCTCAGCCGCTGCTATATGTGCGCAGGCGGGGCGCACTCCTAGTCG
>JBEBHI010000167.1:0-7237 GCA_040080935.1 Terricaulis sp.
TTCTTCGCCTTCACGCCGCTCTCAGACGCCAGTTGCGCGCGAGGCCATTGGACCAAGGCGCGTGCAGCGCGACAAAGAGGGCCTGTGATCTGCATGGAAGCTCCGAACGTCAGTCAGCATAACCAGGGCTCGGTGAATGCGCCTCGGAATTCGCCTGACCGGCGCCATTGAAGTCCGGAAACGGCCAGCGCGGCAGAGCTGATTCCGCCAGTATCGGACCACACTCGGTCCGCTTCCCGGAGACCCCGAAATGTCACCGATATTGAAGGCGCGCGGCATGGCCGCGGCGCTTGGAGTATTGCTCATGCCTGCGCTCGCCCACGCCACACCCGAACAGGACCGCGCCGCCGTCGCTGCACTGGACACGGAGTACCAAGCCGCTGTTGAACGCAACGACGCCGAAGGCATGGCGCGAATCCTTCACTCTGAAATGATCCTCGTCGTCGGCCGCGGCGCTGTGTTCACGCGAGAAGACTTGCTACAAGCGGCTCGTGACGAGAGCTACGTGTACGAGCGGCAAGTCGAAGAGCCGGGCACGCAAGTCGTGCGTCTCTACGGCGAAGATACCGCGGTCGTTACGGCGTTGCTCTGGCTCAAGGGCTCAGGTCCGGATGGCCCGTTCGATCGCCGCTTGTGGTTCAGCGATACTTACGTGCGCACGCCGGAAGGCTGGCGCTACGCCTTTGGTCAAGCGTCTCTCAACCTGCCGCCGCCGCAATAGGCATACCGTCCGCCGCTGAGAGCTTACGCTTGAAGGTTCTGAACAAGAGCCAGAGCACAAGCACGCATTGCGCGACGACCGAGGCCACCGAGATCAGCCACACGTCATGCAATGTGAACCAGGGCTGTCGTGATGCCCACACGACCGGCACGACGAACGTGAGCATCCGCGTGGCGCTGGCGAACAGCGAAGGCCGCGTGTCGCCCATGCCTTGAAACATGCTGCCGGCGGCCATAACCAGACCACTGAACACGAAATTCCAAGACACGATTTGCAGATAATCGTTGCTAACGGCGAGCACCGCGGGATCGTCCGTGAAAGGCCGCGCCAGCAGGGCAGGGTTGATGTGGCAGAGTGCGCTCAGTGTCAGCATGATGCCTGAGCCGATCAGCGCGGCGACGTTGAAGGTCTCGCGGACACGATCGTAGCGCTTGGCGCCGAAGTTCTGACCCGCGATTGGGGCGGCCGCGAACGAGACCGCCATCGCCGGCAGAAAGATCGACTGCATGATCCGCCCGCCAATGCCAAAGCCAGCCTGAGCATCGGCGCCGAATGGGCGGATGACGATATAGATCGCGATGAAGACCACGAACATCATCAGGAATTCGAGCGAGGTCGGCAGTCCGATGAAAATGATCCGCCGCCAGGCGCCGAACTTTGGCTGTAGCGCGTTGAGGTGAAGCCGCAGATATTTCTGCACGCGCGGAAACATCAGCACGAGCCCGATGGTGCCGACGGCAGACGCGATCGAACTCGCCCATCCGGCGCCCGCTGCGCCTAGCGCAACGCCCGTACCCCAACCAGCGATGAGCACTGGCGCAAGGATGGCGTTGAGAATGATCGTCGCTGTTTGCAAAACCATGGTCGGCATCGTGACGCCCGCGCCGCGTAGCGCCGACGTCATCGCCGACACCGGAAACATGAGCGCCAGCGACGGCAAGAACGCGAACAGATATGCCCGCCCAGCCGCGGCGCTCGCTGCGTCCGCCGTGAGCGCATCGACGCCGATCCCGCCAAACGCATAGCCAAGCGCAAGCGTCACCGCGCCAAACAGCAACGACATCGAGATGGCTTGGTCTGAGAAGAGGTTCGCTTCTGCCTCATCCTTCTTGCCGACGGCCTGCGCTACCGTCGCCATCACGCCGATGGAGATGAGTTGGCTCGCCGCTAGCGCGAGAAAGAAGACGTTGCCCGATGCGCTCACGCCCGCAATCGCAGCGCTGCCAAGGCGCGATACAAAGTAGAGGTCGACGACAAAGTACATGGTCTGGAAGATCAGACTGATGCCGATGAACATCGCCATGCCGAGAAGATGACCGGCAATTGGTCCTTGAGTGAGATCACGCACGTTAGACGCCCTTGATCAGCAGCACGACCGCTTCAGCGCCGGCGACCCGGTCGACCGCGATCTCATTGTATTCCGGTGACGTCGCCCACGCCGTGAAGGCCGCTTCGTCCGGAAATTCCATCAGCACGACTTTGTTGCGGTCCCACCATTCGCCCTCCAGCACACGCGGCGCATCGTCAGCCGCGAGCAACTTGCCGCCGAACTTTCCGAATACTTCGGCGTAGCGGGCGACAAAGTTGTTCATGTAGCGGCCGTAGCGCTCGGCATCGTGGATGCGCAGTTGCGCAAGCGCATAGGCAGCCATGATTTAGCCGCGGCGGAAGCGCAGGCGCGCGCAGACGTGGTCGGGCGAGTAGGGTGCGGCTTCGGGCTCGCCATCTGGGCGGGTCTGAAACTGAATCGGTTCGCGCAAGCCGACGATCTGGGTCACGCCATCGGCGCCTTCATATATGCCGATTGCCGCTGGCCCTTGCGGGCCACAAAGAAATGGGGCGTTTGCTCGTTGCGAGGCTTCACCCTCAACGGCGTAATACAGGGTTGTCAGTTCATCCCCCTGTTGCAGCCCCATGATCTGCGCGAGCGGGCCGCCTGCGCTTTGTGCGGCCAGATCGTTATTCGTGTGATTGGCCTGCTGGAGGACAAGCGAGCGGCCGTCGTCGTGACGAAGCGTCAGCGTGACGATGGGGTCCATGCCTTCTTGGGCGGCTTGCGTCGAGACGAGTTCCGTCACCTGTTCGCCGACGGCCAGCGAGGTTGCGGCGTCAGCGGCCGTTAAGGTGGTGCTGGTGACAGCAACTGGCGGCGATGCGCACGCAGCCAAAATAAAACCAAGCGCTAGGATTGATCGCCGCATATTGCCATCTCCAAGAGAGTTCGGTCCCTTTAAGCACGTCCAGATTGCGCACGCACGTCCTTGACGTAGCGGCCCTGTTCAGGCGTTAGGGAGCGCGGAGATTTGAGCACATGGAAATTCTGGCCACGCCTGCCTTTTGGCTCAGCCTTACGGCGCTGACCTTTCTCGAAATCGTGCTCGGGATCGACAACCTGCTGTTTGTTTCGATCGCCATCGGCAAGCTGAAGGGCAAACAACAAAAAGATGCGCGCCGCTTCGGCGTCTGGGGCGCGATGGTGCTGCGCATCATTATGCTCGCCGGCATCTTCTGGATCATTCAGCTCGATGAGCATCCGCTGTTCCATCTGCCAGCTGCCCTGCCAGCC
The DNA here is from genome assembly GCA_040080935.1 of Terricaulis sp. Taxonomy (GTDB): domain Bacteria; phylum Pseudomonadota; class Alphaproteobacteria; order Caulobacterales; family Aquidulcibacteraceae; genus Vitreimonas. The sequence continues at coordinate 3,288 of JBEBHI010000167.1, forward strand.
GCGCTGGGCATGACAGAGCACGTCGAAGAATTCATCGCCTTTACCGTGAAGGACTTGATCTTGCTCGGCGGCGGTCTCTTCTTGCTCGTGAAGGGCACACAGGAGATCCACGCCTCGGTGCAAGGCGCCCACCACGAAGAGGCGGAAGCGAAGAATCAATTCAGCGACGTATTGGTGCAGCTCGCGGTGATCAATATCGTGTTCTCGATGGATAGCGTGATCACGGCTGTGGGGATGACCGACATGCTGCCGGTAATGATTTTGGCCGTCGTGGCGTCGACGCTGGTGATGGCGGTCGCGGCTGAGCCGCTCGCGAACTACATCGAAAAACACCCGACGATGAAAATGTTGGCGCTAGCGTTTATTCTACTGGTTGGCGTCGCGTTGGTCGCGGATGGTCTCGGCTTCCATATTCCGCGCGGCTATCTCTACTTCGCCATCGCTTTCTCGCTGGTTGTCGAGTTGCTCAACATCCGAACGCGCTCCAAATCGGAGGCGGCAGCGGAGAAACACTGAGACGCGGCAGTGCCAGTGGAGACGTGAATGAGCTTCGAAGTCCTGCCCATCGCCACTGTTCGCTCGCCTCGTAAGGACTTGAGCGACGATTTCTGGGGCGCGGTGGAGGCGGAGATCGTCCTCGACGGCGCTTTCACTGAAACCGCATTCTACGGTCTTAGTGATTTCAGCCACGTCGAAGTGCTGTTCCTGATGCACCAGGTGAACCCTGCGAAGATTGAGACCGGTGCACGCCATCCGCGCGAACACGCCGACTGGCCGTTGGTTGGCATTTTTGGTCAACGCGGCAAGGCGCGGCCCAATCGCATCGGCTTGACGCGCGCGACCATTGTCAAAGTCGATGGCCGCGTGCTCACTGTGCGTGGGCTTGATGCGATCGACGGGACGCCCGTGCTAGATGTGAAGCCTTGGATGGACGAGTTCGCGCCGATCGGCGTCACGCGCCAGCCGGCGTGGGCGACTGAACTGATGCGGGACTATTACAAGGACTGAAGCGTGCAAGTTCCTATCCTTCGCGCTCTCGCCATGGTTGCCGTAGGTAATGCGGCGCTGAGCGGACGCGACGTGTCCGGCTTCTACCCGAACGATCCGATTTTCCGTTTCTCCGCGTCGCTTGATTTCATGACGCCGCGCGAAACCGGTCCGCTGAAGCAGGTGGCTCATGGAGCTGCCGATTGGTTCGAGAAGCTGAAGAAGCGCAAGTGCCGCGGATTTCGCCTGCACAATTCGCCGATGCAGCAGAACAAGAAGCTCGGTCACATAGATGATCGCCTGCTAGTCGGCATGGTCGGCGGCGGCCCGCGCTGGCTGATCGAGGCCGTGTACGGCGATCATTCCGAATTGTGGGAGGGCTTCGACCGTGTCGGCGATCAAAACGCCGCGGATAAGAAAATCTGGCTGAGCGCCTATGTGCTGATTGGGGAAGCCGCGTCGGCGGAAAGCATTGATACCAACATCAAAGGCGCCTCGATCGATCTCCGTGATGCGCTTCTCAACATTGAGCCGGTTGCGCGCGCCATTCCCGGTACCGGCTTTGCGGACATCTTCGTTGCCGCGCGCCAGACGCTTGAAGGCAAAGACCTTCCGTATCCACTCGAATTCCTGCGCTACACACAAATGAAGCCGGAAGCCGAGCGTCTGCTTAAGGCAGCGGGCCGTGCATGGGTTTTCGGCGCGATGGGCAGCTGGAACGACGTTGGGGTCGATGCGGCGCTGAAGCCGCGCTACGATTCCGCGTCAAAAGCGTTGTTCGACGCACTCGCGCGTGCGGTGCTTGTTTCTGCGAATTCGACCTATCGCCGCTGAGGCTCTTGGCCGATCTGCAGCAGGGCTTCGTACATTTCATCGGCAAACCGGATCACCGCGACGCCAGCTTTCGCTTGCGTCTTGGCCTCCGTCATCTCGACGAGAGCCGCGCCCAAGTCCGTGTCATCACCGCCAGTGACCGCTTCGAGCACACGCACACTGGCGTGCCCAAAGCGGTCAAGGGCGCTGGTGAGGGCCAAGGCGGCGTGGGGGATCGCCGTCATGTAGAGAACACTACACGAGCAGGTTTAAGCTCTCGTTCAGAAAGCTGGTGAATGCGTGAAAACCATCTTTCCGAATGGTTACGCGTGCCACTAAGCGTGAATGTCGCGATGCTTCGTCTCCGGTAGGAAGAAGAACGTGATGATCGCCGAAAGCGCAGTCACGATCACCGGAAACCAGAGGCCGGCATAGATTGAGCCCGTCGCCGTGTTGATCGCAAACACAGTCGCGGGCAACAAGCCGCCGAGCCAGCCGACGCCGATGTGATACGGCACCGAAAGCGCCGTGTAGCGGATGCGTGTTGGGAAGAGCTCAACGAGCGCAGCAGCTTGCGGCCCGTAAAGCGCTGTTGCCGCGATCACGAACAGAGCCATCATGAGATAGACGCCGAACTTTTCGCTGAACACGCGCGCAATCTCGCCAAAGCTCCAATTCTGCATCGCGCCCGGCGCATGCGCCGGATAGCCGGCTTCGTTCAGGGCGGGACGCAGCACGGTGGTTTCAAATGCGGTGCGTGTTGCTCGGATTTCGGAGTTGGATTGGCCAACGGCACTGACGCTCTCAACCTCGTTCGCTCCGATGCGGATGCGCGCGAGTGCGCCGGCAGGGCCAGCTTCGGTTGAATAGCTCACGCCGGCGCTCGTAAGCGCGCCTTTGGCGATGTCGCATGACGTTGAGAACTGACGCGCGCCGCCAGTGAGATCGAGTTGAAATGTGCAATCGGCCGGATCCGCGATGACTGTGACGGGCACGTTCTCCGACGCCCGCGCAAGTTCCGGATTCCCTTGACTCGTGATGAAGTGATAGCCGGGGAAATAGAGAAACAGCATCAGCACGATGCCGAACAGCATTACCGGCTTGCGGCCGATCTTGTCCGAGAGCCATGCAAAGAAAATGTAGAGCGGCGCCGAGAGCGCCACCGCAGCGATCATCAGCAAGTTCACAGTGAGCGAGTCGATCTTCAGCGTCCGCTCAAGGAAGAACTGAGTGTAAAACGAGCCCGTGTACCAAACGACGCCCTGCGCCATGCACACCGTGAAGAATGCGAGCAATACGATCTTCAGATTGGGCCATTGCAGAAAGCTCTCCGAATAGGCGGCCTTCGTGGTCTTGCCTTCGTCCTTCAGCTTTTGGAACGCCGGGCTCTCTTCAAGCTGCAACCGAATCCAGACAGAAATCGCCAGCAAGCAGATCGAAAGGAGGAAGGGGATGCGCCAGCCCCATTCCTTCAGCGCATCTTCTCCGAGAACAGCGCGCGTGATCGCAACAACGCCAAGCGCGCCGACCAAGCCGAACGCCGCCGACGTCTGAATCCAACCCGTGGCGAGGCCACGTTTTTTCGGGTTGGCGTGTTCCGCGACATAGATGGCCGCGCCGCCATATTCGCCGCCGAGCGCGAAGCCCTGCAGCACGCGGCAGGTTACCAACAAGATCGGCGCCCAGATTCCGACCTGTTCCGCTGTCGGCAGTAAGCCGACCGCAAACGTCGCGACGCCCATGATCGTAATGGTGATCAGGAACGCGCCCTTGCGTCCGGTCGAGTCGCCGATCTTCCCAAACACCAGCGCGCCGAGCGGGCGCACCACGAAGCCGACCGCGAATGTAAGCAGCGTGAAAACAAACGCCTGCGCGTCCGGCAGGCCCGCAAAGAAGATCGGTGAAATGACCGAGGCCAGCGCGCCATAGACGAAGAAATCGTACCACTCGAACACCGTTCCGGCGGCGCTCGCGAGCACCACCTGGCGCATCTTTGCGGGCGATACGTCATGGCTGCCCTGCGCAGGCGTGGACGTGTTGGTCATGGTCGCGTTTCCCCCCGCCTATTCAGGCGCTTTTGTCGCTGATCCGCCGCCCTTACGCCCGGTTGTCAAGCCGGAACGCACCGTGTTACTCCGCGCGCGCGTCAG
>JBEBHI010000024.1:0-25748 GCA_040080935.1 Terricaulis sp.
AGGTCGATTTGCGTAGCAAATCGGGTGAGGGCAAGGGGCGCTTGATGCTTTGAGCACCGGTAAGCCCTCATCCGGCCCTTCGGGCCACCTTCTCCCGCGCAGCGGGAGAAGGGCCGCAGAGCGTCAGGCTTTCTTCGCGGCTTTCTTTGCAGGCGCTTTCTTAGCGGCAGGCTTCTTTGCAGTCTTCGCGACAGCCTTCTTCGGCGCAGCTTCTTTCTTTGGAGCTGCGGCCTTCTTCGCTGGCGCTTTCTTTTTCTTCTTGCCGCCGCCGGCTTCGAGGCGCGCGGCTAGGAGCGAGAGCGCTTCGTCGACTTCGATGTCTTCCGGCTTCTTATCTTTTGGCGTGTTGGCGTTGGTTTCGCCATCGGTGATGTAGGGACCGTAGCGGCCGTTGAGGACGCGGATCGGTTTGCCTGTCACAGGACTTTCACCGAGTTCTTTGATCGGCGCAGGCGCCGCGCGGCCGAAGCGGCCTTTGGCACCGCCAGCTTTTTTCTCTTCGATCAAGGCGACGGCGCGGTTCATTTGAATTTCGTGCACGTCGTCAGCGTCGCCGGGCAGGTTGACGTAGAGATTGCCCATTTTGATGTAGGGGCCGAAGCGGCCGATGTTCGCGGTGATCAACTCGTTTTCGCTCGGGTGCATGCCGACTTCGCGCGGCAGCGAGAGCAATTTGATCGCGGTTTCGAGCGTGACATCGGTTGGCGCTTGGCCTTTCGGCACGCTGGCGCGCTTTGGCTTTTCTGGATCTGCCGGGTTCGGCGTTTCGAAATAAGCGCCGAAACGGCCGCTCTTCAGCAGGATCGGGCCGTTGGGGCCATCGCCAACCGGCAGACCATCGGACGGAATGGCTTGTCCCTCTTCGCCGCCAGCGAGCGGACGCGTGAATTTGCACGGCGGCTCGCCGTTATAGTTCGAGCAGCCGACAAACGCGCCGTACTTGCCGAGACGCAGTGAAAGCTGGCCGACATTGCAGAGCGGGCAGAGGCGCGCGTCTTTGCCGTCTTCGCGCGGCGGGAAGATGTGCGAGCCGAGCACTTCGTTCAAAGTGTCGAGCACCTGGGTGATGCGGAGGTCGCCGATGTCGGTGATGGCGCCGTTAAAGTCCTTCCAGAAGTCGCGCATCAGCTTCTTCCAGTTGAGTTCGCCGGCGCTGACTTGGTCGAGCTGGGTTTCGAGATCAGCGGTGAAATCGTATTCGACATACTTGCCGAAGAAGTTTTCGAGGAAGGCGATGACGAGGCGGCCGCGGTCGTCTGGCGTGAAGCGGTTCTTGTCCATCTTCACGTAATTGCGTTCGCGCAGTTTTTCGAGAATTGCCGCGTAGGTTGAAGGGCGGCCGATGCCGAGCTCTTCCAGCTTTTTGACGAGGCTGGCTTCGGAATAACGCGGCGGCGGTTCGGTGAAGTGTTGATCGGCCTTCACGTCTTGCACGGCGATGGCTTCGCCTTGTTTCAGTTGCGGCAGGCGGCGGTTTTCCTCGTCTTCCTCGTCGTCGCGGCCTTCTTGATAGAGTTTCAAGAAGCCGTCGAAGAGAATGACTTGGCCGGTGGCGCGGAGTTCGACTTTGCCGGTCGGCTCGGTGAAATCGACGCTGGTGCGTTCGAGTGACGCTGCTTCCATTTGCGACGCGACGGCGCGCTTCCAGACGAGATCGTAGAGACGCGCCTGGTCGCCATCGAGATGCAGCGTTTGCGGCGTGTTGGTCGGATCGGTCGGGCGGATCGCTTCGTGCGCTTCTTGCGCGTTCTTGATCTTCGACACGTACTTGCGCGGTTCGGCGGGCACGTAATTGTTGCCGAACTGGCCGCCGATGGCGGTGCGCAATTCGCGGATCGCGCCTTCATCCATGCTGACGCCGTCAGTACGCATATAAGTGATGTGGCCGGCTTCGTAGAGACGTTGCGCGGTTTGCATCGTGCGCGAGGCGTTGAAGCCGAGCTTGCGGGCGGCTTCTTGTTGCAGCGTCGAGGTCGTGAACGGCGGCGGCGGGTTGCGGCGCGTCGGCTTGGCTTCGACGGCGCTGACGGTGAACTTGCCGCTTCGTACAGCGTCGCGCGCGGCGAAGGCGGTTTCTTGGTTCTCGATGTCGAGACGCTTCAGCTTCTTGCCTTGAAAGGCGGAGAGGCGTGCGGTGAAGCTCTCATTGCGCGGCGTGGTCATCGTCGCGTCGACGGACCAGTATTCTTGCGCTTTAAACTTTTCGATCTCGACTTCGCGATCGACGATGATGCGCAGCGCCACGGATTGGACGCGGCCGGCCGAGCGTGAGCCAGGGAGCTTGCGCCACAGGACCGGCGAGAGCGTGAAGCCGACGAGATAATCGAGGGCGCGGCGGGCGAGGTAAGCGTCCACCAACTCCATGTCGATGTCGCGCGGGGCGGCCATGGCGGCCAGCACGGCCGGCTTGGTGATGGCGTTAAAGGTGACGCGGTTGACCGTCTTGCCCTTCAGCGCCTTCTTCTGATTCAGCGCTTCCAGGACGTGCCAGGAAATGGCTTCGCCTTCGCGATCAGGGTCGGTTGCGAGGATGAGGTGGTCGGCGTCTTTCATCGCGTCGGCGATGGCTTTGACGTGCTTTGAGGACTTCGGGTCGATCTCCCAGGCCATGGAGAAATCGTCGTCCGGCTTCACCGAGCCGTCCTTGGCGGGAAGATCGCGGATGTGGCCGTACGAGGCCAGGACCGTATAGTCCTTGCCCAAATACTTGTTGATTGTCTTGGCCTTAGCCGGGGATTCGACGACGACGACGTTCATTCTGGACGGGGGCTTTCGCGGAAAAACGGGCCGGAAACTGGGGGGCATGTCCCCCAGTGTCAACGCGCCCAGATGGGAACGGGACGCCACTTATGCGAGAGCGAACCTAATTTTCCTTTGCAGTTCCGCCGGTTAGCGCCGCATTCATAAATTGTGGCGCGTGCAACTATAGGGTGTTATATGCACTATATGGTTGCAGACGACGATGATGAGCAGGCCGCACCGGCGCCGACCCGAAGCCAGGTCGCCGAATATATCCACGACATCGCAGGCCAGCTTGCAACGATGGCCCGGCAGGCGGGATTGCCGCGAACCGCGGAACGGCTGGCTTCGGCGTGCTCGGTGCTTGAGGGCGAGTTCTAGTTGAACGCGGCGCGTGCTTGCGCGGCATAGCCGCCGGGCAGAGATGCGGCGCGGCCTTCGAGTTCGAGTTCGGTCAGCGCGGCTGCGACGGCGCCGGCGGGCGCTTCAACGAGACGTGCTAGATCGTTGACGTGGATCGGTGTTGGCGAGAGTAGCGCCGCTATCTTCTTGGGCAGGCCTGGCGGCAGTGCTGGCGTTTCCAGATCGGCAAAGAGCGGACCGGACGAGAGCGGCCGCAAAGGTGGCGCGCTGTCGCCGAGCGCGGCGATGACGTCGTTGGCGTCTTCGATCAGGGTCGCGCCTTGCTTGATGAGTGCGTTGGAGCCGCGCGCGCGCGGATCGAGCGGCGAACCGGGGGCGGCCATCACGTCGCGGCCTTGATCTGCGGCGGCGCGCGCGGTGATGAGTGAGCCGGAGCGCAGCGCGGCTTCGATAATGACCACACCGCGCGAGACGCCGGAGATTATTGAGTTGCGGCGCGGGAAATCGCGTGCGCGTGCAACGGTGCCGAGCGGCGCTTCGCTGACAACGGCGCCACGTTCGCAGATGGCGTCGTGCAGGTTTTGGTTTTGCGGCGGATAGGGGTGATCGAGACCGCCCGCCAGAACGCCAACAGTGCCGGTTTCCAGCGAGCCGCGGTGAACGGCTGCATCGACGCCGCGAGCGAGGCCAGAGACGACGGTGAATCCGGCCTTGCCGAGATCGGCGGCTAGGCGCTCCGCGAAAATGAGCGCTGAGCCCGAGCCTTCGCGTGAGCCGACAATGGCGATGGTCGGCTTCTTCAGCCATTTGGGATCGCCGCGCACGGCGATGACAGGCGGCGGCGCATCGAGTTGCGCAAGGAGCGGCGGATAGTCGGGTTCGCAGCACGCGATGAGACGCGCGCCGAGCGCTTCGACGGCTTCGATCTCGCCGTGGGCTTTGTCTTCGGGCGGTGCGGTGAGGTTGGAGACGCGTGGCAACGCTTCGAGCGCGGCGGACGCGGTGCGGAAACGTGCGATGAGGCGATTGAAGGTGAGCGGACCAATACGCGGCGTGCGCGCCAGCCGCGTCCAAGCGATGAGCTCAGGACGCGACAGCGTGCGCGTCATGTTTCGGGTGTTGGTTCGGCTGGGCCGATGGGTGGTGTCGTCTCGGCAACAAGCGGCGCTGCTGCGACCAAGGCGGCGGCGGGCGCTTCCGGCACAATCACGGGCGCGTCTTCGTCATTCTTCTTGTCGCCGATGCGCGGCTCTGTGCCGGCGCGCAGGCGCGCAATGTTGGCGCGGTGCAGCCAGAAGATGAGAACGGCGATGGCGGCGGTGAAGGCTGCGTGCTCTGGAACGCCAGCAACGAGCGCGGCGATTGGCGTGATGCCGACTGCGACAAGTGCGGCGAGTGAGGAGTAACGAAAGATCGTTGCGATCGCGAGCCAGGTAACGCCTGCTAACAATGCGAGCGGCCAGTAGCCGGCGAACAGCAGGCCGAAGAACGTGGCGACGCCTTTGCCGCCCTTGAACTTTAGCCAGACAGGAAAGCAGTGGCCGATGAAGGCGGCAGTGCCTGCAGTGAGTTCGATGAGCGTTTGCTCGTGCATGCCGTCCGTGAGCCAGCGTGCGATGAGGAGCGCGATGCCGGCTTTGCCTGCGTCGAGCAGAAGGGTGGCGAGCGCCAAGTCCTTGCGGCCGGTGCGCAGGACATTGGTTGCGCCGATGTTGCCGGAGCCAATCGAGCGGATGTCACCTAGTCCAGCGGCCTTCGTGATCACGAGGCCGAACGGGACAGAGCCCAAGAGGTAGCCGCCGACAGCGGCGAGAATGAAATAAAGTGGCAGCACGTAAGTTTCCTAACAGGCCGAAGCGCGCCTGTGGAGAGGAGAGTTTGCGCCAAGCGCTGCGATGTCAGCCGAACCAAGCGATGAGCTGGCCGACGTGAACCGGTATTTGCAGCATCGCGGTCAGGCCAAACGCCATGCCCAGTAGTCCCGGCGCCAAAGAGAACCAGAAGAGCCATTGTAGGCGCGCGAGCAGGCACACAGCCAGGATCGCCATGGCGATGGAAATGAGCGCGCTTGAGATGTCGTATTGATCGTCGAAGACGCTGAGACGTGCGTGTTCTGCTTCGGCCGCTGTCGCGCGTGTTTGGACTTCATCCTTGCGTTCGCGTACGCGGCCGACTTCGGCGGATTGCTCGCTGATCTCGGCCTGGAGCTGCGCATCGGGCCGGTAGCGCGCTTCGCGTTGGAGGTTGGCGAGTTGATAGGTCGCCATGTCTTCGCGCACGCGGACGGCCTGATACCAGGCCCAACTGTTGTTACGCTCGGCTTCGGCGTGCGCCATTTGTTGCTCGACGTTGCTGCCTTTGATCGCGGAGATGGCGACGAACGCCGCCAGGACTGCAATCGTCAGCGCGACGAGATTGTTGACGCGCTCGTCTCGCTCTTGCTCCGCCATATTGATCCCCCGCTGCGGGCCTATGGAGGTAGGTCTAGGCCGTCGCCGTGCTTGTTCGTCCCCGATGCCGAATTTAGAGTATTTGCGGAGGCTGTCGATGCTTATGCAATCGCGTCGCAACATCATTCTTGGCGCGGGCGCTACGTTGTTTGCGCCTGCGGCCTTCGCTCAAGAGGGCGAGGTCCGCTTTCTTGTCGTCGGCGATTGGGGACAAAACTCCGAGCCGCAGCGGCGGGTGGCCCAAGCGATGGCAAGTGTCGCGGACGGCGCCGACGCGCGCTTTGTTATTTCCACCGGGGACAATTTCTATCCCAATGGCGTCGGGTCGGTGAGCGATCCGCAATTTCGCGTTTCATTCGAGGATATCTATTCGGCGCCCTCGCTGCAGACGCCTTGGTACGTGGTGTTGGGCAATCACGACTACGAAGGCTCGCCCAACGCCGAAGTGGCGTATTCCAGCAGAAGCGCGCGCTGGCGGATGCCATCGCGTTACTGGGCGCAGCCGATGAGTGTCGGTGGTGAAACCGCGACCTTCTATTTTCTGGATACGACGCCCATCGCACGTCTCAGTAACTCCGCTTCGCACGTGCCGGTGCTGGGAACGGCGTCCGAAGCGCGAGGGCAATTGGAATGGCTGGAGCGGAGCCTCGCGGCTGACCCATCTGCGTGGAAGATCGTTGTCGGCCACCATCCGATCTTGTCGAGCGGCAATCATGGCTCGGCGCCTGCGGTAGCGGAGCGGGTAAAGCCGCTGTTGGAGCGTTATGGCGTGCAGGTCTATTTCAACGGCCACGACCATGATCTCGAGCATCTGGTCGATAACGGCGTAAACTATGTGTGTTCGGGCTCAGGCGCGCTGTCGCGCGAGATCGAGGCCGTGGAGCAATCGCGGTTCGCTTTTGCCGATGTTGGCTTCGTGAGTTGTGGGTTGGACGCTGATGCGCTGGGGCTTCGCTTTCATGATGGCGACGCGGCGGTGATTTACGAAGCGCGCATTGCGCAGCGCTCCTAGTCGTCGCTGTCCTCGTTGAACGACCACTCGAATTGGACGCGCACTTGCCCGTCTGCGTCCGCGTGGCCCATGCCGGCGAGATAGCCAACGTGAAGGCTGAATTCTTGCTCGCGCACGCTGGCTAAACGGACTTGCGCAAACGGCCCCCAATAATGGGCGTAATCGTCGATATCGCCGAGTTGATCGTCAAAGCCGGTGTCGCCGAAGCCTTGCACGCCGACGCGCCAAGCGGGGCTGACGCGATACGAGCCCTGAGCGGCGTAGCCGAATTCCCAGCGATTGTCGGAGTGATCGCCGGTTTCGCGTTCGGTGACGACGTTGAAGCGCAGATCGAGCGGGCCGCGCAGCCGCTGCATCAACAGCTTCAACTCGATGTGGTCAGGCGCTTCGCCCATGTTGCGTTCGTATTCGGCGTAGAGGCCGAAATGGACAGGCCAACGCCGGCTTGGAATGAAGTCGAATACGTTTTCGACGCCGATGCCAGTGAGTGCGGTTTCTCCGTTTTCGCGTTGCCAGGTCACGGCGACGCCGGGTCGCCACCAACTCAAGTAGGCGTAGCTGGCTTCGCCGCGCACCTGCCAATCGTGTGCGCTGTTGCTGCCGTGGAGTTCGCCCGCGTGCAGCGAAAGCTCGGTCGCGCCCGCTACGATCGTCGGTGATTCAGCCTCGTCGGCAAGGCCAGGCTCAGCCGCTGCGTCAGGCGCACTGAGCGCGCCGAACAGCAAGGCTGCGCCCCACACCAGCGCGCTTCGCGGCGCCGGCAATGGATTTAGCTGCCGGTGCAGTTTGCTGCTGCTGCGCGGCCGACTTCCCATTGGCCATTCGCGCCGCCGCCGCGGAAGCCGTAGCGGCCGTTGGTGTAGTAGCCATCGCCAGCGCCAGGCAGCACCATTGACGTGCCGCCGACGATTTGGACGCGCGCGTTGGCGCCATCGATGTCGACGACGATCTGCTGGCCGTTGCTGCAGGAGTACATAATCGGGCCGTCTAGCGGGATCGGCGGCGGTGCGTCGCCGGGGCCTGGGTCGCCAGGGCCGATCGGTGGCGGCACGTAGCCGCCTCCACCGCCGGATGTTGTGCCGCAGGCGGCGAGGGCTAGCAGTGCGACGCCGAGAAGAAGTTTGCGCATGTGTCCCTCCGAGTTAGCCGTTGAAGACCGTTTTGCCGGCAATGAATGTCCGTTTCACGGCGCCCTGCATGAGCTTCTCGTCGAACGGGGAATTGTTGGATTTGGAGCGCAGCTTGTCGCTGTCCAAACGGAAGGGCGCGCCGAGGTCGATGAGGATGATGTCGGCGGGCGCGTCTTTGGCGAGGCGGCCTTGCGGGAGTTTCAGAAGCTCGGCTGGACGCTGTGTCATGGCGCGGAAGAGCGTGTTGAGCTGGACGTCGCCCTTGTGGTGGAGCGTGAGCGCGCCGGGTAGCAGAGTCTCGAGGCCGACGGCGCCGAAGGCGGCTTCTTCATAGGGCAAGCGCTTGTCTTCGGCGGGGCGTGGATCGTGGCCGGAGACGATGACGTCGATGAGGCCATCGCTGACGGCTTGGACGAGCGCGACGCGATCATCTTCGCTGCGCAGCGGTGGCGAGAGCTTGGCGAAGGTGCGATAGCCGTCGACGTCGTTCTCGTTGAGCACGAGATGGTGGACGTTGACGCTGGCGTACGCCTTCACGCCGCGGCCCTTGGCGCGCTTCAACGTTGGCAATGTTTGCGCCGACGAGATCATGTCGAGCAGGATTTTGCCGCCGGTGAGTTCGGCGAGTATGAGATCGCGCTCGGCCATGATGACTTCCGCGGCGGCGGGAATGCCGGGCAGGCCGAGGCGCGCGGCGAGTTCGCCTTCGTGCATCACGCCGCCTTCGGCGAGATAGGGATCTTCGGGGCGGTGCGCGATCAGGGCGTCGAAGGTGGTGGCGTACGAGAGCGCGCGGCGGAGCGTGCGCGAGCTGTGAACCGGTTTGTCGCCGTTGGTGAAGAGCACGGCGCCGGCTTCAGCCATCAGGCCGATCTCGGTCATCAGCTCGCCGTCGAGATGCTGCGTGAGCGCTGCGGCTGGCAAGATGCGCACGCCGCCGGAGCGATCGATGCCGCGGCGCAGGACGAAGTCGATCAGGCTTTGATCGTCGAGCACGGGCGTCGTGTTCGGCATCATCACCATAGTGGTGACGCCGCCAGCGGCTGCGGCGCGACCGGCGGATTTGAAGGTCTCTTTGTGCTCAGCGCCGGGTTCACCGATGACGACGCGCATATCAATGAGGCCAGGCGCGACGTGTGCGCCGTCAGCGTCGATGATCTCGGCGCCTTCGGGGGCGCCGCTGATGTTGCCGATATCGAGGATGGTTTCGGCAAACAGGATGGCGCCGTCTTCGACCTTGCTCTTCGCAGGATCGATCAGCTTGGCGTTGCGGATGAGAGTTGGCTTAGTCATGCCGGCTGCGTTTCACCGCTACGTTCAAGGTTGTTGAGAAGGCGAGCGCGATGATGAATGGCACCCAGATCGGCAGCGTGCCGAGACCCGGCGCGTTGAGCGCCGCAGCGAGGTGATCGTCCACTAGCCACCAGAGCAGGAAGAGCCACATTAGGCGGGCTCCTGATTGGCGCTGCTTTCAGCGAGCGCCTCGAGCACGGCCATACGAACGGCGACACCCATGCGCACTTGGGTTTCGATCAGCGAGACGTTTGGGTTGTCGGCGACGGAGCTATCGATCTCGACGCCGCGGTTCATCGGGCCGGGATGCATGACGAGCGCGCCAGGCTTGGCGATGCGGAGCTTGTCCTCGTCGAGGCCGTAGAACCAGAAATATTCGCGCGCTGATGGAAAGAAGCCGCCGTCCATGCGCTCGCGCTGCAAGCGCAGCATCATGACAACATCGGCGTCTTTCAAACCGGCGCGCATGTCGTGGAAGACTTTTGCGCCCCACTTCTCAGCGCCAGCGGGCATGAGTGTGGGCGGGCCGATCAAACGCACCTGCGCGCCGAGCAATGTCAGCAGCGCGACGTTGGAGCGGGCGACGCGGCTGTGCAGGACGTCGCCGCAGATTGCGACGGTCAAACCTTCGACGTCGCCGAGGCGCGAGCGGATGGTGAAAGCGTCGAGCAAGGCTTGCGTCGGGTGTTCGTGTTTGCCGTCGCCGGCGTTGATGACGGCGCAATCGACTTTGCGTGAGAGTAGTTCTGCGGCCCCCGATGAGCCGTGGCGCACGACGAGCAGATCGGGACGCATCGCGTTGAGTGTTGCTGCGGTGTCGATCAGCGTTTCGCCTTTGGCGACGCTCGAACTCTTAACGCTCATGTTGACGACGTCAGCGCCCATGCGCTTGCCGGCCAACTCGAACGAGCTTTGCGTTCTTGTGGAATTCTCGAAGAAAAGATTGATCAGAGTCCGGCCACGCAGCGTGTCGAGCTTCTTGATCTTCTCATCCAGGAGAGGTGCGAATTTCTCGGCGCGGTCGAGCAGGTTCTCGGCTTCGAAACGATCCAAGTCCGCTATGGCCAGAAGATGCTTCTGACGAAAGCGAATGGCGCGCGCGCTTTGATCGCTTTTCTTCCCGCCAGTCGGTCGCTGAGCCATGGGCGCTTGTTAAGCCCTGTGTCTGACTCGCCGCAAGCGCGGCGACACTAAGGCGGGGATAATCGTTTCAGCCATGTTGCGGACGCGGACTCGGTGCTGTACTCGTTTCGTTCCAATGGTGGGACGGCGGGTTTGAGGGCGAAAACAAGGAGCGTGTGATGCTGCGATCGCACCCCAAGAAGGAAGAACAATCAACGCTGCGGCCGGTGGGGATCGCGCTAGCGGCTGTGGTTGCGGGATTAGGGGCCGGGAAGGCCGTGCCGGCAGAGGCGCGCGTGCATGCGCCGCTTGAGCCTGCATCGAATGGCGCGACTTACGTGGTCGATCCGACGAACCATCCTGGGTTCGAGGAAGATGCGTCCATGGTGATTGGCCCCAGCACGCCGGTTGAGCCGTTCAGCAAGCGCTAAGCTGACAGCGCCGTATTTTGACACCGCGCGAGCGTGCTTTCATGCTCGCGCGGCGGAGGTCAGAGATGACACGGCTTTTCACAACTTTGGCGGTGTGCGTGAGCTTGGCGGCAGCGCCAGCGTTTGCGCAGAACGAGCAGCAGCAACATTTGCAGCAGCGATTGGAAGAGATGCGCAACGCGCCGTCCGATCCGAGCTTGCAGGCGGTTGATACGCTGACATGCGATCAGATGATGGCTGAGATGATGTCGGCTGGTCAGCGCATGAACGCGCAAATGGATCCGACGATGGCCGCGAACGCGCAGGCGTTGCAGGCGGAGACGCAGGGCCGAGGCGCTGGTCCGAACACGCCGCGGCCAACAGAGGCGCAAGCTGCGGCCAATCGCGAGCGCATGGCCGGCCTTGGAAATCAGGTAATGGACTCGACGCAAGGCATCGACATGAACCGCATGATGGCGGTCAGCGATCGTTTCCAATCAGAGCACTGCCCAACACCGCAAGGGCCGCAGCCGCATTGATTAGCGCGCGCGTGCGCGCGCTTTCGGTTTGCGCGTCAAGAAGTTCAGCACCGCGGCTTCGTGCGCGGAAAGGCCGGCGCGCTTGGCTGTGCCGAGTTTGAACGCACCGGCTTCGTACGTCTCAAGCAGGTTTGGGTGGACGTAGGATTTGCGGCAGATCGTAGGTGTGTTGCCGAGGCTGCCGGAGACGACGTCGATTGCGGCTTTGATGTTGGCTTTTGCGAGTGTTTGGGTTTTTGCGGTTTTGAAGCCGCTGAGTTCGGCCGCGGCGAGAATGGTGCCGCCCCAAGTGCGGAAATCTTTCGCACTGATGTCGCGACCGCTGATATCGCGGAGATAGGCGTTCACGTCTGTTGACGTGACGTGGTGCGGTTTTCCGTTTTCATCTTCGTATTGGAAGAGACGTTGGCCGGGCAGATCCTGCGCGGCTTTCACGATCTTGGCGACGCGGCGGTCTTGTAACGTGAGGCGCCAGTTCTTGCCGGATTTGCCGGTGAACACGAAGCGCAGCTTTTCACCGCGAACGTCGGCGTGGCGATTAGTGAGCGTGGTGAGGCCGTAGCTTTTGTTGTTGCGCGCGTACTCGTCGTTGCCGACGCGGATGAGCGTGGTGTCGAGTAGGCGGACGATGGCGGCCAGCACCTTCTCGCGCGGCAAGCCTTGCTTGCGCATGTGCGCGTTGATGGTTTTGCGGATGGCCGGAAGGCCTTTGCCGAATTCGGCGAGGTGATCGAATTTGGCGCTGTCTTGGTGTTCGCGGTAGCGCGGGTGGTAGCGCGATTGCTTGCGGCCGCGCTCGTCGCGGCCAGTAGCTTGAAGGTGGCCGTTTTCCTTGGTGCTGCTCCAGACGTCTTCCCACGCAGGTGGAATGGCGAGCTTGGCGATGCGGTCGAGGGTTTTCTTGTCGCGGACGGCACGGCCGTTGGCGCCGCGATAGGTAAAGCCTTTGCCTGAGCGCCGACGGCTGATGCCTGGGGCGTCGTCGTGGACAAAAGTGAGGCCCGCGGGCGCTTTGGAACTCATGCCGGAGAAGAAGTGCGCGGCGGCGCTGGCGGTTCCGGATTCAGCTGAGCGAGAGTGCGATGCCGATGGCGATGGGCATGGTGATGAAGGAGATCAGCGTCGTCGCGGTGATGATCGCGGCCATGAGTTGCGGATCGCCGCCCATTTCGCGTGCGAGGGTATATCCGGCGGCGGCGGTTGGGGTTGAGCCAACGCCAGCGGCTACGGCAGCGGCAAGCGGGCTTGCGCCGCAGAGTGTTGCTGCGCCCCACATTACGGCGGGCGCGATGATGAGCTTGATGAAGGACGCGATGCCGACCTTCACGCGCGCGGCGCGGAGAGCTTTGAAGTCGAGGCCGGCGCCGACGCAGACGAGCGCGATCGGCATGGCGGCTTGGCCAAGCAATGTAATTGCGTCGGAGGCGAAGCCGAAATCGCGGACGCCGATGGCTTGTGCGGTGAGGCCTGCAGCGCAGCCGAGGATGAGCGGGTTGGCGATGATCTGATCGAAAACGGCGCGAGGACCGGCGGCGCGGCTAGAGCCCCAGATGGAAAGCACAATCACGCACGCGGTGTTCACAACAAGAACCAGTGGGCCAAAGGCGATGCCGATGAGGTGTGGGCCTTCGGGGCCGTAGAGCATGCTGGCGGCGGCGAGCAGTACGAAGCCATTCCAGCGCACCGAGCCTTGCAGCAAGCTTGTGTAGGCTGGGCCTTCGGTTCGGAAGAATGGTTGCAGCGCGAGCGTCAAGCCGAGCAGCACAAAGAAGCCGAGGATGAGGCCGCCGACGAACGGCAGCGCTTGGCCCGCTTGCAAATCGGAGGTGGAGCTCAGCGTGAAGAGAAACGCTGGATAGAGGACGAAATAGCCGAAGCGATTCACTTGGCCGAAGGCTTCGGCGGTGACGATGTTGCGCGCGCGCACGATCCAGCCGACGGCGATCAGCAGGAAGACCGGCAATAGCTCGCCGACGACCTCGCTCACGCTTCGCGCTCCTTCATGGCGTCGAGCGCGCCTTGCAGCATGTAAGCCGCTGCCATTTTGTCCACGACCTCGCCGCGGCGTTTGCGGGTGGCGTCGCCCTCGAGCAGCGTGCGCGTCACGGCGGCCGTGGATAGCCGCTCGTCCCATAGCAGTAACGGCGCGTCGCGTTTCGCCAGCATGTTGCGGGCGAAGGCGCGGGCGCTTTGCGCGGCGGGACCACTTGAGCCGTCCATGTTGAGCGGCAAGCCGACGACGAAGCCCGCGCATTGGCGCGCGTCGAAGAGTTTCAGGATCGCGGCAGCGTCATCTGCAAACTTGGCGCGTGCGACGGTGTCGAGCGATGAGGCGATGAGGCGCGTGGTGTCGCTCACGGAAATGCCGATGCGCTTCTCACCGGGATCAATGCCCAGAATGGCGGCGCGCGCCGGCAGAGCGGCGGCGAATGCGGTGATGTCGGGCATAAGTGGCATTGAAAGATGGTCATCCCTTCGGCGTGTGCTTGCAGAACGTCAAGCGCAGGTCTTCAATGCGGGAATGATGCGGACCCTAATTCTTATCGCAGCTGCTGGCCTTGCGGCATGCGCGGCGCCTGACTCGCCAAATGTTGCGCCATCGGCGCAGGTGTCGGCGCTCAGTGCGGACCTCAACTGCAATGCTGGCGACGTGCGCCAATGCCCCGCTGGGGGATGCACGGCGGCGCAGCCGGGCGAGGCATCGACGCTCTATATTTCCCTCTCGGTTCCGGCGCGGGGCGGTGCGGGACAATTCTGCATCGCGACCGGCTGTGAGAATGCGACATTCGAGCCGCGTCCGTCTCAAACGGGCTTCGCCGCGACGATGCGCACAAATGACCGCACCGAATACACCTCGGCGCTCCAAATCGATCGAGATCAGCGCACTTTTACGCTGACGGAAGCCAATGACGGCGGCACGAGTGTGTGGACGGGCGAATGCAGCGCGGCCGGGTCTTGAACGGCTAGCCGGGCGGCTATAAGCCCGCCCCATGTCGATCGATGAAAAAACTGTCCGCAAGGTGGCCAAGTTGGCGCGCCTGGCGCTCCCTGAAGACCGCGTGAAGCCGATGGCCGATGAGCTGAACGGCATCATGGCCTGGATCGAGCAGCTCAACGAAGTCGATGTCGAAGGTGTCGAGCCGATGACGAGCGCTGTTGAGGGCCTCTCGCTGCCGATGCGCGATGACGTCGTGACGGCGGGCGATGATCCGCAGAAGGTTTTGAAGAACGCGCCGAAGAGTGAGGATGGGTTCTTCGTGGTGCCGAAAGTCGTCGAATGATGATGCGCGCACTTCTTGTTGCGGCCGCGACGCTCATGCTCGCGCCGTCACTGGCGCGGGCCCAGAGCGCCGATCCGTTTGCGCGCGCGCGTGAGGGCTGGATTGAGTGCCACGACGCAAACACGATTGCGCGCACGTGCTCAGCGTTTGGCGCCTACCGCTTCTTGGCCTCGGGCGAGGTGATGAATGACGTGATCATGCATCTCAACGCCGAGCCGCTTATCATCGTGTATTCGACGAGCACGGTTTACGCGCGGGATGATCTGGTGTGCGAGCGGATCAGCCGCGCGAGCATCGAGTCAGCCCGGATCACGATGGACGGCCAACCGGCGCCGCGTGAGATCGACCAGCAGGTCAAGGGTGCGGTGTGGGGTCTGTTCGCGAACGTGAATGAACTTTGCTCACGCCTTACCACCGACGGCGATGCTGTGTCGGTCGCCGTGTTCTTCGATGGTGTCGAGCGGCCTGATCTTGCGGTGCGGTTCCGCTGGATACGGCCGGACGCGGGTTACACGCTCGCGCCTGCACCCGAAACTTCACACACATGAGCTTCACGATCGCCACCGAAACGCCGCTCTCGGATGACGTGCGCGCGCTGGTGAAGGAGCTGAACGAATTTACGTTCGAGCTAACGCCGGCTGAGTTTCGTCATCACATGACGGTTGAGCAGATGGCGCAGCCGGATTTGACGCTGTTCGTTGCGCGTGATGCTGACGGCGCGACGCTCGGCATGGGCGCGCTTAAGCGGCATGCGAACGGTGTTGGCGAAGTGAAGCGTATGTTTGTGAAGCCAAGCGCGCGCGGCCTTGGTGTCGGTGGGGCGATCCTGGCGCGCATTGAAGACTTGGCGCGACAGAGTGGCTTGAGCCGTGTCGTGTTGGAAACGGGCTCTAACTTCGATGCGGCCAAACGCGTCTATGAACGCGGCGGCTTTGCAACGTGTGAGCCTGTTCTCGATTATCCGCCGAGCGCCTGGACGGCGTTCTACGCAAAGGCGCTGGCATGACTTCTAGAGTCATTCCGGGCGAGCGAAGCGAGACCTGGAATCCAGGGATCATAGAGCGGGGCGTCGGCCCTGGATTCCAGATCACGCTCCGCGTGTCTGGAATGACTAAAGAGACATAGAGCAAATGACCGATCTTACGACACTTACCCTGGCCCAAGCTCTCGACGGCATGGAGAAGAAGCAATTCTCCTCGCTAGAGATCACCAACGCATTCATCGACGCGATCGATAAAGCCAACCCGCATCTCAACGCCTACGTGGTGACGACGCCGGAATTGGCGCGAGAGCGCGCGAAGGCGTCCGATGCACGCCGCGCGGAAGGCAAGGCCGGCCCGCTCGAAGGCGCGCCGCTCGGCATCAAGGATTTGTTCTGCACTGAGGGTGTGCGGACGACGGCTTGCTCGGGCGTGCTGGGTGAGTTCACGCCGACTTATGAGTCCACGGTCAGCGGCAATCTCTTTAGCGATGGCGCGGTGATGTTGGGCAAGCTCAACATGGACGAGTTTGCGATGGGCTCGTCGAACGAGACATCGCACTTTGGCCCGGTGGTTTCGCCGTGGCGGCGAGGGAACGAGGATACGAAGCTGACGCCGGGAGGTTCGTCCGGTGGTTCGGCTTCGGCGGTGAGCGCGGATTTGTGCTTGGGCGCGACAGCGACCGATACCGGTGGTTCGATCCGTCAGCCTGCGGCATTCACGGGTACGGTTGGGATTAAGCCGACGTATGGGCGTTGCTCGCGTTGGGGCATTGTGGCGTTCGCGTCATCGCTCGATCAAGCCGGGCCAATTGCGAAGACAGTCGAAGATGCGGCGATGCTGCTGCAATCGATGGCTGGGCACGATCCGAAGGATTCGACCTCGCTGACGAATGCGCTGCCGGATTTTCGCGCGGCGACGAAGCGGTCGATCAAGGGCATGCGTATTGGCGTGCCGAAAGAGTATCGCGTTGATGGCATGCCGCCGGAGATTGAAGCGCTCTGGCAGCAAGGCATTGAATGGGTGAAGGCGGCGGGCGCCACCATTGTGCCGATCTCGCTGAAGCACACGAAGTATGCGCTGCCGGCCTATTACATCGTGGCGCCGGCGGAAGCGTCGTCGAACCTCGCGCGCTATGACGGCATGCGCTACGGCGCGCGCGTTGCGGGCAAGGATCTCAACAGTACGTATGAGAACACGCGTGCTTCCGGCTTCGGCAAGGAAGTGCAGCGCCGGATCTTGATCGGCACGTACGTGCTGAGCGCTGGGTACTACGATGCGTATTATCTGCGCGCGCAGAAGGTGCGTCAGCGCATTGCGCAAGATTTCCGTGACGCCTTCGAGAAGGTGGATGCCATCCTCACGCCGGCCACGCCTTCGGCGGCGTTCGGACTGGGCGAGAAGAGCGGCGATCCGGTGGCGATGTATTTGAACGACATCTTCACGGTGACGGCGAACCTCGCGGGTTTGCCCGCGTTGGCGTTGCCAGCTGCGACGGATGCGAACGGTTTGCCGCTCGGTTTGCAGGTGATCGGCAAGGCGCTCGATGAGGAGAGTGTGTTTGCGGTCAGCGCCGAATTGGAGAGAGCGGCGAATTTCCGCGCCAAGGCGGCGAAGTGGTGGCTCTGAGGCCCGCCTTGCAGGCGAGCAGAGATGCGTTTGACCTAAAGGCATGATCGGGTGCTGCCTCAGAAAGGCAGTATCTCCCCATGCACGAATTGCTCGAACGGCTCGGCCGCGGCGACACGCGACTGATCGAAATGTGTCAGCAGGCAAATCACGCCTGGCGGGAGTTTCTGAATGAGCTCCATGGCGCCGATACCGGCACGCTCGCCGCGCGGCTTGGTTTTTTCCAGCCGTCGATCGAGCGCATCTTTGAGAGCAAGACGCTTGGCCAGACGATGATGCCGTGGAGCGCGTTCGCGGTTCTCTATGACACCCAAAATGGCTGGGGTCCGAACAAGGATCGCGCACTGCAATTGGCCGAGGCGTTCGCGCGCAGCAATTGCAGCCAGGAAGCGCGGGACGAGGCACGATCGTGCGTGATCTCGTATGAGCTGGAGCCGGTGCGCGCGCAGGGCAATTCGAACCAGCGCCGCTAACGAACGCCCATTGCAGAAGCGGAATGGTGCTGCGGCGGCGGAGGCGCTCGCCGAATCCGGCTAAGCTCCCGCCATGGCCAAAAGCAAAACCACGCACAAGCCGCATCGCCGCCCACGCAGCGAGATCGACCGCAACTACTTCTTCGGCGATGTCTTTATCAAAACGGGCGTAGCGGTTGCCGTCGCGCTCGGGATGATCACCCTCTACACGCCGTTCACAATCCGCGACGCGGTTGATAATGGCATGTTCGGGTATCTCGCGGTGATGGGCGTCTTCGCCGGCGCGGGACTTTTTCTTTTCCTCTACGGCCGCCACTTGCGCAAAGAGGCCACGCACTGGGAATTCGAGTAGTCGCGCGCTTGACCTGACGGGGCTCCGGGGCGAGTTTCCGCCTCCAGAACGGAGTTTCCCTCTTGAACGCTGCCGAATGCACGCGCCTCGGCGCTTATCTCTCAAAACTGCTGGGCTCGCCCACGGTGTCCGTGGTGTCGAAGTCGGCTGAAGAGGCGGACGTGCTTGTCGATGGCAAGCGCGTTGCTGCACTGCTGCGTGACGAGGACGAGGGCGAGTTGTCGTACTCGATCAGCCTCGCCGTGCCGCCGGCGCCGGGTGCGAAGAAAAACGCGCCGATCGATGCGCCTGAGCGCGGCCGGTTGCAGTCCGCATTGCGCACGACGCTCCACGCCGCCGATCTCGATGTGCGCGAACGCCCGCGTAAGACGGACTCGGCCGAGGTGTATGTGCACAGCGAATTTGTTGGCACGATCTCGGTGGACGAAGACGAGGGCCAGGTGCTGACGATGAGCATCTTGGACATCGATCTCGAAGGCGAAGAGTAACGCGCTGGTTGGCGGACTAACCAAGTTCAAGAAAAAAGCCCCGGCACTGCCGGGGCTTTGAGTTTTCATTGATCCAACACGAGAGTCCGAGTGGGCGTTACAAAACGCCGAGCATTGAGGCGACCAGCGGGTGGCGGACGATGTCGGTTTCGGTCAGGCGGCAAACGGCGATGTTGTTCACGCCTTCGAGCTTGTCGGCGACTGAGTGCAGGCCGGAGAGGTCCGGCAGCAAGTCCGTTTGCGCCGGGTCGCCGGTGACGACCATGGTCGAGTTCCAGCCCAAGCGCGTCAGCAGCATCTTGATCTGGCCGTAGGTGCAGTTCTGCGCTTCGTCGATGACGACGAACGCATTGTTGAGCGTGCGGCCGCGCATGAAGCCAACGGGCGCGATTTCGATGAGGCCTTCAGCCATCAGTGCTTTAAGGCGCTTCGGTGAGAGGCGGTCTTGGAGCGCGTCGTAGAGCGGGCGCAGGTACGGCGCGAGTTTGTCTTCCATGGCGCCCGGCAAGAAGCCGAGCGATTCGCCAGCTTCAACCGCGGGGCGTGAGAGCACGATGCGGCCGACTTTGCCGCCTTCGAGCGCTTCAACCGCTTTGGTGATGGCGAGATAGGTCTTGCCGGTGCCTGCGGGGCCGAGCGCCAACACCATGGCGTGTGTGTCGATGGCCTCCATCAAGGCGCTTTGGCCTTTGGACTTCGGACGTACGTTTTTGACGAAGCTGTGATCGCGGTTGCTGTCGTTCGCTGCCGGCTGATAGCCGCCTTCAAGCACCTGCAAATTGCGCTGACGACGATCGTCGCGCTGGAATTCCTGAACGTTCAACACGCCTTGGGCTTGCCGACGCTTGGTAGTGCGCTTCGCCATTGAGTGCTCCTTTCGGGAGTACAAAGAGCCCGCGCGGCTTCTGCCGGCGGGCGGTGGAGAGTCGAAGAAATCTGAGGAGTCGGTAGAGTCGTCGGCGTTAGCGCCGTTGGGCGATTTGATCGGTGCGCTGAACTTGCGCTGTCTGCCCACGTACTCCCCCACTAATAGGCTTGCGCCCTGGAGACGGGAGGATCGTAAAAAGTCCCGATCCCGTGTGTTCAGGAAGCGCTGAACCGGTTAACGACGCGTTGAAGACCCGGAACGTCTCAAAAAATTCGCACAAGACCTGGAGCCGCAACGATGCCGATCTTTTCTCTCGCGGACGCTGATCTGGAAGTCGAAGACGCGGACGCCTACTGGGTGGCGCCGACGGCGGTGTTAATCGGGCGCGTGGTGCTGAAGCGAAACGCGTCGGTTTGGTTCGGCGCTGTGTTGCGGGGCGACAACGAACCGATCACGGTTGGCGAAAACTCGAACGTGCAGGATGGCAGCGTGTTGCACACCGATATGGGCGCGCCGCTGACGATCGGCAAAGACGTCACCATCGGTCACCAGGTGATGCTGCATGGCTGCACGATTGCGGACACATCGTTGATTGGCATCAAGGCGACAGTGTTGAACTACGCGACTATTCCGAGCTTCTGTTTGCTTGGCGCGCATTCGTTAGTGACCGAGCGCAAGACGTTTGAAGAAGGGTCGTTGATCACTGGGGCGCCAGCGCGGTTCGCGCGCAAGATGGACGAGCCGCAGCGCCAGATGATCACGTTCTCCGCGCATCACTACGTGGAGAACTGGAAACGCTACAAACGCGACATGAAGCCGAGCCGCTTCGAATAGCGCGATACCGCGCAAAGGAACGAAGCGCGGGTTCGTTGATTGAGCATCCGAGGGATTATCCGAGGTTTGCTCTATGAGAATGATGTTGATGGCCGCTGCGTCGGTTTTGTCGCTCGCAGCGTGCTCGCCCCCTGCGGCAGAGCAAAGTTCCCCGCCTGCGATCGAGCTGAGCGAAACGTCGCGCGCTCAAATGGCCGAAATCAATTCTGCCCGCTTCACCATGCAAATGGCTGCAAGCCTCGCTGATGTTCCCGCAGTGCCCGCTGGAGCTGTTCCCGAAGGAGCGGCGCCTGCTGCGTTGAATTCGGATCCTGGCATCAATCCTGAGCCGCCGCCTGCGGGCGTGACCCCGGTCGAAGCGACAGCGCCGGTTGGTGCGCGGTTTGATGCGGGCATGGTGCGCATTCAAGTGCTGCTCGATCGCGCGCATTTCTCGCCGGGTGTGATCGATGGCTATGACGGCAGCAATGTTCGGAAAGCCGTCTCCGCCTATCAGGAAGCGCACAACCTGCCTGTCACGGGGCTCGCAGATGATGCGCTGCTCACACGACTGGAACAGGCGGATTCATCGGCGGCACTGGTGGGCTACACATTGACGGCTGAAGATGTAGCGGGACCGTTCGTGGATGTGCCAAGCGGGCTCGAAGCGATGTCGCAACTCGAGCACGTTGGCTACGAATCCGCCGAAGAAGCGATCTCCGAGAAATTCCATATGGATGACGATTTGCTGCGGACGCTCAATCCGGGCGTGGAACTCAATCAGGCTGGCACGCAGATCGTTGTCGCCAATGGTGGCGGCGAGCTGAACGTGCAGGTGGCGTCGGTTGAAGTTGATGTTTCCGAAGGCGCGGTGCGGGCGTTCGATGCTTCAAATCAGCTCGTGGCGTACTATCCGGCGAGCATCGGCAGCGGCGATGCGCCGGCGCCGATTGGTGAGCACACCGTACGCGGGGTGGCGTTCGATCCGACGTATCGTTACGACCCGGCGCGGTTGCCGACGTTCGGTCAGCGTGATCACGGTGCGCTGGATATCGCGGCAGGGCCGAACAATCCGGTTGGCGCGGTTTGGATCGCGTTGAGTGCGGATACGTACGGAATTCACGGTGCGCCAAACCCGTCGCAAGTCAGCAAGACGCAGTCGCACGGCTGCATCCGGCTGACGAACTGGGATGTGATCGAGCTTGGGCACGCGGTGCGTCCGGGCGTGCCGGTTGCGATACGTCAGAGCAGCGTGGCGCAACGAGCGACCCGCGCTGGCTAAACTACCAACGGCGAACGCGGCCGGTATCGACGTGGATGAAGTCTGAGGCTTCGTAATAGCCGACGCCGCCTGCGTTCATGCCGAGAGCCGCGTCACGGAGGCGCGGAAGTTCCACACCGCGAATGCGGATGTCGATGGCGCGGCCGTCCATGTGAAGGCTGCGGGTGGCGACGCCGCTTGAGGCTTCGTGCAGTACTGCATTGGTTGCTGGCGAGCGGTAGCCGGAAATGATCTGGAACGGCGCTGACGCATCGACGAGTCCGTTGAGGCTGTGAAGTTGATCAAGCAAGCGCGGATCGATGGCGTGAACTTCGCCGGAGCGGTGATCGCGCATGACGTTGTTGATCGCGGCCATCGCGTCGGGAACGTAGGCGCCGTTTTCCCAGTACGCGTCGCTGAAGGTATCGCCGGTGTGCGTGTTCATGAACGCGAGCTGTCGCACTTGCGCTGCTGCGCGCGCGACCGGCTGCGTGGCATAGGCCGGACGGACAATGCCCGCGGCGACGCCGCCAACGATCGCAGCGTTGAACGCAGCGCTCCCCGCCACTTGCAAAAAGTTCCGACGATTCATGCCCAGGCGCTCCACTAAGCGCAGTACCTAATGTGTTCTCTTGACCATTATGAGGCGCCGTGACGGCGTCGACATGTGGGAACTTCAGTCATCGCGCGCGCATTGGCGGTAGATGACGCGGACGCAATTTGCTGGTTGGACTGGTTGTTTGATTGGCGCGCTGATCGTGGCCGCAATGTTGACTTCGCAGCCGGTGGCGCGCGTCGATGAATCAGCTTCGGCGGCAGTCGTGGTGCAGCAAGCCGAACAAACGAGCCGTCGCCGCGCCGCGGTTGTCACTGATCGCACGCTGATCATTCCGGTTGCTGGCGTCGCAAGCAACGCGCTGACGGACACGTGGGGCGCGGCGCGGTCGGAGGGCCGTTCGCATGAGGGCATCGACATCATGGCGCCGGCGGGAACGCCGGTGCGCGCCGCGGCTGACGGGCGCGTCGTGAAATTCTTCGACAGTGTGCGTGGTGGGATCACGATCTATCAGTTCGATACCAGCGAACGCTTCGTTTATTACTACGCGCACTTGAGCAGCCGCGCGGCGGGGCTTGCGGAAGGCGATGTTGTCGAGCAGGGCGATGTGATTGCGTATGTTGGCATGAGCGGCAATGCGCCGGCGCCGCATCTGCACTTTGAGATTCAGCGGCTCACGGCTGAGCGGCATTGGTGGGAGGCGGAGTCGATGAATCCCTATCCGCTGCTGATCGCAGGCCGCGCGCCGGATTGATCACATGCGCCAGTGGACGAGGCCGTCGGCGTCGGTGGTCGCCTGTCCGCTGGAGCCGACAGGTTGGTGTGCGCCGTTCGTGAGAAAGGCGATCAAGGGAGCGTCGTCCGCCGACACGTGGGCGAGGAAGCGCTCTTGCGCTGGCGTGCGCGCGACGACGACGCCGCTCTTGGGGGCGCCTTCGCGATCGGAGAACACGGTGTAGGTCTCGATTGCCGCGTCGCCGTTGTAGGTTTCGAGCAAGGTGGGCGCGGCGCCGCGGTGTGCGTCGGCTTCTGCTTGAACGCTCGGGTCATGGGCTCCCTGCGACGCGATCTGGGGGTCGCGTGAGATGATGATGCTGTGGCTCGTCGTGGCGAAGCCGCCATTGCCGAAGAGCAGGCCGTGCAGATTTCCGCTTTCACGCAGATGCTGCGTCATGCATGCGATGGCGTGGCTCATGTAGTTGCCGACGGGGCCGCCGCCGAAGGTGAGACCGCCGAAAGTTGTCATCTGGCGGTCCACGGGCCAGTCGATTACGCGGCGCGCGAGCTTGGGCATCACTGGGAAGCAGGAATAGAGTTCGACCAGATCGATGTCGGCGCTGGTCAGGCCGCTGAGACGCAGTGCGCCTTGGAGCGATGCTTCCAAGCTCAGGGATCGATCCAAGCGATCTCGCGCCAGGACGTCGCCCGGTTCGCGCGCCGCGGCGCCGCGGCCGACATAGATCAGCTGTTCTTCGGGCACGCCTGCAGTCTTCGCTTTGGCGAGGCTGGTGACGATGAAGCCGGCGCCTTGGTTCACAGAGGCGTTCGCGACGGTGAGCTTTGTGTAGGGAAACGCGATGGGCCGGTTGTTCGGCGAGACGTCGAGGATTTGTTCGGCGCTGACTTCGTTGCGGAGCCAGGCGTTGGGGTTGTTTGCGGCGAGTTGCGAGAAGCCTGCCCAAATCTCGGCGCTCTCGGCTTGTGCCTGCGCGAGTGTTTGGCCCCAGAGGGCGCGGCAGGCGTTTTCGTAGAGCGGATAGACATCGGTTGGCGCGACGATGCCGTAACGCGCGCGGCCTTCGCGCGTGGCGCGTGCCGCTGACTCGCGGACGGCGTCGCGTTTGCCGCCGGCGGCGCGCTTGGCGGCGGTGCGAAGCGCTTCGCCGCCGGCGATGGCGCAGATCTCGGCTTCGCCGGATGCGATGCGGTTGGCGGCTTGGTTTAGGAGCGCGACGGGGCTGTCGCCCATTGGGTAGCGCGTTTGCGCGCAATGGCGTGGTGCGATCTCCAGCATTTGCGCCAGCGGCGCGGAGGCGTCGGCGAATTCTGGGAATGAGAGTTGGGCGACGACGTCGAGGGCGTCGATGCGGTTGAGCCAACCACCACCTGCATCTGCGTCGGCGTTTCGCAACGCAGCGGCCATCAACTCGACCGAGTTTAGCCGCTCCTCGCGATCGTTGATTTGGCCGACGCCGACGATGACTGGGATTTTGCTCTCGTCCATTGGCTCCGCCGCGCTATGCTGCTCGCATGATGCATACGCCGATCTGCCAACGTCTAGGCATAGAGTTTCCGCTGTTCGCGTTTTCGCACTGCCGCGATGTCGTTGCGGCAGTCTCGAAGGCGGGCGGCATGGGCGTGCTGGGCGTCGCGGGTTACGGCACGGAACGGCTGAAGCAGGAGCTCGATTGGATTGAGGCGCACGTTGGCGGCAAGCCGTATGGCGTCGATCTCATCGTGCCGAATGCCTATGAGGGCAAAGGCGGCGCCTCCGTGAGCGTGGATGCGCTCGTCGAAGGCCTACCGAGCAAACACAAGGACTTCGCCGCGGGCATTCTCGCGCAACATGGCATCGAAGCCGCGGAGCTTGATGAAGCGCGAAAGGGTGCCGGTGGTTTCGCGCGTAATCTTGCGGATGGCGGCGCCGCAAGCTTGGAAGTCGCGTTTCAATATCCGATCAAGTTGATTGCGAACGCGTTGGGTACGCCGCCGCCTTTGATGATCGAGATGGGCAAGAACCACGGCGTTGCGGTTGCGGCGCTGGTCGGCGCGAAGGAACATGCGCTGGCGCAGGCTGCAGCTGGCGTGGACATCATCATTGCGGCTGGCACCGAGGCGGGTGGCCATTGCGGTGATGTGACGACGATGGTGCTGGTGCCGGAGGTCGTTGAGGCATTGCGGGCTGCTGGCAGTGATGTGCCGGTGTTGGCGGCCGGTGGGATTGTCATCGGCTCGCAGATGGCGGCGGCGATGGCGATGGGCGCGGCCGGCGCTTGGTGTGGTTCGGTGTGGCTGACGACGCCGGAAGCTGAGACGAGCGAGATCATCAAGAAGAAGCTGCTCGCGGCGACGTCGCGCGACACGGTGCGGTCAAAGTCGCGAACGGGAAAGCCGTCGCGGCAGTTGCGTTCACCTTGGACAGATGCTTGGGAAGCTGAGGGTGCGCCGAAGCCGCTGCCGATGCCGTTGCAGACGTTCATCTCGGAAGCACCGCTTCGGCTGATCGACAAGCTGGCCGATGGCGGTCATGCCGGTGCGCAGGACTTGGCGACGTATTGGGTCGGCCAAGGCGTAGGACTAATGAACACGCCGCTTTCGACGGGTGCGGTGGTGCAAGAGTTCAAGGAAGACTTTGCGCGGGCGTATGAGCGCCTGGCGACAGCGATCGGCGCTTAGCGCGCGTCGTTGGTCGCTTCAGTGCGCAGTGGGCCGTTCCAGACTTTGCCGATGCGAACATCGACTTCCGGGCCAAGGTTGAACCAGGCCAAGCGATCGCGCGTGGCGTCGATCACGACGAAGCGGTCGCCGCGCTCGAGCGTTTGCGAGAGCGTGTTGCGGATGACGCCTGAAGTGTAGCGCGTGCGGATGAGCCAGAGGCCGGGGCCGAGGTCGCAGACGAAGCCCATGCTTTCCATGGCCGCCATGAACGGCATCCAGGCGCCAGAGAAGATTTCGGCGTGCACGAAGACGTTCGCTGCATCTTCAGCGTCGTTCGCGGCGGCCGGTTTGCGTAGGCCGCGCAGCGCCATGACACGGCGCGCTTCGGTCCAGTTATCTTTGCCGGTGTCTGAAACCATTGTCGTCGGGCGCACGCGGCCTTCGCTCAGGAAGGCAGCCATTTGCTCGATCGAGTACGGGCCGAACGCGCGGCCGCGGATCTGCACCCACCATTTGGTGGCAGTTGCGGTCTTCAGCGTGACGACGTCACTCACGAGCTTGCTCCGTTTCAGAACGGAGACGCGGTTCGCGCCTCCGGCGAAACCGGAGGT
>JBEBHI010000168.1:0-7189 GCA_040080935.1 Terricaulis sp.
ACGTACGGCGACGTCGTTGTCGTCACGCTGAACCATCGCCTCAACGCCTTCGGCTATTGCTACCTCGCATCTCGCGGCTTCCCGGATAGCGGCAACGCTGGCCAACTCGATCTCATCCTCGCGCTCGAATGGGTGCGCGACAACATCGCCAATTTCGGCGGCGACCCATCATGCGTCACCGTGTTCGGCCAATCCGGTGGCGGTGCGAAGATCGCCACGCTCATGGCGATGCCAGCGGCGGCGGAGCTGTTTCACCGAGCTTTTACAATGAGCGGCCAGCAAGTCACCGCCTCCGGCCCACTCAACGCCGCGCGCCGCACCGACTCCTATTTCACCGCGCTCGGACTCACCACCGCGCACACGCGCGAACTCGCCAGCGTTCCCACAGCGCGTTTCGTCGAAGCGGTTCAGACGCCAGATCCTGTTCTGGGCTTTGGTTCAATCTACTTCGGCCCGGTGCTCGATGAGCGCCACCTCATGCGCCACCCGTTTTATCCGGATGCGCCTTCGCAATCGAACGCGATCCCAATGATGATTGGCAATACGCACGACGAGACGCGCGGTTTTGTCGGCGCCGATCGGTCTCTCTTCTCACTGACGTGGAACGACGTCCCAGCACGGCTCGCCATCGCCATGCGTGTCGATATCCTGCCGGAGCACGTCGTCAGCGAATATCGGCGCCTTTATTCGCATTATTCGCCAAGCGATGTTTACTTCGCCGCGTCCACAGCCGCCCGTTCTTGGCGCGGCGCGCTGATTGAGCTTGAAGCGCGAGCCGAAGCGGGCGCGCCGGCGTTCGCTTATCAGCTCGATTGGCGCGCCCCACGCGAAGGCGGCACATTCGGCGCGCCGCACACGCTCGATATTCCGCTCGTGTTCGGCAATCTCGAAGCATCGGAATGGATCGGCGCAGCCAGCGAAGAGGCGTCCGCGATGTCCAGCACTATGATGGAAGCGTTGCTCCGCTTCGCGCGCACCGGCAATCCAGGTTGGGCGCCCTACACACTGCCGGATCGCGCGACGATGATGTTCGACAATAACTCGCTCGTCCAAAACGATCCACGCCGCGCCGAGCGCGAGTTGTTTGCTAAAGTGCCCTACGTCCAGCCCGGCACCTAAGCCGCCTTCAGCTGCCGCAAGCCTTCCTCAACGCTGATCACAGGCATATAGCCCATCTCGCGCCGCGCCTTCGCATCGATCAGCACGCTATCGCGCGACATGATCATCGAGGCAAAGCGCGTCAGCGGCTCGCCCTTTAGATTGAACGTGCGCCAAGTGGTTTCCATCACGCCCGCGACCGTATCCGCGAGCCACGACGGCACGCTTCTATCCGGCAACGTAACGTTCTGCGTTCCGGCGATGGCGGAGATGATCTCCTTCATCGTGCGCACGCCGTCATCGAGGATGAAGTATACCTGCCCGCCATTGCCTTTGGTCAGCGCCAATTCGATCGCGTGCACGAGATTGGCGATGTGCGTCGTCGACGTCTTGTTCTGCCCGTTATTGATCCACTGCCATTGGCCGCTCGCGGCCATTTGCTTGATCACTGGCAGCAGCGTCGTATCGCCCGGCCCCCAGATGAACCGCGGCCGCAGGATGATGGTTTGAAACGCTGGCGCATTGGCCTGCTCGACCAATTCCTCAGCCCGCGCCTTCGTCCACGAGTACGGATAGGGCGAGTTCGGTGCACGCGGGTAGGTTTCATCGACACCGCGCAGATGCTGGCCGCGCCACAGCACACTTTCGGTGCTGATATGAATGAAGCGCTGAGCGCCCGCCTCGCGCGACGCCTTCAGCACGCGATCGGTGCCGTCGACGTTGAAACGCTTCCACGCGTCAACCGGACCCCATTGTTCGACAAACGCCGCGCAATGCACGATCGCCTCGGCGTCGCCAATATGCGCCGCCGTCACGTCTTCCAGATCGCAACGCACAGGCGTTGCGCCGAGCGCTCTGATCTTCCCGTCGGACTTCTCCGAGCGCGACATGGCGCGCACGTCGTGGCCCTGCTCAGCAAAATGCTTCGCCGCCGCGCCGCCGACAAAGCCAGATGCGCCGGTGACGAAGATCCGCATTCAGACGCCTTTGATCTGTTCGAGCGCGTGCTTCAGCTTTGTTGCGGACGCAGCCGCATCCTCGCGCCGCTCACGCAGCTCATCGACGACCTCTTCCGGCGCCCTCTCAATGAACGAAGCATTGCCGAGCTTCGCGTCCATCTTGCCGATCTCGGCTTCGAGCTTGCCGATCTCTTTTGCGAGCCGCGCCGACTCCGCCGGCAGGTCCACCACGCCTTCCAGCGGCAACGCCACCGTCGAGCCTTCAAGCACGAACGTCACCGAGCCTTTCGGCGCAGCATCAGCGCTGGTCGAATACTCAAGCCGCGCCATGCGATCGATCAGGTCTTGGTAACGCTCAAGCCGCGCCTGCGTCGCTGCATCGGCGCCGATCAGTAGCAACGGAATTTTCGCGCCGGCGGGCACGTTCAGCTCGGAGCGGGTGGAGCGTGTCTCTTCAATGAGCCGCACCATCCAATCGATTTCCGCTTCTGCGTCGGCATCGATGAGATCGTCGCTCAGTTCGGGCCACGCTTCGACAATCAGCATGCCTTTGCGCTTGGCCCCGAATTCGCCGAGCCGCGTCCACAATTCTTCGGTGATGAACGGCATGAACGGGTGCAGCAGGATCAAGATCTGATCCAACACCCACGCTGCCGTGCGCCGCGTTTCGAGCTTAGCGGCTTCGTCATCACCGTTGAGCAACGGCTTGATGAATTCCAGATACCAATCGCAATAGACGTTCCAGACAAACTTATAGAGTGCGCCCGCCGCTTCGTTGAAACGCCGCGCCTCCAGTTCGCGTGTTACCGCCGCCGCAGCTTTCGCGGTTTCGCCCACGATCCACTTGTTGACCGTCTGCTCCGGCGAGCGCGGATCGTATTCGTCCCACACCGCGCATTCGTTCATCTGCGCGAAGCGCGATGCGTTCCAGAGCTTGGTGCCGAAATTGCGATAGCCTTCAATGCGTTGTTCGCTGAGCTTAATGTCACGGCCCTGCGCCGCCATCGCCGCCAGCGTGAAGCGCAGCGCGTCGGCGCCGAACTTATCGATGAGGTCGAGCGGGTCCATGGTGTTACCCTTGGACTTCGACATCTTCTGGCCCTTGGCGTCACGGACCAGGGCGTGGATGTAAACTTCGTGGAACGGCACTTCCTTCATGAAGTGCATGCCCAGCATCATCATCCGCGCGACCCAGAAAAAGATGATGTCGTGCGCGGTGACGAGCGTTGACGTCGGATAGAATTTTTTCAGCTCCGTCG
This sequence comes from Terricaulis sp., assembly GCA_040080935.1. Taxonomy (GTDB): domain Bacteria; phylum Pseudomonadota; class Alphaproteobacteria; order Caulobacterales; family Aquidulcibacteraceae; genus Vitreimonas. The sequence continues at coordinate 3,317 of JBEBHI010000168.1, forward strand.
TCTTGTCCGGCCAGCCAAGCGTCGAGAAGGGCCAAAGGCCGGAGCTGAACCAAGTGTCCAGCACGTCCTCGTCTTGGCGCAGCTCAACCGCCTTGCCGTAATGCTTCTTCGCTGCGCTCTCGGCGGCGTCTTCGCTCGCTTCAACGAACACGTGACCATCAGGCCCGTACCACGCGGGAATGCGGTGGCCCCACCACAGCTGGCGCGACACGCACCACGGCTCGATGTTGCGCATCCACTGATAATAGGTCTTCGTCCACGCTTCAGGGACGAACTTAGTCTTGCCGGTTTCGACAGCCGCGATGGCGTTCTTCGCCAACTCACCGGCGTTCACGTACCACTGGTCCGTCAGCATCGGCTCGATGACAACGTTCGAGCGATCGCCGAACGGCTGCATGATCTTCTTGCTCTCGATCCGATCGAGCAGGCCGATGGCTTCGATATCTTCGACCACCTGCTTGCGCGCTTCGAAGCGATCGAGCCCACGATACTTCGCTGGCACGTGCTCGGCGTCAGCCATGCGGCCCTTCGTATCCATCAGGATGTAGAGCGGAATGTTGTTGCGGCGCGCCACTTGGTAATCGTTGAAATCGTGCGCGCCGGTAATTTTCACCGCACCTGAGCCAAAATCCGGGTCAGGGTATTCGTCCGTGATGATCGGAATGTAGCGATCCGCTAGCGGCAGCAACACTTTCTTGCCGACGATCGGCGCGTAGCGCGTATCGCTCGGATGCACCGCCACGGCGCCGTCGCCCAGCATAGTTTCCGGTCGCGTTGTCGCGATAGCAATGTAGTCTCGCGTTTCCCACTCGGTCGGCTTGCCGTCTTCGTCGTGGGCAATCGGAAACTCGTAGGTCTCGCCGTTCTCCAACGGATATTTGAAGTGCCAGAAGTGGCCGTTCACTTCGCGGTTCTCGACTTCGAGATCCGAAATTGCCGTCTCAAAGTGCGGGTCCCAGTTCACGAGCCGCTTATCTTTGTAGATCAGCCCTTCTTTGTGAAGCTGAACGAAAACCTTCAGCACCGCTTGCGAAAGGCCTTCATCCATCGTGAAGCGTTCGCGCGACCAATCGCACGAGGCACCGAGGCGGCGGAGCTGATTGAAGATCATGCCGCCGGATTCTTCCTTCCACGCCCAAACGCGTTTCAGGAATTCCTCACGCCCCATGGTGCGGCGGTCTTCATTGTTGCCAGCCTCGGCGAGCTTGCGCTCGACCACCATCTGCGTGGCGATGCCGGCATGATCCATGCCGGGCTGCCAAAGCACGCTCTTACCGCGCAAGCGCTCGAACCGGACGAGCACGTCTTGCAGCGTGTTGTTGAGCGCGTGTCCGATATGGAGTGAACCGGTTACGTTCGGGGGCGGGATCACGATGCAGAACGGGTCCGCCTTCGGATCGTTCTTAGGTTTGAACGCGCCAGATTCCTCCCAGGCCTTAGACCAGAGGGGCTCCACTTCTTTCGGATTGAACGTCGTTTCGATCATGCCGAGCATATAGCAGGGCGAAGGCGTGGCGCGCGAGATGGCTTTTCGCAGATGCGAAGCCCAGAAACGCGAAAACGCCCCGGCTCTCGCCAGGGCGTTTGCATATTCAGGTGTCCCGTTCGCTTAGCGCGACATGCGGGCGATGCGCTCAAGTTCCGCTTCGACGCGGGCTTCGACGATGGCGGCCAGGTTCTGGTCCAGCCACTCTTTCAACATCGGCTTCAGCAATTCGCGAACAACGCCTTCGACGGTTTGGCCGGACGTGTCGGCGATACGCAGCGAACCGGCGAGGCGGGCGAGCGAACCCGCCGCGGCCGTTGTGGTCGGCTTCGAGAGAATGGTCTCAACTGACGGCTCAGCAGAGATAGCCCGCGGCTGCGGAGCGGTAGCAACTTCAGGCACGTAAACGACCTCTTGAGCTACGGCCTCTTCGACCGCTTCGAAAACAATGTCGTCGTCCGGTGTTGGCGGCGCGACGTGTTGAACCGGCGACGGCGCTGGCGGCGCATCGGTTTGCGTGAGATCGAGCACAGGCGCGGCATTCGGCGTCTGCTCTTCTTCGGAGATGATCCGGCGGATCGACGCCAAGATCTCTTCCATTGAAGGTTCGGCCTGTTGGTCTTGAAGCGCCATTTCCAGCCCCGCGGAATTTTCGCAAACGAGTCGCTTGCGGCTCAAAGGTTATTGACCAAGACGATTCGGGTCCACCTGAGCGCGCTTGTTCCTGCACACGCACAGGCGACTCGCGTCGCCCTCTTCTGCGCATGCTGTCTTCGATGAAATAAGGGAACGTTAATGTGCGCGTTTAGCGCAGCATTGTTGCGTTTTCAGAACGCGAATGCCTGCGGCTTCGCGAGTCCCGGAACAACTGGCGGCGCTGCATCGAACGCTGAGCGGTATGCAGTTGCATCTGCGGAGCGCGTGTAGATTCGCGCCGAGCCTGCGGCGCCCTGGCGCACGATCACGCCGAGGCGTCCGCCGGGCGCCAATTGCTTCAACCAAGCATCCGGCACGATCTCAGCTGAGCCGTTGAGCAGGATCACATCGTACGGCGCTTCATCGCCCCAACCATCGATCGCCGCCGTCGAGACTGTCTTCGAGTTCGTCACGCCCGCTGATTCCAGTGCGGCTTGCGCGGCGAACGACAAATCCGGATTGGGATCGAGGGTGATGACGTCCTTGCAGCAAGCTGCAAGCACCGCCGCGCCGTAGCCCGTCGCGCCGGCAATCTCGAGCGCGCGATCGCCGGACTTCGGCGCCAGTTCCATGATAAGCTTTGCCAGATCGCGCGGGCGCAACAGCGTGCGGCCGTCTGCGACTTCCACTTCGAGATCGCCATAAGCGATCGTGCGTTTGGCGGCCGGCACAAAGCGTTCGCGGGGCAGCGTCCGCATGGCGTGGATGATCCGCGGGTCGGTCACGTCACTCGGACGGACCTGACTTTCGACCATAAAGTCGCGGGCGCGGGCGAAATCCATCAACAGCTCCAGTTTGGCCCCGGTTAAGCCGCCCCGGCCTGGGCCGCAAGCGCCCTAGCGGCACATGTCGTCGCGGCCGAGGTCGAAATGCAGGTGGTCGCGGTGGGCGCGGTTGTAATCGGGGGAAAGGACGGCCTGGAAATAGTCACAGGCCCCATCCCGGACATCGCGCAGGAACAGCCGATCGCGCTGATTGCCCCGCCAGCCCTCGGCGACGGTGACCGTGCGGCCGTTGGCGAGGGTGAAGCCCTGAATGTCCATCGCATTGGCGTGCGCATGTTCGCTTAGGCGTCGATCTGATCGTCCGGCGATGCGACGGCACTGATACGAGGGGGCGGCCAGTTCCATCCGCGTGATGTCCTGGCCGTAGCGGCGCTGGGCGGCCGGCCCCACCACATCACGCTCCCACATCACCAAGGCCGCTGCCGCCGCACAGCTCGTCGCGACCGGCGCTGAGTAGGCGTAAACGGATTGCGTGAGCTCAACAGCGTTTCGATAGCCGCAACCATTCGCGCCCGCTTCATCTGGAATGCGCTCGGTCCGAAAACCCGCGCCAGCGATAGCGGCTCGGCACGCGGGCACATCGGTGGCGAAGTCTGCGATCCGCGAAGCGCGCAACGCTTCTGGCATCAAATCGGCCTCTTCAGGTGGCGGCGAACCGAGCAGAAGCATCAGCATAATGAGCGCGAGCGCAGCCAAAGCCGACGCTGCCCAGATGCGGGCGCGTTCGTGCTCTGCCTTCGACGGAGGCTTGAGGATGCCTAAAATGCGCATTGAGGAAGGGAGCGCCTTGACCGATTCCGGTTGAGCCGACTAGGAGTGCGCCCCGCCTGCGCACATATAGCAGCGGCTGAGGCCTCGTGGCGGAGTGGTGACGCAGAGGACTGCAAATCCTTGCACCCCGGTTCG
>JBEBHI010000169.1:0-7171 GCA_040080935.1 Terricaulis sp.
TTGCAGGACACGACACGTTCCTGCCGGAACGGCTGACCCGCCACACGCTGCAGTTTTTCGGCCCGCTGATTGGCGTCAGCGTTGTGTTGGTGCTGGCGCGCTGGTGGATTGCCGCGAACGCCGAGGGCTGAAACGAAAAAGCCGCCGTCTCGCTTTGGCGGACGGCGGCGTAACTGGTTGGACGAAAAGTCCGCGCGCTATTTCTTCGCGGCTTTCTTGTCGTCCTTTTCCTTCTTCGGCTTACGCTTTTCTTTGTTCGACTTCATCTGACCTTTGGCCATCCGCCGAAAGCGCGCTTACCAGTCGTCGCCGTCGTCGGAGAGGTAATACTCGGTGTTGAAATTGATCGACACGGCCCAGCCGTGGCGTTCGTTGTCGAAATCGTTGATGTCAATCCTGGTCGTGCCCGCTTGGATGAAGAACTTGCGCTGGGCGCTGTCCCACACGGGTTCGACGGCGACGCACTGACCTATCTCGGTTGCGGCCGCCCGGGCTCGCTCGCGCGCGGCCGATGAGCCGCGAATGTTGAGATAATAGCAGCGGAGTTGGCCATCGCCGTCCGTGTTGCACTCGGCGTCCGGTAGACGCACGGCGCCGCGTTCGAACTGAGACCGCGCGCTGACGAGATTTTGGTTCACCGCATCGCAGAGCGGCGTCGCCATCGCCTCAAGTGGCGCCAAAGCGAGCATGGCCGCGAGCGCGGCTGAAACGAAACGCATGAACTACTCCCACCGAAATGGAGACGGTAGTCGGGCGCTCGCGGCGCGGCAAGTGGCGTGCGTTGAAACAAAAACGCCGCCGTCTCGCGTTTGCGGACGGCGGCGTGAAGCTTCGGACGAAAGCGGCGCGTTACTTCTTCGCGGCTTTCTTATCGTCCTTTTCCTTCTTCGGTTTGCGCTTCTCTTTGTTCGACTTCATCTGACCTTTGGCCATGAGAATCCTCTCCGTCGTTACGCGGACGGATTAGGCAATGGCCGTGCGCGGTAGGCAATAGGGAAATTCACGCGCAAGCGTGGCGCCCTATCGCCTGGCCCCTGAAGATCAGTTGTCGCTGCAATCGCTGTCGAGCAGGCCTTCATCGTTCGGGCCGTTGCACTCATTATTGTCGTCGAAGAAGTAATCGACGGCGGCAGCGCCGACGGCGGCGCCGGCAGCGAGCGCGCAGCCGCTCATGATCGGGGCGCTAAGGCCGAGCAAAATCAGCAAAGCGGCGCGTGTTGGGTTTTTCATCTGGCTCTCTCCGAGGCGGTATGCGAGCCAACGGCGCGCGAGCGCGCTAGTTCCGTGCCCACCCGTTAGAGCGAGACATTTCGTTTGCCCTTCTCACCCGCGAGGGAGAGCGGTGAAGTGAGTCTAGGCCCGCTGCTCGTTCACGCCTCGGCCGAGCGCTAGGAGCGCGGCGTTGGCAATGGCGTCCGCATCAAGGCCGGCCGCGGCGTACATCAGTTCGGGCTTGTCTTGATCTTGGAAGACGTCCGGCAAGGTCAGCGTGCGGACTTTGACGCCGCGATCGAGGATGCCGTCGCGCGACATGAAGTGCAGCACGAAGGCGCCGAAGCCACCCTCCGCGCCTTCTTCGATCGTCAGCAAAACTTCGTGCTCGCGCGCGAGGCGGCGGATGAGATCTTCGTCGAGCGGCTTGGCAAAGCGCGCGTCGGCGAGCGTGGTGCTGAGGCCCATGGCGGCGAGCTTGTCGGCGGCTTTGTTGGCTTCGCCCATGCGGGCGCCGAAGTTGAGCAGCGCAACCGAGGTGCCTTCGCGCAGGATGCGACCTTTGCCGATTTCGAGCGGGACGTCGGCGTCGGCGCCCAACACGCCGTCAGCGTCGCCGCGCGGATAGCGGAAGCAGCTGGGGCGATCGTCGATCGCGGCGGCGGTGGCGACCATGCGTGAGAGATCGTTGCCGTCAGCGGCGGCCATGACGATCATGCCAGGCAGCGCGCCCATGTAGCCGACATCGAACGTGCCGGCGTGCGTGGGGCCATCGGCGCCGACAAGACCAGCGCGATCCATGGCGAAGCGCACGGGGAGTTTTTGGATGGCGACGTCGTGGACGACTTGGTCGTAGCCGCGCTGCAGGAACGTTGAGTAGATCGTGCAGAACGGCTTCATGCCGTCAGCTGCCAAGCCCGCCGAGAATGTCACCGCGTGCTGTTCGGCGATGCCGACATCGTAGGTGCGGTCCGGGAATTTCGAGCCGAAGAGATCGAGGCCAGTGCCGCTCGGCATGGCGGCGGTGATGGCGACGATCTTCTCGTCTTTTTCAGCTTGGCGCACGAGCGCTTGCGCGAAAACCTTGGTGTAGCTGGGGGCGCTGGCGCCTTTGGTTTGTTCGCCGGTGACGACGTTGAACTTGTTGACGCCGTGATATTTGTCGGCGGCGTTCTCGGCGGGCGCGTAGCCTTTGCCCTTCTTGGTGACGACGTGGATCAGCACGGGGCGATCGTCGATTTCTTTGGCGTTGGCGAGCACGCGGCGGAGCACGTCGATGTCGTGGCCGTCGAACGGACCGAGATAATGGAAGCCGAGCTCTTCGAAGAAGGTGCCGCCTGTCACCATGGTGCGGGCGTATTCTTCGGTCTTCTTGGCGATGTCGTGGATGGTTTCGCCGAGCGCCGAGGCGACGCCCTTCGCGGTCTTGCGGATGCGGCGATAGGTTTTGGTGGCGGCGAGGCGCGCGAGATAAGTCGACATGCCGCCAACCGGCGGCGCGATCGACATATCGTTGTCGTTGAGGATCACGATCAGCCGCTTGGTCGTCTCGGCAGCGTTGTTCATGGCTTCGTACGCCATGCCCGCCGACATCGAGCCGTCGCCGATCACGGCGATGACGCTGGAGTCTTCGCCGCGCTTATCGCGCGCGACAGCAAAACCAAGACCAGCGCTGATCGAGGTCGAGGCGTGGGCTGCGCCGAACGGATCGTACTCGCTCTCGGCGCGCTTGGTGAAACCGGAGAGGCCCCCGCCCTGGCGGAGCGTGCGGATGCGGTCGCGGCGGCCGGTCAGAATTTTGTGCGGGTAAGCTTGGTGGCCGACGTCCCAGATGACTTTGTCGGTCGGCGTGTTGAACACGTAGTGAAGCGCGACAGTGAGTTCGACGACGCCGAGGCCGGCGCCGAGGTGGCCGCCGGTGACGGAGACGGCGCTGATCATTTCGGCGCGGAGTTCGTCGCAGACTTGGCGGAGTTGGGTCCCGTCCATCTCGCGAAGGTCGGCTGGGAGCTTGATCTGGTCGAGCAAGGGAGTGTTGGGCGCCATTGATCCTCAGCCGCTAGTTCGGTGAGTCAAAGGTAGCCCCGTTCCCCCGCGAAAGCGACGGTTAGACCATGGCCGGAACATGGTTTTCCCGCCTCTTTTCGTGCGTCAGGTAGGCGCAGACCGGCATGGTGTGGGGTAGGGTGAAGTGAATGAGCGTTGACCATCCCCGCGACCAAGCCCGGTTCGCACGCCCGGCGAACCTGCCGGGGGTCGAACTGGTCAGCGTGAGCTATCGGCGGCGGAGCTTTCCGGTGCACACGCACGGTGAGTTCGTGGTCGGCGCGGTGGTTGGCGGCGCGGAGACACTGAGCGTTGACGGGCGCAATTATGTTGTCGGCGCGGGCGCCAGTTTGTTTCTGCATCCCGACGAGCCCCACGCGAACGCAACAATCGGTGACGAAGCGCTGCAGTATCGCGTTTTCTATCTGACGGCGGCGAGCTTAGCGGAGACACTGGGCGGGAAGCTGCCGGCGTTTGCCGCGCCGGTGTCGGACGCGGCGCACATACACGAAACGCTGACGCGCGCGCACGTGGCGCTGTCAGGCGAGAGCGACGCGCTGGAGCAAGAGAGCGCATTTGCGGCCCTTGCGCAGAGTTTGATCGATGTGACGGCAACCGAAGCGCGCGCTGCGAAGCGACCAAGTGTACGCACGCGGCGCGTGAAGGCGTTCATTGATGAACACTTCGCCGATGGCTTCGGGCTCGCGGCTTTGGCTGACGTGTCCGGCATGAGCAGCGTACATACGTTGCGGACGTTCAAGCAGGAGATCGGCGTCACGCCCCTGGCGTACCGAAATCAAGTGCGGTTGGCGGAGGCGCGGCGGCTGTTGCGCGAAGGGCATGCGGTGGCGGAGACGGCGGCGGCGGTGGGGTTTGTGGATCAGAGCCATCTCAACCGGCAGTTTCAACGGGTGGTTGGCGTCTCGCCTGCCCGCTACGCACGGCAATAACGTACAATCCTGAAGCGCCGGTGCGGGCGATGGTTGGTGCGCCGACCGTCGGAGCTTTCATGCGCGCTGTTCTTCTCGTTTTGGCTTTTGTCCTGAGTGCAGCGCCCGCGGTGGCGCAGACGCCGCGCGCGCGGATCGAGGCGATCCTGGCGTCCGACACTGAGCAGCCGGTGATCAATGGCGGCGTGCTGGCGGTTTCCGAAGGCCGCGTTGTCTATCGCGGCGCCGCGGGGTTCGCGGACTTTGCGGCGCCGCGGCGCGTGCGTGTCGATGATGTGTTTCAGGTCGCTTCGATGGCGAAGCCGTTCACGTCAACGGCAGTGTTGCAGCTGCGCGATGGCGGCGTGCTGCGGCTCGATGATCGCGTAAGCCAATATCTCGAGGGCTTTCCGTTCGAGACGATCACGATCCGGCATTTGCTGACGCATACGAGCGGGCTGCCGGATCTGGAGCTGTTCGAAGCGATGATCGAGGCTGATCCGGATCATGTTGCGAACGGCAACGATCTTGTGCCGGCGCTGCGTGCTTGGAGTCAGCCGCTGGCGTTCGAGGCTGGCGCGCAGTTTCGCTATTCGAATACGAACTATCAATTGCTGGCGCTAATCGTGTCGCGGGTTTCGGGTGAACGGTTTGGCGCCTATGTCCGCGATCACATCTTCCGGCCGGCGGGCATGCGCCACTCTTATGTACTGGGCACGGCGCCGCTCTCACGCACGCGCGCGCCGGTGCTCAATCAGAGTTTCGCGACGATGTTTGCGGAGACGCAGCAAGATGTACGCACGATTCAGGTGAACGATCCGCGGATGATGGGACGGCTCCGATATGAGACGTTCAATCTGGGCTCGACTTTGGGCGATCAGAACCTCTTCACGACGCTGGATGATCTCCGCCGTTTCGATGCGGCGTTGCGCGCGGGTCGCGTGCTTTCGTTGGCGACGCAGGCGGAAGCCTATGCGCCGGTGCGCTTGAATGACGGGACGGAGTATCGCGAGAGCGAAGTTTATGTCGCGTACGGTGTGCCTTGCTCTTACGGGATGGGCTGGGAGACGTGCGCGCATCCGCAGTTCGGGCGCCTAGTTGGCCATGCCGGCTACAATCGCGGCATTGCGACGATGTTCTATCGCAATCTGGATCGCGGGCAGATGGTGGCGGCGTTTGATAACGCCGACATCGGTGAGTTCGCGCAAAAGATTGTCTCGGTCGCGAATGCGCTGAATGGCGCGGCGGCGGTTGAATTTTCGCGGACGCGGTCGCTGGCACGAGTTTATGGGCGCACGCTGGTGCGTGAGGGCGCGACGGCGGCGCGTGCGTTGTTTGATGCGCATCGCAACGATACCGCGGGCTGGACCTATTCTCCGCGCGGACTGAACCAACTTGGTTATGACCTTCTACGCAACGGACATGAGACGCTGGCGCTTGAACCATTCCGGCTCAACGTTGAGCTCAATCCTGAGCACTCGGGCTATTGGGATAGTTTGGGTGAAGGGCTGGCGGTGAATGGCATGCGTGATGAAGCCATCGCTGCCTATCGCCGCTCACTTCAGCTCAATCCGGACAATGAAAGCGGCCGCGCGGCGTTGCAGCGCCTAGAGGCGGCGCACTAGCCGATCTCTTGCGCAAGCCCGATGAGGATTCCTTCGGGGCCGCGGATGTAGCAGAGCCGATAAACGTTCTGATAATTGACGATCTCGCCGACGAGTTCGGCGCCGTGCTTACGCAGACGTTCGACGGTGTCGTCGACATCGTCGACAGCGAACATCACGCGCAGATACCCGAGCGCGTTGACCGGGGCGTTGCGGTGATCGGCGGCGATCTCCGGCTTGATGTAGCGGCAGAGTTCGAGCCGGCTGTGGCCGTCCGGCGTGCGCATCATCGCAATCTCGACGTGCTGACCAGTGAGGCCCGTCACGCGTCCGGACCATTCGCCTTCGATGTCAGCGCGCCCTTCGAGTTCAAGACCAAGCTCGCGGAAAAATTCGATCGTCGCGCCGAGGTCCTCGACGACCATCGCGACATTGTCCATGCGTTTGACGGCCATGTGTTCACTCTCCTCAGAACGACAGAACTAGGCCGTCGCGCGGCGGCACCTCGCCAGCGGCGAGCTTTGTCCATGCAGCCTGGATCGCGTCGGCGCCAGTGATGCGTTTGACGTCAACGAAAGCGTGCGAGGCGGGATAGAACGCGCGGAGATCGCGGCCCATTGCGGGCATGAGTTGCGGTTCGGCTTTGAGGCGCTCGGCGGCGTACGTCGGGACGAAGAAGAATTCGGCCTTTGGGCCTGGAAGCGGCTCGCCACCGCGCGGCGCCGCCCAATCGGTGACACCGATGATGATGCTACGGGTGAGCGCGGCGCCGAGCGTTCCGTGGATCACGGCGTTGAGTTCGGCGCGACCGAGGTAATCAACATAAGTGACAGGCGCCGCAACTTTCAGCGATGCCGCATCATCGTAAAGCACGACGCGATGATAGAGGCCGCTTTCGCGCACATATGCTTCGTTGCCTGGCGATGTGAGGCCGATGACTTCGGCGCCGCCGAGATTGCGCAATTGATGCGCCGTCGCGAGCGCGGTCTTGGATGAGGCGCTGGAGAGGACGACGGTTTTCGCGTCGCCTTGCTTGATGAAATCTGCCGCCCACCAGCCGGTGCCGTAGAGCGGACGGAAGAGTGTTTGTTCGGGCTCGTAGTTTGCGTCGTAGGCGGGATCGAGCGTGGTGTCGGTGTACATGTTGTAGAGTACGGCTTTCGGTGCGCGGTGCGCTGCGGTGTCCATGAAGCCAGTGGCGGTTTTCTTCGGGGTGACGTCTAGTGTTTCGGCTAGTGGATAATACCCGTAGAAGCGCGAGCCTACGGCAATGTCGGGCGCGTTGGATTCGATGACTGTGCCGAAGCCCCAGACTGGGACTTTGCCGAATCCTTCCGACGCCGGGAAGAAATCCCAATAGCCGAGCATCCCTGTGCCCAT
>JBEBHI010000315.1:0-1855 GCA_040080935.1 Terricaulis sp.
GCCGCTTGGGCGCGGGCAGGGCGGCCGACGAAGGTCGCGGTCAACGTGTCGGCGTTGCAGTTCCGCAGCGATAAATTCTCAGACAATGTTCTCCGTGTCGTCGCACATGCGGGCCTCGCGCCGGAAAATCTCGAACTGGAAATCACCGAGTCGGTGATCATGGCCGATCCCGAGCGCGCGCTGCGGATCATCAAACCGCTGCGCGACGTCGGTATTCGCTTGGCCATCGACGATTTTGGCTGCGGCCATTCCAGCCTTTCCTCGCTCACCAAGCTCCCGTTCGACGTCATTAAGATCGACCAGCAATTCGTGCGCGCGCTTGAGCGCGGCGAACCGCGGTCGGCCGAGATCGTCGAGATCATCCTGGCGTTTGCGCGCACGCTGAATATGGAAGTCGTCGCCGAAGGCATCGAGCGGCGCGAGGACATGGAATTCATGGCCGCGCGCGGCTGCCATTGGATCCAGGGCTTCCTCTTCGGCGCAGCCGTCTCCGCGCCTGAGTTCGCTGAATTGCTACGCCGTCAAGACGGCGAAGACGTGAGCGCAGAAGACGCCGCTTGAACGGCGGCGCGTGCTCCGCCACATCAGGGCCATGACAGACCAACCAGAGTGGCACGGCACCACGATCGTTTGCGTGCGCAAGAACGGCAAAGTCGTGATCGCTGGGGACGGCCAAGTCTCCGCTGGCGCGACAATCCTAAAAGGCAACGCGCGCAAGGTGCGTGCGCTGGGCGACGGCGGCGTGATCGTGGGCTTCGCTGGCGCGACGGCGGATGCGTTTGCGTTGTTCGAGCGGCTAGAACAAAAGCTCGAGCGTTTCCCGAAGCAGTTGGCGCGTGCGTGCGTGGAGCTCGCCAAGGATTGGCGTACCGATCGCGCCCTTCGTCGTCTCGATGCAATGTTGATCGTTGCCGATAGGGACGAAACCTTGCTGCTTACCGGCGCAGGCGACGTTCTTGAACCGGAGCATCAAGTCATCGCCGTTGGCTCCGGTGGAAACTATGCTCTGGCGGCGGCGCGTGCGCTCTATGCTCATGTCGATGACCCGGAGGCCATTGCGCGCGAAGCGATGGCGATCGCGGCGCAGATTTGCGTCTATACCAACGGCAATCTCACCGTCGAAAAGTTGGAAGGCTAGGGCGCCATCGACGAGACGCCGCACTTCACGCGGCGCTCGCGCACCCCTAAATCAAGCGCTCCATGACCCATTTCTCACCCCGCGAAATTGTCTCCGAACTCGATCGCTACATTGTCGGTCAAAACGATGCGAAGCGCGCCGTTGCGATTGCGCTGCGCAATCGCTGGCGGCGCAAGCAATTGCCAGAAGATCTCCGTGAAGAGGTCACGCCGAAGAACATCCTGATGATCGGCCCAACTGGCGTCGGAAAAACCGAGATCGCGCGGCGCTTGGCAAAGCTCGCCGGCGCGCCGTTTCTAAAAGTTGAGGCCACCAAGTTCACGGAAGTGGGCTATGTCGGGCGCGACGTTGAGCAGATCATTCGCGATCTTGTGGAAGTCGCGCTTAACATCGTGCGGGAACGGCGCCGCCGCGAGGTTCGTGCGCGCGCGGAAGCCGCGGCCGAAGAGCGAGTGCTGGATGCGCTCGTAGGGCAGGGCTCCAGCGCCGCGACGCGTGAGTCTTTTCGCAAGAAATTGCGCGCCAGCGAACTTGGCGCCTCAGCAGTCGAGATTGATGTCGAAGACAATGCCAATCCAATGGGCGGCCTCGATATTCCCGGCCAACCGAATGTGGGCGTGGTCAACATTGGCGAGATTTTCGGCAAGGCATTTGGCAAACGCACGAAGCGCGTCCGCATGACGGTAGATGAGGCTTACGAGCCGCTTATTCGCGAGG
>JBEBHI010000025.1:0-25471 GCA_040080935.1 Terricaulis sp.
CCTCTTCCGGCGTCCGCAGCAGCACTTCCGTATTCGTATTCAAGAAGCGCTTGGTTACTTCGCGCCGCTTGATGAATACGCACACCGGCTTGCCGCCGATCGTGCAGGTGCGGAGGTCTTCCACAAGATTGAGGTCGGCGTGCATGCGGTTATCGACGACGCGCTGATAGACGCGGCCGGGAACCGGGGCTGTCGGGCACTGCACGATGTGGCCGTCATGGGCAGCGTTAATCTCGGACTTCTCGACCGCGAGGCCGGTGAAGGTTGTCGGGTCAACGGCGAGCGGATTGCCGAAAGCTGCAGCGCAGGCCCGCGAGACGTTTGTTTTCGAGACATCGCGGCAGTTGAAATTCACCAACTTCACGCCGGGCTTCAGCTTCGCCGGCGGATCGTTCGGGCTATACGTCGCGTCCTCGAACTGCATCACCACGTCGGCCTGCGAAGCGTCCTTGGCGAGCTTGGCGCCGGCGGCGCGGGAAACTGAGAAGATCAGATACCAAGGCCGCGCGCGCTCAGGCGTGAAGAAGATGGTGAAGCGCGGTTCGAGCGGGGTGATGGCTTTGGCCGCGAAGAAATAGCGAAACCAAGCCGTCACCTGGCTGATGATGGTTGGTGAATAGGGGACGCGCGCGCCCGTCTTGCGCACGGTGAGACCGGTCAGGCCGAACTCAAAGTCCTTGAGCCAAACAGACCCAGAGGTCTGGAACACGCGGGGCGTCGCATCTGTCACGAGGTTAAAGGCTCCGCGGCGCCGCGTTTGCAGCGAGGCGCGCCATGCAAAGCGCATTCGCCGTCTGTGTGTTTACCTTGGATCGCGTGCGCACTGTGCTGCTCGCCCTGTCCCTGATCGTCTTGTTGAAGACGGCGTGGATACTCTTGCTGCCAACGTTCGGCGGTTAAGCCTGGGGCGCCAGCGTCTCAAGCGCCCCCCGCGCCCCCGATAAGTCGTACCCTGCCTTTTGAGCCAAGGCGATAATTTCGTCAGGCGTATGGCTGCCCGCCAGCGCCTGCGCTAGGGCCCAGGCTGTTATTGAGCGGGTGCCGCTTCGGCAATAGGCAAGGACAGGGCCCTTTGCCTCATCCAGGGCCTGGGCGGTCTCCATGACCACCGCCGGGGCAGGCGGGAGCCCCGAAAACGGGATCGACCTGAATTCGAGCCCTGCGGCGTCCGCAGCCGACTTGATTTCGTTCGCGGAAGGCTGGCCGGGCGTTTCGTTGTCGGGGCGGTTGACGATGATCGTCTTGAAGCCCTCAGCCGCAGCACGCGCGACGTCTTCAGTTCCCAACTGCGCCGCAACGGCGAAGTCCGGCGTCACGCGTTTGAATTCACTCATCCCACCACCCTACATCGCCACGTTGACACGGCTTGCCGGGGAAGCAAGGTTTCGCACGCCTCGCCACTGCTTCGGCGCCACAGGACGGACCTGAGAATGCTAGCTCAAGCCGTACGGCGTCTGCTCCTAGCGATACCAACACTGCTTGCGATTGTAGTTGCCGCGTTCGTGCTGATGCACTTAGCGCCTGGCGGTCCGTTTACAAGCGAACGGCAGGTTCCTCCCGAAATCGAACGCCGTCTCGAAGCTGAGTACGGTCTCGACTTGCCGCTTAGTCAGCAATTGCTGCGTTACATGATCGGCACGAAGGAACGCGGCGGCGGATTGCTGCGCGGCGACCTTGGCCCGTCGATGACCTACAAAGACAAGAACGTCGGCGACATCATCGCCGAGGGCGCGCCGACGAGCGCCATTCTTGGTCTGAGCGCGATGGCCCTTGCGCTTTTGATTGGAAGTTTGCTCGGCGTCATCGCCGCGCTGCGGCAGAACAAGGCGCAGGACTATCTGATCATGGCGCTCGCGATTGCGGGCGTTTGTTTGCCGCCGCTTGTTGTCGGCCCGATCATGCAGCTGTTCTTGGGCGTGCAGTGGCAGCTGCTGCCGACGGCCGGGCTTCACCGCGACGAGTACGGCCTGCGTTATCTGATCTTGCCGATTTTCACGCTGTCGCTGCCGATTATCGCGGTTGTGTCGCGTCTAATGCGCGCGTCGATGATCGAGACCTTGCGCTCCAACGCCATCCGCACCGCGCGTGCCAAGGGTTTGCCGGAGCGGCAGGTGATTTGGCGTCACGCACTGCCGATCGCGATGTTGCCGATCGTCTCTTACGCCGGTCCGGCACTCGCCGGCGTCATGGCCGGCTCGTTTGTGATTGAGACGGTGTTTGCGCTGCCGGGGATCGGCAAGCAATTCGTGCTCGCGGCCCAGCAGCGTGACTACACGCTCGTGATGGGCGTGGTGCTCATCTACTCGTTCCTGATCATTCTTTTGAACCTCGCGGCGGATCTTGCTTACCGCATGCTCGATCCGCGGAGCCGCGCAGTATGAGCGACATCCTGATCGACGACGCGCCGCAGCCGCCGCAGGCAGTCAAAGGACGCTCGCTCTGGGAAGACGCGCGCCGACGCCTCATGCGCAACCCGGCCGCGGTGACGAGCCTCTATGTCGTCGCCATCCTGGTTCTAATCGCCGTGTTCGGTCCGTTTCTCTGGATCCACAAGTACGACACCATCTTCCGCGACAGCGTTGCCATCGCGCCGACGTGGACGGACATGCACATCCTCGGCACCGATACTGAAGGTCGCGACATGGTCGCGCGCCTCATTCTCGGCCTCGGCATTTCGATGCTGGTCGGTTTGGCTGCGACCACAGTCGCACTCACCATTGGTGTGCTTTGGGGCGCCATCGCCGGCTTTGTTGGCGGTTGGGTGGACGAGGCGATGATGCGTTTCGTCGATGTGCTCTACGCCATTCCGTTCGTGTTCTTCGTGATCGTGCTGATGACCGTCGTGCAGTTCGACGATCCGGTGCTGAATCTGGTGTTGATCTTCTGCGCCATCGGCGCGGTCGAGTGGTTGACCATGGCGCGGATCGTGCGCGGTCAGACTCTCTCACTGCGGCAGAAGGAATTTGTCGAAGCTGCACGCGCGGCGGGGGCGAAGCCGCTTCAAATCGTGCTGCGCCACATCGTGCCAAACGTCGTTGGCCCGGTCGTCGTGTTCGCGACGCTGAACATCCCGGTGATCATCCTGGCTGAGAGCTTTCTCTCGTTCATCGGTCTGGGCGTGCAGGAACCGCTGACGTCGCTGGGAAGCCTGCTTTCGCAAGGCAAAGATCAAATGACGACCGCGCCGTGGATGCTCATTGCGCCAGCGGCGACCATGTTGATCACGCTGCTGGCGCTGAACTTCCTCGGCGACGGTCTCCGCGACGCACTCGATCCGAAAGAGCGCTAGGCGTCAGCTATTGCTGACGCCGCACGCGGATTGCCGGCCCGCCCGCTTCAACGTGCATCAAATAGCTGCCCAACGTTGCGCGCTCGATCGTGACTGTGCCGCCTTCGCGAGCATTGCGTGCGTTCTCGCTGTCGATCTGCACCCAGACCTGTCCGTTGGACATGCGGAACGTGGAGGGCATGTTGCGGCGCGTGGTAACGCCCGCGATCTGCATCTGAATGTTGTCGATGCGCTCGAACTGCGGCGCGCTCGGATTAGTCGCCGAGCTGGAGTTGCCGAAGATGCGCGAGAGCGACGGCAGTTGGAATCCAAAGGCCTCGCGATCAACTTCTTGCGCGCGTTGACGATCAACCGCGACGAGGTTGCCGGAGTTCTGCGCGGTTTGAAGATTGCCAACCGCACCATCGTAGCAGGCGAGGCGTTGTGCTTCGTCGGTAATGCTGCGGCAGGCATACACACGCCCGAGCGCGTCGGGCGTCGTTTGTTGTTCCTGCGCCGCAACCGATCCAGTCAAAGCGATAAAGGCCAAGCCGGCCAACATGATGCGCATAAAGTCCCCTCCCGTCGGAAGCCGGATCATCCTAGACTTTGCGGACGAACTTTGTCAGCCCGCGCGAGCAGGCTGAGGCGGAGACGATAATGGCGGCGATTTGGACCGATCGGCGGCGGCTTCTGTTGGGAGCGGGGGGGCTCACGGCGGTCGCCTCGCTCGGCGCCTGCGCCAACGGCCAGATCGTCGGCTTCGATAAAGCCAATCGCTCGCTCGATATTTGCAACCAAGGCGAACCGCTCTCGCTCGACCCCCACAAGGCCACGGGCACGTGGGAGAACAACATTATCGGCAACATGTTCGTTGGCCTCACGACCGAGGACGCCAAAGGCGAGCCGATCCCGGGCATGGCCGAACGCTGGGAAACAAGTGAGGACGGTCGCACCTGGACGTTCCATTTGCGCCGCGCGCAATGGTCCGACGGTGAAGCCTGCGACGCGCACGATTTCGAGTTCGCTATCCGGCGCATTCTCGATCCGGTGAACCTGTCCGCGTACGCGTCGCTGCTTTATCCGATCAAGAACGCCGAAGCGATCGTGGCGGGGCGTATGACGCCTGACACCGCCGGCGTTACTGCCCTAGACGATCTCACGCTGGAAATTCAGCTCGAACACCCAGCCGCTTACCTGCCGCAGCTGCTGATGCACTACACGGCGTATCCTGTGCCGAAGCACGTTGTGGAGCGCCACGGCGACGATTGGGTTCACCCGGACAACATCGTCGTCAATGGCGCATTCAAGCTGATCAAATGGTGGTCGAACTACATCGTCCACTTGGAACGCAATCCGCAGTTCTTCGATGCGGCGAACGTCGTGATGGAGAATTTGTACTTCTACCCATCGAACGACGTGAACGCCTCGGCGCGGCGCGTGCAAAGTGGTGAGGCGGGCTGGTCGACGCGCTTTCCCTCAAATCAGTTTGAGCAACTTCGCGCCGCTCTGCCAGGCTATGTGCGCGTGGCGCAGTATCTGACGTGCAACTATTTTTCATTCAATACGACGAAAGCGCCGTTCAATGACGCGCGTGTGCGCCAGGCGCTCACCATGGCTTACGATCGCGACTGGGTCGCCGCCAACATCTACCGCACCGGCGAGCACGCAGCGTATTCATTCGTGCCGCCCGGCATTTTGAACTATCCCGCAACGGCGCGGTATCGCTGGGCTGACTGGCCGATGGAGAGGCGCCTTCAGGAAGCCGAGCGACTGCTGAGCGCTGCCGGCTTTGGCCCCAGCAAACCGCTGCGCTTTGAGTTCGCGCACCGCAACAGCAGCGATAACCCGCGCGTTGCCGTGATTGTGCAAAACAATTGGCGCAAGATCGCGCCGTGGGTGACGGTGGAATTGCGCGGTGTCGAGGCGCAGGTTCACTACGCCAATCTGCAAGCGAAGAATTTCGACGTGGGCGACGGCGCGTGGTCCGCCGATTTCAACGACGCCAAAAACTATCTCTATCTCTTGGAAACGCGCACCGGCGAGCAGAACTATCCGGGGTATTCAAATCCTGAGTACGATCGCTTGGTGCGTGAGAGCGACTTCGAACTCGATGTCGCGCGCCGTGGCGAGATGATGGTGCGCGCTGAGCAAATGGCGCTAGACGATGCGCCGATCTGCACCAGTGTTTACATCAACTCGACCAACCTCGTGCACCCGGATTTGACCGGTTACGAAGACAACATCAGCGACTTCCATCGCGCGCGCTGGTTCGGCATTCGGAACGCCTAATCAGAACGGCCCGCCGGCTTCTTCTGCGCCAATCGCTTTGATCGCGAACGCGTAGTCGTGGGCGAGTTCGCGCAAGAACTCGAAGCGTCCAGCGGAGCCAGCGTGGCCTGCGCCCATGTTCATCTTCAGCAGAATAGGACGTCCGCTCGTTGTGTGCGGACGAAGCTTCGCCACCCACTTTGCCGGCTCCCAATAGGTCACGCGCGGATCGGTGAGGCCGCCGGTTGAGAGCACTGCCGGGTAGGCCTTCTGCGTCACGTTCGTGTAGGGGCAATACGACGCCATGTAGTCGTAGGCGGCTGGATCCTCGAGCGGATTGCCCCATTCGGGCCATTCCGGCGGCGTCAGCGGCAGTGAGGTGTCGCTCATCGTGTTGATGACATCGATGAAGGGCACGCCGCCGATCACGCCTGCCCACAAATCAGGCCGCATGTTGTTGATCGCGCCCATGAGCAACCCGCCGGCGGAGCGGCCTTCGCACACGATGTTGCCCGGACGGCCAAACCCTGCGCCGATCAGCTCTTCCGCGACGGTGACGAAGTCCGTGAAGGTGTTGCGCTTGTTGAAGCGGCGGCCATCCTGGAACCAGCTGAAGCCCATCTCGGAGCCGCCGCGCACATGCGCCATCGCGTAGATCCAGCCACGATCGACCAAGCTAAAGCGGCGGATAGAGAAATCTGCGTCGAGCGAAATGCCGTACGAGCCATAGCCGTAGAGGTACAGCGGCGCCGTGCCGTTGAGCGGTGTGCCGCGTTTATAGAGCACGGTGATCGGAATGCGTTTGCCATCGCTCGCCGTCGCGAAGAAGCGACCGGTGAGATAGTCGTCGGGGTTGTGGCCCGAGGGAATTTCCTGGGTCTTGCGCAGCACCTGGGTCTTCGCGCTCATGTCGTAGTCGAACCACTTCAGCGGCGTCGTCGGTGATTCATAGATGTAGCGCAGCGTCGCGGTGTCGAACTCGTAGCCGCCCGCGAGCTCGATATTGTAGGCCTGCTCTAGCAGTGAAATATCGTGCTCGGCCCCGTCGCCACGATGGCGAATGACGATCCGCGGCAACGCATTCACGCGCTCGGAACGCACGAGGTAATCCTTCGTCGCGGTGAGCCCGAGGATGTAGCGTCCCGCCTCGTGCCCTAAGAACTCGCGCCATTGGGCGCGGCCGGTGCGGCCCGGCTCGGCGATCATGATCTTGAAGTCGACCGCGCCGTCGGCGTTGGTGACGATGTACCAACGGCCATCCCAGTGTGTCGGCGTGTAGAGCATGTCCGGCTCGCGCACGCTGAAGAGGGTGGGTGTCGCGGTCGGGTTAGAGGCGGGGATGGTGTAGTATTCTGACTGGCTGCCGTTGCCGGCGCTGATCAGAATGAAGTCTTCGCTCTCGGTTGGCCCGACACCGAGGAAGAAGCCATCATCGGGCTCGTCGTACACAAGCACATCTTCGCCGCCGCGCGCGGGGCGGCGGTAGATCTTCGCTGGGCGGCCATTGTTGTCGCGGAAGGTCCAGAAGATGTGATGCGAGTCTGGTGACCAGCAAAACTCGCCGGTGCAGTCGCTGACGTGGGACGCGAGCGTTTGGCCGCTCGCGAGGTCTTTCACGTAGACGGTGTAGATCTCCGAGCCCTGCTCATCGACGGCGTAAGCAAAGAGCGCGTGGTCCGGCGAATGTTGCGCGGCGATGACTTTGTAGAACGTCTTGCCGTGCGCTTGCGCATCGACATCGATAAGAACCTGCTCAGCGCCGCCGCCGCGCGGTTGGCGGGCATATTTCGGATGCTGCGCGCCGGTTTCGAAGCGGCGATAATATTCCCACGGACCGTCCGGTGACGGCACCGATGAATCGTCTTCCTTCGTGCGCCCGCGCATCTCCTGATAGATACGCTCCTGCAGCGCGACCGTCGGCGCCATCTGCTGTTCGCGATAGGCGTTCTCTTCGTCGAGATAGGCGCGGATGTCCGGCTTCAGCAGCGACGGATCGCGCATGACCTCTTGCCAATTGTCGTCCTTCAGCCACGCGTAATTGTCGACGCGTGTGCGGCCGATCTGGGTGATCGTCTTTGGTTCGATGCGCGCAACAGGCGGCGCGAGCGGCGGCGTTACTTCAGGCATGGGAGCATCCGTTGTGGCGCAAGCGGGAAGAAGGGCGGCGACCGGCAACGCAGCGCTGGCCTGGAGAATTTCGCGTCGGTTCATGGATCGCCTTCTGCGAGGAATGAATAGGGCGGGTCAATTGGCTTAGGTCAGGCGGAGCAGGATCGCAGTTGCGTCATCGCTTTGCTTGAAGCGCGGGTGGCGCGATCCGGCGGCGTCCGCGATCTCAATCTCGCGCAACTCGCGGCCGAGCTCCTGCAGGCCGACATTGATCGCTGCTTTCACCAGCGCCGCGGGCTCATAAGCCTTGTAGCGGTCCGTTAGAGCCGCAAAGCCGTCGGTCATGAGCAGCAGGTGCGCAGGCCGCTTCAACGTCAGCGTCCATGCGCGGGCATGATCGGCGCAAGCGGGATGGAGGCCGAAGGTCCAGAACCTGCCGCCCTCTTGATTGATGGCGGCCCGGTTGCGCCGTAGCGTATCGATCGCCGCCTTGCGCTTGAGCAAAGGCTTGTCCGCCTCCGGCTGCGATGCGGCGAGCTTCACTTCGTCATCAAGGCCGTCATGACCGCCCGTGACTTGCACGCCGTCGCTATCCAGCGCGAAGACGCGGCAATCACCAAGGTCGATGCCTTCGATCACGCCGCGCTCATTTTCGATGACCATCAGCAGCGAAGCCGTGGGCAATTGCCAACGTTCGACATTCTGGCCGCGCGTCAGATAGGAGAACGCACTAGCGGCCGTCTCACTCGCGGTGCGCACCGCTTCACGCAGATCACCATAGGTCCACGCGTTCAAGCTTGTGTTGGCGACTTGCGCGATCCAGCTGGCGTCCGACGCAGTCTTTGTCAGCGGTGTTTCGGAAAGATCCGTCGCGCCGTCGATCACCCACGCAGATTTTTGCTGGAAGCCCAGCGTGTCGTCGTTTTGCTTTGCGCGATCGCCCGCGAGAGAGATTGCCTCAACAAAGGTCAGCATCAGCCTGGGAAAACCAGCGACACAACTTCAGCCACGCACGCCGGACGCTCTTGGCCATCGATTTCGATGGTGAATTCGTTGGTCACCTGAAAGCCGCCGCTGCGCGGTTCGCACGACAGCATTTTGGCGCGCATGCGCAGGCGCGAGCCGACCGGCACCATGTTGGTGAACCGAACTTTGTTCGAGCCGTAATTGATGCCGCGCGACACGCCCGAATACGAAACGATGTTCTTGGCCAGGAACGGGATCAGCGAGAGCACGAGGTAACCGTGCGCGATCGGCGCGCCGAGTTCCTTAGTGGCGCGCTCCACGTCCACGTGAATCCATTGATGGTCCCCCGTCGCGTCCGCGAAACGATTGACCCGGTCCTGGGTGATTTCCAGCCAATCGGACACGCCGATCTCCTGGCCGACCAGGGTCTGGATTTCAGAAATCGGAATTTCGCGCATGGGGACGTCTCCTAGTGTCGTCGGGAGTAATCCTGAGGCTCGCGCTTGTCGAGTTGCCGCCACGTTCCGCGCTGGGGAGGAGCCCTGCGCCGATGCGTTCGGACGGCCAATTGCCCCCCTTGGCGACACACGCTATCTCGCGGCCATGTCCCTAGACCCGCTCGCGCCAGGCACCCTCGCGCTCGCCGAAGAATTCGGCCTCTCCCGCGACGAATACGACCTCGTCCTGGAAAAGCTCGGCCGCACGCCGAACACCACTGAACTGGGCATCTTCTCGGTCATGTGGAGCGAGCACTGCTCGTACAAATCCACCCGCGTGCACCTCGCGAAATTCCCGACCAAGGCGCCGCACGTGATTTACGGCCCGGGCGAGAATGCGGGCGCGATCGATATCGGTGAAGGGCTCGCCGCCATCTTCAAGATGGAAAGCCACAACCACCCGAGTTTCATCGAGCCGTTCCAGGGCGCCGCGACTGGCGTAGGCGGCATTCTGCGTGACGTGTTCACGATGGGCGCACGGCCGGTTGCGATCATGAACGCGCTGCGCTTTGGCGAACCGGATCACCCGAAGACGCGCAAGCTCGTTGACGGCGTTGTCAGCGGCATCAGCTTTTATGGCAATTGCGTCGGCGTGCCGACGGTCGGCGGCGAGACGAACTTTGACGCGCGCTACAACGGCAACATCCTCGTCA
Organism: Terricaulis sp.; assembly: GCA_040080935.1. Lineage (GTDB taxonomy): Bacteria > Pseudomonadota > Alphaproteobacteria > Caulobacterales > Aquidulcibacteraceae > Vitreimonas. The sequence continues at coordinate 9,765 of JBEBHI010000025.1, forward strand.
ACGTCTTCTGCCTTGGCATCGCCGATAAGAACAAGATTTTCACCAGCGCTGCCAAAGGCGCGAACAATCCTGTGGTGTATGTCGGCGCCAAGACTGGCCGCGATGGCATTCACGGCGCCACCATGGCGAGCGCCGAGTTCGTGGAGGGCGAAGATGGATTGCGCCCGACCGTGCAAGTCGGCGATCCGTTCCTTGAGAAATTGCTCATCGAAGCGTGTCTCGAACTGATGGCGACCGACGCCATCATCGGCATTCAAGACATGGGCGCCGCCGGCCTCACGTCGTCCTCAGTCGAAATGGCATCGAAGGGCGAAGCCGGCATCCTGCTAGACCTCGATGCCGTGCCAGCGCGCGAAGAGGGCATGACGCCGTACGAATTCATGCTCTCGGAAAGCCAAGAGCGAATGTTGATGACGCTGAAGCCGGGTCGTGAGGCCGAAGCTAAGGCGATCTTCGAAAAGTGGGGCCTTGACGCCGCTGTCATTGGCCAAACCACCGACACCGGTAACCTCACGCTTCGCTGGCATGGCCAGATCGTGTGCGACATCCCGCTTGGGCCGCTCGCCGACGAGGCGCCGAAGTACGAGCGCCCGTACGTGCAGCCGCTGAAGGCGATCCCGCTGACGGACGATGAGCAGAAGCGCCTCGCCAGCGAGTATCCTGGTTTCGTGAACTCACTCACGACGTTGCTCTCGCAACCCGATCAAGCCTCCAAGCGCTGGATCTGGGAGCAATACGATCGCCACGTTATGGGTGATACGCTCGCTGATAGTGGCAGCGACGCTGCCATCGTGCGCCTCTATGGTTCGCAGCGCGCCCTGGCGATGACTTGCGATGTCACGCCGCGTTACGTCGAAGCCGACGCTTACGAGGGCGGCAAGCAAGCCGTCGCCGAAGCCTGGCGCAACCTCAGCGTCACCGGCGCGCGGCCTCTGGCTGTCACCGACAACCTCAATTTCGGCAATCCGCAAAAGCCCGAAATCATGGGCCAGATCGTTTACGCCATCGAAGGCATGGCCGAGGCTTGCCGCGAACTTTCGTTCCCGGTGATCAGCGGCAATGTTTCGCTCTACAACGAGACCAACGGCCAAGCGATCCTGCCGACACCCGCCATCGGCGGCGTCGGCATCATCGACAATCTTGAACGCCGCGCCACTGCCGATAGGCTTCAACGAGGCGACACGCTCGTCCTCATTGGCGACACCGCCGGCCATCTCGGCCAGTCGATTTACGCGCGCGATCTCTTCAAGCTCGGCGGCGCCGCGCCGAAGATCGATCTCGCGATTGAAAAGAAGAACGGCGATTTCGTCCGTTCTCTTATCTCGGATGGCACGATCCGCGCGGCGCACGACCTCAGCGACGGTGGCCTCGGCCTCGCCGCCGCGGAGATGGCGCTCGGCTCCAACGTCGGCGTCACGCTCGGCTACCAAGGCGATCTCACCGACGCGCAATTCCTCTACGCCGAAGATCAAGCGCGCTACCTGATCGCAATCCCCGCGAACAAAGCAGATGAGCTCGACAAGCGCGCCCGCGTGGCAGGTGTCAGCTACCTCGTCGTCGGCGAGGCTGGGGGCCGTGAGATCAGCTATCTCGGCTCGAACGGCAATCGCGACCGCGTCAGCATCGAAGACCTCCGCAAGGCTCACGAAAGCTGGCTGCCCGCCTATATGAAGAAGGCGCACTAAGCGCTTATCCTCACCACGAAGTGGGGAGGTCCCGAGCGAAGCGAGGGGGAGGCGCGTTGCGAAAAGAAGGCGAATACCGCGTCACCCAAAAGGCTCGCTCACTCCGTCAAAGCATGACTAAGGCGGAAGTGATCCTCTGGGTGAACATTCGCAAACGCGCGATGAACGGCGCGACTTTGCATGCCCCGAAGCTAAGTTGGTCGTCGAAGTCGATGGCGCGACCCACTCTACACCCGAAGAGTTGGCGTACGACTCCCGGCGCACCAAGTATCTCGAACATTTAGGTTGGATAGTCATCCGCGTGAACAACACCGACATTTACGAAAATATGGACGGCGTGTGGCGTCTAATCGCTGCCCAACTCGCCCCTCCGTCTCGCTCCGCTCGACACCTCCCCACGCGTGGGGAGGATAAGTGATGCCCCAACACGACTACGATCTCATCGTCATCGGCGCAGGCTCCGGCGGCGTTCGCGCCGCGCGGCTGGCGGCGAAGACTGGCGCGAAGGTTGCGATCACCGAGCAAGTGCAAGTCGGCGGCACCTGTGTGTTGCGCGGCTGCGTGCCGAAGAAGCTGCTCGTTTACGCGTCCGAATATTCGCAGGCCTTTCGCGATGCAAAGGGCTTTGGTTGGACGGTGGATTGGGCGCGCTTCGACTGGGCGACGTTGCGCGATTCCGTGCAGTCCGAAGTGAACCGCCTCTCCGGCCTCTACCTCGAAAATCTCACCAATGCTGGGGTCGAACTCTTTGAGGATCGCGCCGTGCTCACCGATCCGCACACGGTTCGGCTTGTGAAGGAGGGGCGCTACCTCTCGGCGGACAAGATCCTCGTCGCTACCGGCGGTCACACGTTCCGCCCTGAGGAAACGCCGGGCCAAGAACTCGGCATAACCTCGACCGATGCGTTTTTGCTCAAAGACCTGCCGTCCCGTGTCGTCATCGCCGGCGGCGGGTTCATCGCCTGTGAGTTCGCGACGATTTTCTCCGGCCTCGGCGTCGAGACCACCATCGTCTATCGCGGTGAGCGCATTTTGCGCGGTTTCGACCACGACGTTCGTTTCCACGTTCAATCTGAACTGGCGCGCAGCGGCGTCAACATCATCTGCGGCTCAACCATCGACGAACTCACGCCGCTTGCGGATGATCGCAAGCTGGTGAAGCTCTCAAACTCGATGCGCATCGAGGCTGACCAAGTTCTTTGGGCTGTTGGCCGCGTCCCGAACACGATGAACATGGGGCTTGAAGCTTCCGGCGTGCGGCTCACGGATCGGGGCGCCATTGCCGTCGACGAATACTCGCGCTCCAGCGTCCCGCATATTTCAGCTGTGGGTGACGTGACGGATCGCGTAAACCTCACGCCTGTGGCTATCCGCGAAGCCATGGCCTACGTCGCCACCGAATTTCTCAACACGCCAACGGCGTTCGATCACGCGGATGTCGCCAGCGCCGTGTTCTCGCGCCCGCCGGTTGGCGCCGTTGGCCTCACAGAGGAGCGCGCGCGGGAGAACGGGCACAAGCTCAAAATCTATCGCTCAAGCTTCCGGCCTATGAAGCACATCCTCGCCGGCAACGAGCAACGCACGTTGATGAAGATGATCGTCGACATCAAAACCGATCAGGTGTTGGGCGTGCACATCGCCGGCCCCGACGCGCCCGAGATCATCCAAGTTGCTGCCGTCGCTGTGAAAGCCAAGCTTACCAAAGCTCAGTGGGACGCGACCTGCGCTGTGCACCCTACGGCTGCCGAAGAACTGGTGCTCATGGGCGAAGCCGTCAGCCACGACAACGAGGCGCCCGCCTAAGCGGACGCCTCGCGTCGCTGCAATTAGCGCCGCCGTTTAGCGGCGTTGTGTCGGTCCGCCTTCCAGCCAATCACCGCGATCGCGGCTGTTGCGATCGTCACGGCGATCATCGAAGCGGCCGTCACGGCCATTGCGATAATTGCGGTCATCTTCGTTATTCCAATTGCGGTCGTCCCGGTCGTAGTCGCCGAAGCGATTGTAGTTGCGGTCAAAGTCGCGCGCTTCGCGCCAGGCGTAGCCGCGCGTTTGCAGGTGCGGCGCAAAGATGCGGTCAACCGGGCGGCGGTGACGGCCATCGAACACAAACGCAACGCACCCTTGGCGATTGCAACGGTCAGTGTAGGCGTAGGTCATGCCCGGCACGAAATTGTAGGGCCGCTCCATGAGCCGATAGAAAATCCGGTCGTCGCGCGTGAATTGCATCGTGCGACCGTCCTTGCGGATGGTGATTTCGAGGCCGGGGGCAAAACCCGGATAAACGCGGTTATGATCGCCGCGCCGGAAATCCTGGGCCGAAGCTGCGCCGGCTGTCGCGAGCGTCAGCGCCGCGAGTGCTGCGGCAAAAAACTTCGTCTTCATGGTACTTTGCGCTCCCGAGACGATCCTTGTCGTCTCATGTCTCAATCACCCTCGAGACACAGATTGGCGCCGCTCTGCTGAACCCTGACTGAAATTCATATTCGGATTGCAGTGGGGAAAGGCGCCATCGCCGCTTGACCCAAATTTACCAGAAACTAACCCTCCGCGCCGACCGTCCGGGGTTCAACACATTATGGACGAACAGAAAGGGGCAAGAATGCCCGCGCGTATCATCTCGGTGATCAACATGAAGGGCGGCGTCGGTAAATCGACGACGACTGTCTCGCTCGCCGAAACGCTTGCGCATCACCAGCGCCGCCGCGTGCTCGTGATCGATCTCGATCCGCAGACCAATGCGTCGATCATGGTTGCAGGTCCCGAGAAGTGGAACGCGATGCGCGAAGCTGAGCGCACGCTCGATTTCTATTTCGAGAGCTACATCGTCCAGCAGAAGCCGAAGCCGTTCAAACAACTGATCGAGAAGCAAGTCAGCGACTTGAAGGGCAAACCCGATGTCGCGCTCTGTGCCTCGGCGCCGGAATTCCGCATCGTCGAACGCGACATGATCGAGAGCTTCGTGAAGCGCGGCTTCCAGATCGACATGATCCAGAAGTGGATCCTCGAACGCTTCGCCAACGGCTTGAAGAACGTTCTGAACGATTACGACTACATCCTGATCGATTGCCCGCCTGGCATCTCGCTTTTCGCAGAAGCTGCTTTGATCGCGGCGGATACGATCCTGGTGCCATCGATCCCGGACTACGTCTCGCGCCTTGGCCTCATCACCTTCCGTAAGCGTGCGCTGCGCTTGATCAACGAACGCCGCGGCGGCCCGTCGCAGCTGATGGTGCTCGCGACCAAGTACGAAGATGGCTTCTCACTGCACCGTTCGGAAGCCTCGCTGCTGAAAGACAATCTCGGTGACGCGATGTTCGATGTGCGTATTCCGCAGAACGTCGACATCGCCAAAGCTGCGGAATGGTCCGAAACACCCCGCACCTTCGAGCAGAAATACGGCTCGATGGCCAACACGATCAAGAAGCTCGGCGAAGAATTCCAGAGCAAGGTCGAGGTCGCGCCCTCTCTATGAGTCTGAACAAAACGCTCGACCGCCTGTTTGATGAAATTCGCCGCGAAGCGAAGCGCAATCCCGACTTCGCAGATCGGCTCGATGCGGTGCTGCAACGGCACGACTCGCGGCGCGATGTTTCCGATGAAGTGCTGGAAGACGTTGTTCAATCCTCCCCCGCGAGCGGGGGAGGTCCGAGCGCAGCGAGGGGAGGGGGAAAGTCCGCCAGCCGTCGCGCCGCGCCCCCTCAGTCGGCTCCGCCGACAGCTCCCCCGCAAGCGGGTGAGCAAAACGCGCCGGAGATCAATCCCGCTGGCCTGTATCGCAAAGGCGGCGAAGAGGGGCTAGGCGCAGCGCTCGCCGATCAAGACCTCAGCGCACTCCGCGCCCTCGTCGCCGAACACAATCTCGATCCAAGCGGCGTCACGCCTTCTCTCACCCGCGACGAACTCGCCGCCCACATCGTGTCGCAAGCCAAGCGCCGCGCTGAGCGCGATGAGAAGATGTTCGACTACTAGGCGAACAAAGCATCCCGCATCAGCGGAATGAACGCGCCGGCATCTCGATCCCAAATCGGAAACGCACCGGCGAAATCCCAGACGCACCAGGCCATGCCGTTGGCTTCGCAAATCTCACGCACCGTGCGCGTCCATTGCGCCCGCTGCTGGATCGGCAGCCCACGGTTCACGCCGAATTCGCCCAGTTGCATCGCGTAACCGCGCCGCGTCCCCCAATCGACGGCGCTCATCAAATGCTCGCGGACCTGGGTGCGATCTTCGCCCGTGCCCCAGTCGCGTCCGAAGTTTGGCGCCTCCGCGCCCATCCATTCCGCGTTCTGGTGCGTGAACGCGTGCGGCTCATAATAGTGCACGCTGACCGCGATGTTCTCGCCTGCAGGCGGGCGCCAATCGCGCAACGCATCGATGTTCTGCCAATTGCCTGGTCCCAGCACAATCAATCGATCGGCGCCGCCGCGATTGCGGATCACTTCGACCACATCGCGCTGCAGCGCCATGAGCGCGCCGTTGCCCCAGTTTGCTCCGTTCGGTTCGTTGAACGGCTCAAGCATCAGCCCGGCAGGGGCGCCGCGGAAGTGATGGGCGATACCGCTCCACATGCCGAGAAAGCGGTCGCGCTGTCGCGCAGGCTCGCTGATCAGCCGTTCGTAATGATGCATGTCGAGTTGCACTTTGAGGCCGAGGCCAAGTGCGTGCTCTACGATCTCATCGATCCGGCGCCAGAAATCTCCGCCAAGTGCATAAGGCGGAGCCGAGCCTGCATGCGCGTCAAACCGCACCGGCAACCGCACGCCATCGAAGCCTGCGTCTTGAATTGCATCCAGATGCGGCAGTTCGATCCGGTACCCCCAATCGCCTTCGTTGGGCGCTTCGAGCGCGTTGCCGAGATTGACGCCGCGACGCATTGGGAAGGGCGCAGGCGCCGGTTGCGCTTGGCCATCGGCCCCACAGGCAGCCAAAGCGGCGGCGCCCAGAACGATCTCGCGGCGATTCATCGGTTGCAGCCTACGCGAAAACCCCGCTAACACCGCCCTCAATGTTCGATAAAATCCTGATCGCCAACCGCGGCGAAGTCGCCGTCCGCATCATCCGCACCGCGCGCCGGCTCGGCATCAAGACGGCCATCGTCTATTCCGAAGCTGACGCGGATAGCTTGGCCGTCGATATGGCTGACGAAGCGGTATTCATCGGCCCGCCGCCTGCCGCGCAATCGTATCTCGTCATCGACAAGATTGTCGCGGCCGCGAAGCAGACCAGTGCGCAAGCCATTCATCCGGGCTTTGGCTTCCTCTCTGAGAAAGCCGAGTTCGCCGATCGGCTGCACGCGGAGAAGCTCGTCTTCATCGGTCCCAACGCGCACGCCATCCGCGCCATGGGCGACAAGATCGAATCCAAGAAGAGCGCCGCTGAAGCTGGCGTCTCGTGCGTACCGGGCTTCATCGGTGAAATCTCCGGCGTCGAACATGCCGTGCAGATCTCCGAAGAGATCGGCTATCCGGTGATGATCAAGGCGAGCGCCGGCGGCGGCGGCAAAGGCATCCGCGTCGCCTACAATCGCAAGGAAGTGGAAGAGGGCTTTCCGGCCGTGCGCGCCGAAGCCAAAGGCGCGTTCGGCGACGACCGCATTTTCATCGAAAAGTTCGTCACCGCGCCGCGCCACATCGAAATCCAAGTGATGGGCGATAGGCACGGCAACGTCGTGCACCTCTTCGAGCGCGAATGCTCGATCCAGCGCCGCAACCAGAAAGTCATCGAAGAAGCGCCGTCGCCGCTGCTCGATGAAAAGACGCGCATGGCGATGGGTGAACAAGCCTGCGCGCTCGCGCGCGCCGTGAACTACGATAGCGCCGGCACGGTCGAGTTCGTCGCCAGCGGCGCCGACAAAAGCTTTTACTTCCTGGAGATGAACACCCGTCTCCAGGTCGAGCATCCAGTCTCAGAGATGATTACCGGTCTCGATCTGGTCGAGCAGATGATCCGCGTCGCCGCCGGCGAGCCGCTGAAGTTCAAGCAGAAGGATCTGAAGATCAAAGGCTGGGCGATCGAGAGCCGCATCTACGCCGAAGACCCGTACCGCAACTTTCTGCCGAGCATCGGCCGTCTGCGCGCCTACCAAGCGCCCGCCGAGGGCAAGACCGGCGACATCACTCTCCGCAACGAAACCGGCGTCCGCGAGGGCGACGAGATTTCGATGTACTACGATCCGATGATCGCCAAGCTGATCACGCACGCGCCGACGCGCATCGCCGCCATCGATGCGCAAGCGGCGGCGCTCGATAACTTCCTCATCGACGGCATCGCCGACAACATCCCGTTCCTGGGCGCGGTGATGGAAGAGGCGGACTTCCGCAAAGGCGATTTCACCACCGCTTACATCAAGCAGCATTTTCCGGACGGCTTCCAAGGCGTGCCGCCGACGAGCGAGCAGGAGAAGCTCCTGATCGCCACCGCGGCCATCGCGCGTTCCTTCACCGCCCGCCGTGCTCGCGACATTAGCGGCGGCCTCAATGGCGGCTCGAAGGATTGGCAGCGCGACTGGACCGTGATCCTCAACGGCGCCCACCATCTCACCAATGTCGATCTCGACGACTCAGGCGCCGCCATCGCCATCAATGGCAAGACCCATCGCATTGACACCGTCGCGCGTCCCGGCGCCCGCATCATCAGCGGCAAGTTCGACGGCAAACCGTTCTCAGTGAAAATCAAAACCGCGCCAGGGGGCTACACGCTACGCCACCGCGGCGTCACCGTGCTCGCGCAAGTCGCAACGCCGCGCGGTGCGGAGTTGCATAAGAAAATCCCTGAAAAGCAAAAGGCGGATACGTCGAAGCTCATCGTATCGCCGATGCCGGGGCTGGTGATCTCGATCGACGTGAAGCCTGGTCAGGAAGTGAAGTCGGGCGAGGGCGTCGCTGTCGTCGAAGCGATGAAGATGCAGAACATCATCCGCGCCGAGCGCGACGGTGTCATTGCCAGGGTCAACATCGCCGCCGGCGCATCCGTTGCGGCGGACGAAGTGATGATCGAGTTGGCGTAGGTCCACGCGGCGTTCCTAGATAGCGTGGGGTGTTCGTCAGGCGGCAAGAGCTTAGGAGACGTCGCAACCATGACGCATGCCACATTCGAAGAGGCGTTCGCGGCTAGCCACGAAGCGCTCCACGCCATGCCGAATGGCAATCCGGCCCCGTCGCTGGCGCTCTGGTCGCGCCGTCCTGACGCCGTTCTGGCCAATCCGCTCGGTGCACCGAAAGTGGGTTTCGCCAACATTGCGCCAGAGATCGAGCGCGTCGCAGCGATGTTCGCGGGCTCGGTTGGGCCGATGGAGTTCGAAGAGGTGTCGCGCATCGTGACGCCAGACTTAGCTACCGTCATTGGCTTCGAACGCACGCGCGCGCGCTGGGTGGGCAGTGATGAGATTGTGCCGGTTGCATTGCGGGTAACGACGGTCTTCCGGCCGGAGGAAGACGGCTGGAGACTCGTGCTGCGTCACGCCGATCGGTTAGCGCCATGACGCGCGAAGTTTAGCCCCGCTTCGCCTTCGTCACCGCCGCATCCAACGCCGACAAAAATCGCGAGCGATCCTGCGCTGAAAACGGCTTCGGTCCGCCGCCGACTTCGCCGAAGGAGCGCAGATGCTCCATCAGTTCGCGCTGTGCTAGCGCAGCGCCGATGGAGGATGGCGTGAACGCCTTGCCCGTCGCGCCTAGCGCCGCACCGCCAGCCTTCAATGCGCGATCGGCGAGGGGAATGTCGTTCGTCACAACGATATCGCCAGGCTGCACGCGCTCAGCGATCCAATCGTCAGCGACGTCCGGCCCAGCCTCAACCACCGTTAGCGTTACATCCGGCGGCACCCGCATGAAACTGTTCGTCACCACCTGCACAGGGCATCCCGTCCGCCGCGCGACGCGATAGATCTCTTCCTTCACAGGACAAGCATCGGCGTCGACGAAGATCGTAGGTGCGGGCAAAGGAGTCTCCACGCGCATCCTATCAGGCAAGACGGGGGAAGGACAAAGTGCGGTCCGCGGATCGCCTACGGACGGTCCCTGACGCCTCGTCGACGATCGTTCGTCGCTTTCCCGCTAGCGGCTGGCTGCGCCTTCCGCCAAGGTTTGCCGCGAAGGGGATCGTCACATGCAGAAATTCTTAGCGCTCGCCGCTGTCGCGCTGCTTTCTCTCGCGGGCTGCAATCAGAATTCCAGCCGCTGGGCCGATTTCCAGAGCGCTTTCATCGAGCGCGCCTTTGAAATCGATCCCACGTTCGGCGCAGGCCAAGGCCGCCACGAATACGATGGCCGCTTGCCGGATTGGAGCGAAGAGGGGCTCGCCGCCGCTGAGACCTTCTTGCGTGATTCAATCACTCAAGCCGAAGCGATGCACGGTCTGAACCCCGAACAGACCTTTCAGCGCGATTACCTTGTCGCCGTGGCGCGCGGTCAGCTCTTCTGGCGCGAGACCGCTGATCAGCCGCACACCAATCTCGCCTATTACATGGGCTCGCTCAGCCCTTCCATGTACGTCGCGCGTCCATACGCGCCGATCGACCAACGCCTTCGCGTCTATATTCAATATCTGCAGGCGATCCCGAACGCCGCGACGCAAATCCGCGCCAACCTGCGCACGCCGTTGCCGCTGCCGTTCATCAACTACGGCCGCTCTGCGTTCGGCGGTCTCGCCACCTACTATCAGGGCGACGGCAAAGCGGCGTTCGCCGAGGTCAACGACGCAGCGCTGCAGCAGCAACTGACCGAAGCCTCCGCCGCCGCGTCCACCGCGATGAGCGACCTTTCAAACTGGCTCGAAACCCAGCGCGCCACTGCGACCAACGATTTCGCACTCGGCCCGGAACGCTTCGCGCAAATGCTGCGCGACACCGAAATGGTCGACATTCCACTCGAAGAGCTGGAGCGCATCGGCCGCGAGGATCTTGCGCGCAACCAAGCTGCGATGCGTGAGGCCTGCGGTCAGTTCGCGCCGGGCGCCACCATTCCTCAATGCATGACGCGCATGAGCGCCAATAAGCCGCAAGGCGGCTCTGTCGAAGGCGCCCGCGCTCAACTTGCTGGCCTGCGTCAGTTCATTGTCGATCACAACTTGGTCTCGATCCCCGGCACGGAGGAGGCACAAGTCAACGAGTCACCGCCGTTCAATCGGCAGAACTTTGCGTACATCGACATTCCGGGCCCGTTCGAGACTAACCTTCCGTCCGTCTATTACATCTCGCCGCCGGACCCGAGCTGGCCCGCTGCCGTGCAACGCGACTTCGTCCCTGGACAAGCCGAGCTTCTGTTCGTCTCCGCGCATGAAGTGTGGCCCGGCCACTTCCTCAACTTCCTGCACGCCAACCGATCACAGAACCAATTCGGGCGCGTCTTCGTCGGTTACGCCTATGCTGAAGGCTGGGCCCACTACACCGAAGAGATGATGTGGGACGCAGGGCTTGGCGACGGCAGCGCCGAAATCCACGTCGGCCAAATCTCAAACGCACTGCGCCGCGATTGCCGCTTCCTCTCCGCCATCCTGATGCACACCGGGCGCATGACGCAGGATCAATCGCGCGAGATGTTCGTCAACGAGTGCTACCAGGACGAAGGCAATGCTCGTCAGCAAGCCGCGCGCGGCACTTACGATCCGGCGTACCTCAACTACACGATGGGCAAGCTTTTGATCCGCCGCCTGCGTGAAGATTGGACGGCCTCGCACGGGGGCCGCGAAGGCTGGCACGATTTCCACGACCAGTTCCTGAGCTATGGCGGCCCGCCGATTCCACTCGTTCGCCAGCAGATGATGGGCGGCGAAGCGCAAGCGGTGTTCTAGTAGACGCACCGCGTTGGGCGGATCATGCAGTTCTCGCAGGCGCGGTTCTCCCAACCATCGCCTGCGGGGCGCAGCGCCGCTGAGAGCCACTCGGCCAGCGGCGTCCCACCGCTTTCCTCGGTGTAAAAGCGCTGTTGGCGCAGGATCGCGTGCATTTCGCCCGCAGCTAAGTATGAGCGGAAGTTCGGCGTGTGCTGGCGTTGAGCCAGGCCAGTCACCATCGCGTCCGTCCAAGCGACGCACGCATTCTCCGCGCCCATCAGCGCATAGAAGCTAGACTGTGTGATGTCGTGCGCGGTCGTGTATTGCGCAAACCGGTCATGGGGATAGCGCGCGGCCAGGCGCGCAACCACATCGACGTTTGGCGTGAGCACGGTGTTGCGGGGAAAAACTTCGCGCGGCAACGCAAAGCGCCAGCTTGCGTTGCGCTGATCCAGGAATGTCTGCGTCATGACGCCTTGACCAGCGTCGCCAATCATCAGCGCGCGCGCGCGTGGGAACGCGGCGCGAATGCGCGGGTAGTGCGTTGATGCGCCGTACGCTCCGGCGCTGGAGCCGGCCACCAGCAATTGTCCTGGCTGAGCGAAGTTCTCCTTCATCCAATTCAGCACGACGCGGAAGTTATCTGCGCCGCGATGCTCGATTGTGTAGGGCTCGCCGGTGTCCGGATCGGTGTAGTGCGCGGTGTTGGAGCCCGAGTGCACATCGCCGGTGCAATAGGGCACGTACACGAAGCTCCAATCGCGCACCGGATTGCGCGGATTGTTCAGATCGAAAATGCCGCTGAAGCGGTTTGGATTGTCGGTCGGGATGAGTTCGGCTTTGTAGAAGCCGTCATCATCGCGGTCTGCGTCGCGCCGGCGTGGGATCGCACAGGTGACGTCATCCCAGCACGCACCTCCGCCATCGAAGAAGACGACCAAGCCATCGCCTGTGCCGCGTCGAAACCAAAACCGATACGCCGGATCGGTGCCGGCCGCGTGCGAGCATGTTGCTTCGTAAAGGCGCCCGTCGAGCCGCGTCGGCGCGGGCGTCACTTGCACCCATTCGCTGCTGGGAGCGTTCTCGGGTGCGTCTGCGTGCGCTGGCGCGCCAGCGCTCAGCGCCAGCGCCGCCAACATCACCCAGGTTTTCCAGCCGCGCATCGCCGCTCCACCGCCCGCTACGCCTTGATAAGAGCGGTCCGCCAAGGCGCCAACGGTGCGGAAATGCGGAGATTTGGTGATTGGCCCGAAACGCGAAAGGCCAGAGGCGGGGAGGCGCCTCTGGCCGATACGGTCGTTTAGGTGAGCTTAGTTCGGGTTACGGCGCTTGGTGGCGTAGTCGACGATCGAGAGCAGCAGGAAGGCTGTGCCAACCGAACCCAGGATGACGGCCGGGATCCACATTGCGTGCTGGCCATCGCCGCCTTCGTCGAAGCCGTTGATCACGTAACCGGCGGCCACAAAGCCACCCGCCAGCGCCAGCAGCACAACCGCGTTGCCCAGGGTTTTGCGGGCGCGGTTGCCCTCATCGAGCAGGTTCTGCGTCAGTTGCTGCACAAGGCCCGGATCGACCTGCTGGCCGCGCGCCATTGCCTGCGAAACCAGATCGTGCGCCGAGCGCTTGGTGCGCTCCCGGGCCAATGTCGGCACCAGGATAATCGCGGCGAGAAATCCGAAAAAAGTGAAAACAACGAAGATGCCTTCATCCATGTCAGTCAGCTCCATAGCCAGGGCTTCGCCCCATTGCTGACACAGATGCAGGCCGGTTCGGTTTTGGACGCAGCCGACTGTCGAAAAGCTTCAGAGGCTCGGACCGGCGTCGATCCAAAGGGTGAAAGTGGAGCCTTTTCCGGATGCGCTTTCGCAGCGAACGTCGCCGCCCATGAGCCTCGCCAGACGGCGCACCAAAGTCAGCCCAAGCCCGGTGCCGTCGCTGCGACGTGGCCCACTCTCGCCCTGCACAAACGGCTCAAAGATCCGTGCTTGATCCTCGGGTGAAATGCCGGGGCCTGTGTCGCTGACGCTGAACACCAGGCGATCGTGTATGCCCATCGCATCGCGCCGTGCCGAAATGCGGATCTCGCCGTCTTGCGTAAATTTCGCGGCATTCGAGATGAGCTGCATCAGTGATTGGTGGAGGCGCATGTGATCGATCTCAGCTTCGCCCAGCGCGCTTGTCTCGTTGATCGTCACCGTATTGTTGTTCGCCATGGCGAGCGGCAGCGCGGCCTCGCGCAATTGCTGTAGCACCGCCGAGACCGGTCCGCGTTCGCGCCGCAGCTCGATCGATCCCGTCTCAAGCTTCGAGATATCGAGGATCACATCAATGACGCCAAGCAACTGGCGCGCTGACGTTCTGATCTTCGTCGCGTCTTCCGCGATCGGCCCGCGCTCGGATTCTTCCTCGATCAATTCCGCGTAGCCGATGACGGCGTTCAGCGGCGAACGCAGCTCGTGGCTCATGGTCGCGAGAAACTGAGACTTCGCAGTATTGGCCTGTTCCGCGGTCGTGCGGGCGGCTTCGTGTTTGGCCAGATTGCCGAGCAGCACGCGCCGGTCAAAGCCGAACATGCCTGCTGCCAGCATCAGTGCGCCCAAGCTCGATATGGCGATGGCTGTTTCGAGGCTGATCCCCGTCGTCACCAGCGGGGCGCCGAGCGAGAGCACTGCGAGCGGCACGACGCAGGACAGCAGCAGCCAACGATTGGCGGAGAAGTACACGAACAAGTGGTTCGCCGACCCGCAAATCCATGCGGTCGCCAGCACCATCCCCATCGCTTCGCCCGTGGTCCAGATCGCGACCGGGTAAATCGTATAGACGGTCGCGCCGATAACGTTGATCGCAGCTAGCCAACCAAAGCCCTCTGCCTCCGAGCGCTTGGCCGCGGGCAGGGCGAGTTTGTTTTCGAGGAATGGCCGCGCCGCCAATTCCCAAACCACGATGAATGCAAGCCACACGCCCGCAAGCCAAGCCGGCAACAAAGCGAGCGAGATGAACGCCATCACCGCCGTGTAGCCAGTGCGAGAAACCGTGCCCGCGCGCACATTGGCGACGACTTCAGAAACCGTCTGAGTGTTCATCCAACCGAGGCGCGGTTCGATCAGGGTCTGGGAATCAGTGATGGCCATGCGCCAGCCTATAGCGGCGCGCGTATCCGTACTGCGCCACGCGCAGCGACCATCTGCGGTCTCAATTCGATGGCGCAAAGAAAAAGGCGCGTCGATTGGGACGCGCCTTAGGGACTTTACTCACGGAGGGGTTGCAACCCGCGCTAGGCGCGGACCGCGATACGATCCGCCGGTGCGTACATCAGCGGCTGAGCCGGCTGCTGTGCGCGCTTGAGAAGATCAAGCGCGCCATAGCGTGCGAACCATTCCTGAACGCTGATGCGTTTGGCGGTTCTGTCTGCTGGCGCGTTCATTCTTCTCTCCGTCGTCTTGCTGGAGAGATGTCGGCGTACGTGCGTTTGGATGCAATTATCTCTGGCGGCCTATGCCGGTGGTTGCGCAGGTTCCGTAGTGCCGAACACGCGTTCGAACGAAGTGCGCAACGCTGCATCCGCGTCACTCATCGTCACGGGAAGCCCAAGATCAACCAAGCTCGTCACGCCAAACTGCGGTGCTGAAATTCCGCACGGCGTGATGCCGGAGAAGTGTTCCAAGTTCGGTTCAACGTTGAACGCGATGCCGTGAAAACTTATCCATTTGCGCAAACGCACGCCGATGGCGGCAATCTTATCCTCGCGCGCCCAGCCCG
The DNA here is from genome assembly GCA_040080935.1 of Terricaulis sp. Lineage (GTDB taxonomy): Bacteria > Pseudomonadota > Alphaproteobacteria > Caulobacterales > Aquidulcibacteraceae > Vitreimonas. Next base: position 24,980 of record JBEBHI010000025.1, read on the forward strand.
GCCCTTTGCGTTCAACCCAAACACCAACGCGCCCGTCGCGGATTTCGCCTTTGACGTTGAAGTCCGCCAGCGCGCCGATGATCCAGTGCTCAAGGTTCTGCACGAACTTGGTCACGTCGCGCCCGCGCTCGCGCAGATCGAGCATCACGTACGCAACGCGTTGGCCTGGGCCGTGATAGGTGAATTGCCCGCCGCGCCCGGTGCGAAACACCGGAAACCGATCCGGCGCCAGCAAGTCCGAATCCTTCGAACTCACGCCTGCGGTGTAGAGGGGAGGATGTTCCAGGAGCCAAACAAGCTCGCCAGCTTCGCCATTCGCAATGGCCGCCGCACGCGCTTCCATCGCCGCAACAGCGGTTTCGTAGTCGGTCAGCCCAGGAGAGACAGCCCAGCCGATCATTCGTTCACACGCCCGCAACTCTTTCAGGTTCGACTAGAGCAGAATCAAATGGGGTCGTCGCGTGTCCGGTAAAAGCCAAGTCCATCATGTCG
>JBEBHI010000170.1:0-7111 GCA_040080935.1 Terricaulis sp.
AATCCTTCATCGGCGCCAAGCGAATACGCGCGCCATTGGCGCCGCCGCGACGATCCGAACCGCGATACGACGAAGCCGAAGCCCACGCCGTTTCGATCAGTTCGCGCGTCGACAAGCCAGACGCGAGGATCTTCGCCTTCAAGCCATCAACATCAGCGGGGCTGATCGTCGACTTCGGGCCCGAGATCGGGTCTTGCCAGATCAGCGTCTCTTTCGGGACGTACTTGCCCTTGTAGAGAACCTTCGGGCCCATATCGCGGTGCGTGAGCTTGAACCACGCACGCGAGAACGCATCCGCGAACTCGGCCGGGTTCTTATGGAAGCGGCGCGCGATCTTTTCGTATTCAGGATCGAAACGCAGCGCCAAGTCGGCCGTGGTCATCATCGGCTGGTGCTTCTTCGACTTGTCGAACGCATCTTCGACATCGCGGCCGGCGTCGCCCTTCGGCTTCCACTGGTGCGCACCTGCCGGCGACTTGGTCAGTTCCCACTCGAAGCCGAACAGCGTGTCGAGATAGCCGTTGTCCCACTTCGTCGGGTTCTTCTTCCACGCGCCTTCGATACCGGAGGTGATCGTGTGACCGGCGATGCCGCTCTCGAACGTCGAGAGCCAGCCGAGACCTTGGTGCTCGATGTCGTTGCCTTCCGGCTCTTTGCCGACGTGGCTATCGGGACCTGCGCCGTGCGCTTTGCCGAATGTGTGCCCGCCAGCGACGAGCGCGACGGTTTCTTCGTCGTTCATGGCCATACGCGCGAAGGTTTCGCGGATGTCGCGCGCCGAAGCGACCGGATCAGGATTGCCGTCCGGGCCCTGCGGGTTGACGTAGATCAGGCCCATCTGCACGGCGCCGAGATTGCCAGCGAGTTCGCGATCGCCTGAGTAGCGGCTGTTTGGACCCTTCGAATCCGCGAGCCACGCTTCTTCAGCGCCCCAGTTCACATGGTTCTCCGGCTCCCACACGTCGGCGCGGCCGCCGCCGAAGCCGAACACCGGGCCACCCATCGATTCAATCGCGACGTTGCCGGTGAGGATGAGCAGATCGGCCCATGAGAGCTTTGCGCCGTACTTCTGTTTGATCGGCCAGAGCAGACGGCGCGCCTTGTCGAGGTTTCCGTTGTCCGGCCACGAGTTCAGCGGCGCGAAGCGCTGTTGACCACGGCCACCACCGCCACGGCCATCGCCAACGCGGTACGTGCCGGCAGCGTGCCAGGCCATACGAATGAAGAACGGGCCGTAATGGCCGTAGTCGGCGGGCCACCACGATTGGCTGTCGGTCATCAGCGCGCGGAGATCCTTGATCACCGCATCGAGATCGAGGCTCTCGAATTCTTTGGCATAGTTGAAACCGGCACCCATCGGGTTGGATTCAGGCGTGTTCTGATGCAGCACGCTGACGTTGAGCTGGTTCGGCCACCAATCAACGTTTTGACGCCCGCGACCATGCGAGACTGGGCATTTTGATTCAGATGTTCCGTCGGCCATTGGAAACAGTCCTCCTATGGCAGCGTCGATAGCCCCTCAGGGGAAGAAGTCCCAATTGGATTTTCTATAGGGACCTATAGAGCCAGCCTTTGGGGATAACCCTAGCCCTTGGGCAAAGCAGCAAACGCCGCAAGTGCGCGCTGACGCGCAGCCGCGTGATCGACGATCGGCTCGGGGTAAGTGACGCCGAGTTCAACGCCTGCCTTGGCCAATACATCCGCGGGCGCCGCCCAGGGACTGTGGATCACATCGTCCGGCAATTTCGCCAGCTCTGGAACCCAACGCCGAACGTAAGCGCCATCGGCATCATACCGCTCGCCCTGCGTCACTGGATTGAAGATCCGAAAGTACGGAGACGCGTCCGCGCCGGACCCGGCAACCCACTGCCATGACGCAGCATTGTTGCCGAGATCAGCATCCACCAACGTGTCCCAGAACCACTCTTCGCCACGGCGCCAATCGATCAGGAGATGTTTGATCAGAAATGACGCCGCGATCATGCGTGCACGATTGTGCATGTAGCCTGTGACCCACAATTCACGCATGGCGGCATCGACAACCGGATAGCCGGTCTTGGCCTTGGTCCACGCGACAAAGGCCGCGTCATCATCGTTCCAAGTGAAAGCGTCGAACTGAGCGCGCCAATTCGCTTCGGGCAAAGTCGGCCAGTGAAACAACAGGTTCGCCGAAAAATCGCGCCAACCTAGCTCTGCCAGGAATTTGTCTGCGCCGCGCTGCAATCTGGGTTCGTGCATCGCCGCCGCCTCAACCGCGCGACGTACTTGCACCGGCGATATCTCCCCGAAGTGCAAATGCGGCGAAAGCCGCGACGTACCGTCGATGCCGAGCAAATCACGTCCGTCAGAATAGCGCTCAAGGCGATCCTCAATGAACGCATTGAGCGCGCGCTTGGCGCCCGCCTCTCCTGGCGTCCAAGCGGGGCCAAAACCCTTCGCCCAATTCGGACGCGATGGCAGCAAGTGCCAGTCAGCAAGCTTGTCGCTCGCCAACGGCTTCTCGAAGCCTTCGATCTTCTTTGGCGCAGGCGCTAGGTCTCGCACCTCCAGCTGCAAGCACGCGCGCCAGAACGGCGTGAACACCTTGAACGGATCGCCGGTCTTGGTCTTGACCGTCCACGGCTCGTTCATGAGCGCGCCACTAAAGCTCGTCGCTTCTACGCCCTTTGCGATCAGCTCTTCCTTCAGCGCCTTATCGCGCGCGATAGCGTGCGGCTCGTAACAGCGATTCCAAAATACCGCGCTGACGCCAGCCTCGCGCACCAGGTCCAGCACACTCTCATCAGCGCGCCCGCGGCGCAGCGTAAGCGTCGCGCCCTTCTTCTCGACATCGCGCGCAAGCGCCTGAAGGCTGTGATGTAGCCACCAGCGCGAGGCGCCGCCGATACGCCAACGACCGGGCGTCTCATCATCCAAGACAAAGAGAACGATCAGCGGCCGCTTGCTCGCGACGGCGGCCGCGAGCGCTGGGTTGTCGGCGATCCTGAGATCGTCACGCAGCCAAACGATTGCAGGCGAAGTCACAGCGCGGCCCTCCAGGTATCGGGCTTACGTGTGTCGCCGTGTGTCGGTTCACATCGAGCGCGTTTAGAGTTGCTCGACGAACTTCAAATTCCGCAACCCTTCGCCAGACCGCTCCTTGGCGTTGGTTTTGCCGCTTCGGATAGCATTGATAATATCGAGCGCGGTGCGCTTGTTTGCAGGCAGGTCCGCATCGGTCGTGCCAAGCGGTGTCACGCGACCGCCCCAGCGCACGAGGTGCGCGCAGACAGTGAGACCTGCCCCAAACGCGGGCATCAGGATGAGCGCGCCGGGCTTCACGCGTCCCTCTTCCAGCGCCTCGGCAAGCGCCACCGGCACGGTGGCGGCACTCATATTGCCGTAGCGCTCGACCGTGAGCATGACCTTATCCATCGGCACGCCGCTCCGTGTCACGACAGCTTCGATGATTCGCATATTGGCTTGGTGCGGGACGACGAGGTCAATGTCGTCGGGCGTCACGCCGCATTTGGCGAGGACGGCTTGGCTCGCTTGCACCATGCCGTTCACGGCGCGCTTGAAAATCTCCGGCCCGTCGAAATCCCATTCGGTGTCGCCCATGGTGATGCCGCGATTGACGTACGCCGTACCCATCCCGCGCACGCGCAAGGTCTGACGCGCTTCAGCGATGCAGCCGAGTTGTTCGCCAAGCACGCCCTCTTGCTTATCGCTCGCCTGCACAACAACAGCCGCGCAACCATCGCCGAACAAAACCGCGACGTTGCGGTTTTCCCAATCCATGAACGGCGAGATCCATTCGACGCCGATGACGATCGCATTCCTCACGACGCCCGTGCGGATCATCGCCGTGGCGGTGGAGAGCGCATAGAGAAAGCTCGTGCACGCCGTGTTGACATCCATCGACGCAGCCTTGGTCGCGCCAATGGCTGCTTGCACGCCGGAGCTTGAGTTCGGCACCTGCTCGTCATTGCTGCAGCTGCCATAGACGATGAGATCAACGTCCTTCGCATCAAGACCCGCGCACGCGAGCGCGCGCTTGGCGGCAATGATCGCCATCTCGCTCGCGGTCACGTGCGAGACGCGGCGCTCTTTCATGCCGGTGCGCGACACGATCCATTCGTCGTTCGTATCCAAGAACGTGGAGAGATCGGCGTTGGTGAGCGTGGCCGGCGGCATGCATTTGCCCCAGCCTGTGATCGCTGCATAAGTCATGAAGGGCGTCCCTCGAATTTTATGGCGTACCGCTAGCAGGCGGCGGCGCGGGCGTCATCCGCTAAGCGCCGTGGGGCGGGCCTCAGAGCTCCGCCTCGCCGCGGAAAACAGGCACACATTGGCCCGCGACGGTCGCAGTTATGGCATCGCCACTGCGTGCGGCGCTGATGCGCAACAGGCTTGGCCCGGCCCATTTCTTCGCCCTGCCGCACCGTGAACGCCACCGCATCGGCTGTGCTGTGCTGCAACAAGAGCCCAGCTAACGGCGCGTTGGCGCTGCCGGTGGCGGGATCCTCCCACGTCCCCGACAGTGGCGCGAACATGCGCGCGTGAATGTTGGCGCCGTCGCGCGCGTAGACAAAGATCGAAAACCGGTTGCCGAGATCGTCGCGGCTCGCGTGCGCGCGCCGGAAGGCAGCGATGTCCGGCGTGCAGCGGCCAACGGCGTCGCGATGAACTTCGGCAAACACGTAAGGATTGCCCATCGAGGCAATCATTGGCGCGTGCGTTTCAGCGATGACGTCCGCTGGCGCAAGGCCAAGGCATTGCGCGATTAATTCGGGCGAAAACGCCGGACCGGTAGAAAGCGGTTGCGGCGCTGTGATCTTGCCGCCGCTCACCTCGCCTTTCGCGTCGCGCTCAAGTTCAACCGCGACGATACCAGCTGGCACTTCAAGCCGCAGATCATTGCCCAGCGCCAGACCTGCGCGCGCCATCACATAAGCTGTGCCGATACTCGGATGACCTGCGAACGCCATTTCGGTGGTGCGATTGAAAATGCGCACGCGCGCCGTGTTAGCGGAATCTTCCGCCCGCAGGACAAACGTCGTTTCGCTCAAGTTAAACTCGAACGCAAGTTTTTGCATTTCGTCAGCCGACAACCCGCGTGCATCTTTGAACACCGCGAGCGGATTGCCGCCGAAGCGCTGATCAGTGAACACATCCACCGTTTCGAAGGCGTAGCTTGGCATCCCGCTCACATGGGCGGGCGACGGCACGCTGACAATCGACTATTTGCGGAAATTCTTACCAAGAATGGCGGCGATCAACAGAACGAAGGCGGCCAGCCGGATCAAGTATAGCCAGGAACGCTCTTCAAAGGGCAGCGACAGCAGTGCTGTCAGCGCCGAGCTTATCGCCAGCAACAGGAACGCAACCGAGAACGCGATAAAAAGCGCCTCCGATGTGCGCACCCAAAACCGCAAGAAGAACGCAGAGGCTACGAGGTAGCCCATCGTGATCATGCCGGCGAAGAAGTCAGAGTGCGGAAACACTCACTTAATCTCCCACATGAAGCCGTGAATGAGCACGGCCACTGCCGCAAGCGAGGCAATCTGGCGGTACGCAAGCAGATTAGTTTCTGGCGTCGGGATCACGTCGATCACGACGAGAATGCTGTTGATCGTCAGAAAGAAAAAACAGAGCGCGCACCAAAACAGCAAACGCGTACCTGTCCGCCGCCAAGCGCGCGTCATCAAAAACGTGCACGTCGCGCACGTCACCACGCATAGCAGGTAGACGAGCAACGGGCCGATCATTCGTCTTCCCGCAGCTTAAACGCGTCGGCGAACGAACGGAGTTGCGCCACTTCGTTGGTTGCCTCTGGATACAACCAACTTTCTCCGAGCTCGAGATCGAACCCCGCGGGTTCGAAACGGCAGAGCCCAGCCTCTGGAGAGAACGTCATCTCCCCGAACAGCGGCCTTTGCGGCGTATCGTAGAGATCGACACGCACGAAGCGAAAGCCGTCAGCAAGTTTCGATGCGGCTTCCAGCATGAATTCAAGATGCGCCGGCTCCGGCACGTTAGCTGGTGCGTCCGGATAGTTCATCTTCAGATCGAGCCGGTTCCAGGATGGCGAATAGAATTGGCGCGTGTGTTTGCTGAAGCGTTCGTGATCGACTTGAATGAAACGCACCACGCCATCGAACACCCAGAATTTGTAGTCGTCGGGCGCGCGATCTTCGCCGATGAACGGCTCGATCAAAAGCTGACGTTTCACGTTGCCGTACGCCCACTCGCGGTGAACGACGTGGTGATCGTAGTTCAGCCAACCGTTCGCCTCCTGCGCAACCGAACTCAAATTCGAATTGGCGGTGACGAACTTCACCTGTGCGCTTGAGTGATTGGCTTTCACCACTGCCGGCATCGGCACGTCGCTCAGAATTTCCTGTGTCAGATGTTCGCCATGCCAAAGCGTCGGGATGAGCCACTCCTCTCCGATCGAGTTGGCGACGAAATTCTTCACTTGCACTTTATCGACAAGCGGCGGCGTGCGTGGATCGCGATCCTGCAACTTCAGATACTGCATTTTCTCGGTGAACAGCTGCGGGTTCGCGAGATTCGGAAACCGCCCAAACACGCGGAAATAATCAAGGCTGACGGCCGCCGCGTCGGGCAAGCGCCGCAGCACCTCAAGGTAAGCCAACTTGGTCGCCCATTTCAGGCGTTTGGCGGGCATAAGCAGATTCCAAAGTCAGACGGACCAGATGGTCTCAATCCGCGGTTAACGCGTGCTCAAAGAGTTCGAATTGCGCAGGCAAAAGATCGGCGCGACATCGCAACGATCCGCGTGCTCGGGCAACGTTACACGCCTCCGAGGCGACTCATGCTAGGCGTCGGGCATGGAACCTATCGCTCAAGCAACCGCAATCATTCTCGCCGGCGCTTCGCTGGGTTGGATTGCGCTTTTTTCATTCGTGCTCGCGCCAGTGGCGTTCAAGCAATTCGACGCTGGCCGCGCAGAGCGGTTGGTGAAGCACGTGATGAATTCCGGCCACGGTATCCTGGGCCTCATCGCATTCGCATCCGCCATTGCAGCGTTCATGGCCGGCGCTGTCGCGGGCGCCGCAACGGCAGCTGTCGGCGGCGCCTTCGCATTCATGTGCAAGTTCGCGCT